>NZ_CP023449.1:3154415-3466475 GCF_002355275.1 Rhizorhabdus dicambivorans | reverse complement strand
GCTGCTTGACCAGGTTCGATTGCCGGACAGCGTCCTTGCCCCGGTCATCGACAAGCTTTCGTTCGAACGGCAAGGCAGTGATCGGCGCTACATCAATTATCGCGACCTTACCGTCCAGCAGCTCGGATCGATTTACGAGCGACTGCTGGAGCATGAGGTGGTTCGCGAGGACGACGTAATCGCTGTCCGGCCTAATGCCTTCGCGCGAAAGAACAGCGGCAGCTACTACACACCCGACGAACTGGTCACCCTGATCCTGGAAAAGACGCTTGAGCCGTTGTTCGCCGATGCGAACGCCGGTTTCGTGGCGGCGATTGGCCGGATCAGGAAGGGCGATGCGGAAGATTATGTCCGGGCCGAACTGGGCGATGCCGATCCGGCACAAGCCATCCTGCGGCTGCGTGTCTGCGACCCTGCGATGGGGTCCGGGCACTTTCTGGTCAGTCTTGTCGATCTCATGGCCGACAAGGTGCTGGAAGCCATGGCCGAAGCCTCGGCTGCGGCGGAACAGGCAGGTATTGATTACGCCAGCCCACTGGCTGACAGGATCGGCGAAATCCGCCGCACCATCCTGAAGAACGCCCGTGAAGAGGGCTGGGCGATTGACGAATCCCAGCTCGATGATCGCCACATCGTGCGCCGCATGGTGCTGAAGCGCTGCGTCTATGGCGTGGACAAGAACCCGATGGCGGTGGAACTGGCCAAGGTCGCGCTGTGGCTGCACACCTTCACCGTCGGCGCGCCCCTATCCTTCATTGACCATCACCTGCGGTGCGGTGACAGCCTGTTCGGCCTGTGGGTCCGCGATGCCATCGACAAGGCGGCAAAGCTGGGTGGCGAGCTGCTCTGGAACGAGGCGCTGCGCAATGCCCAGCGCAGTGCCGAGGCGATGAAGACCATCGAAGCGCTGACCGACGCCGAGATTGCCGAGGCTCACCGCTCCGCTGCCATGTGGCAGGATGTCGAGCTGATGACGGGCGAGCTGGATGGCTTCGTCAGCTTCATGCACGCGCTGGACTGGCTCAATCTCGACAAGGACGGGAAGGCGCTAGTGCGCTTGTGGCTCGATGGCCGCTTCGGCGATGCCATCCCCATTGCGCGCGGTCGCAAGGAACCGGAAGGCGGCAAGGCACGCCCGGCAGAAGTCGAAGCCTTCACCGAAATATGGCGCAACGCCCGCCAACTGATCGAGGAAGAGCGGTTTCTCAACTGGCAGATTGCCTTTCCGGGCGTGTGGCAGGACTGGGCCAGCGGGGAACGCAAGGGCGGCTTTGATGCCATCGTCGGCAATCCGCCCTGGGATAGATTCGAATTCGAGGAAGTCCCTTGGTTTGCGGCACGTGATCCTGAAATTGCTCGCGAGCCGCTAAAGGCCAAGCGAGAAGACATGATCGCTGCGCTGAAGGAGCTACGGCCTGATCTTCTGCGTCAATACAATGAGGCGCAGGAGCGGCGGCAGCAGGCATCCCGAGTCGTTCGGACGGGCAAGATATATTCCGAGTTGAACTCTGGGAAACTCAACATTTACAAGGTTTTCGTTGAGCGTTCTCTCCAGATGATCGGAAGTAAAGGTATGGTGGGAGTCCTTACTCCTATCGGCATCGGCACCGATCACAATGTATCAGAATTCATTCAACGGGTTACTGACGCAGACCATTTGCGCGCTTTCATTGCGTTCGAAAATCGTCGCCATTGGCTGTTTGAAGATGTCCACGCTGAGGACCAGCCAACTGTCTTCGTTGTCGGTGGAGACGCGAGGTCGTTCACGAAATTCGAGTATGCGGTGAAGCTGCACCAACTTCCGACGGATGAAAATGCGCCGCAGCCAGTGCAGTTCTCAAAGGCGACGTTGAAGCGGCTGAACCCGAACACCGGAACTATGCCAATCCTTCGGACCACAGATGGACTTCGACTGCTGACAAAGGCCTACGATCAATTTCCTATTCTCATCGAAGGTCAGGGCCGAACCGAGCGATCAGTCTACCCATTCAAGTATCAACAGATGGTCAACATGACGAGCCGAAGCAGGGGCTTTCGGACAGCGAACATGCTGGTCGAGGAAGAGGGTGCTTGGCCAATCGATGCCGGGGAGTATCAATCTGCAAAGGGCCGTTGGTTGCGACTTTGCGAAGGCAAAATGGTCTCAATCTACAATCACCGCTATGCAGGGGTTCGGGGGCAGACCACATCCATTAGCGGTCAGGGTGTCCCCGTCCACAGTAGCGACGAGCAACTCCAAGACCCGGATTTTCTTCCGGTTCCAAGATACTGGATTCTTGAAGAAGATGCCGATCCAGAATTTGACTACGCAATTGGATTCAATGATGTCTGCAATACAAATAATTATCGTAGCCTGATAAGTGCAATTGTACCTCGCGGTGCTTACGGCAACACACTACCTTTGCTTTCTGGGAAGAGCGCAGACGTTAACTTATTGGCGCTTCTGCAAGGTAACTTGGCGTCGATTTTTGCCGATTATCTCGCAAGGCAGAAGATCCAGAGCCGCCACCTGAGTAAGTACATTGTAGCCCAGATACCGGTTATTCCGCCCGACGCATATGTGCGCCAGATTGGCGATAAATCCGCATCGGACATCGTGCGTCAGGCGGTGCTCGAATTGTCATACACGGCCCATGATCTGGCACCCTTCGCCCGTGATCTCGGGCACGTGGATGGCGCTGGGCAGGTGAAGCCACCGTTTGCGTGGGACGAGGAACGCCGCTGCATGCTCCGGGCGAAGCTCGATGCGCTCTACTTCATTCTCTACGGCGTCTGGGATGCCGCGAACCCGGTCAAATCGCGCGAAGATATTCGCTACATCTATTCGACCTTCCCGACTGTCGAGCGTGAAGAGCGCGCCCGTTATTCAGGCCGATACCGCAGCCCCGAACTGGCGCTGCTGTGGATCAACGCGCTGATGGCCGGGCAACCCGATGCGGATATCCGGGATTGAGTTGCAGGAGTGAATGGGGATGAGGGGCGCGTTTTTGTCGTTGGTTGGTCTGGCAGCGGCGGTATCGGCGGTGCCTGCGCAGGCCATGAACTGGTGCAGCCTGCCGCAAATCACGCCCCGGTTCGAAAGCGATTTCGAAAAGCTCGCGCCAACGGTCGCCGCGCTCACCGGCTGCGCGCGCCAGTCTACCGACAGCGCCCACCGCGCCAAATGGGTGTGCGAAGACGATCCCGCGACGCCTGACAAGTTCGAGACAGTTCACATCCATTTCATCCGGGAGCCAGGGCAGGGCATTCACCTGCTGGTGCTCTCGCTCGGGATGACCGATCTCAACGTGCTGCGACGGTGCGGCTTGCGCGATCTTCGCGACGGAGAGAAGTTTTCGGCGGGCAACGTGGCCTACCGTGACAGGATCAGCTTCGGCTTCACCGGCCCGCGCCTGACGCTCACCTCGATCCTGGACAAGGGAATGGCGGCCATCGTCAGTGACACCAAGAGTTTCGGGGAGGACGACAGGGTCAAGGGCCTGTGGAACGGTCTTTATGGCATTACCGTGGTCGACTATCCATCGACCGGCGTGAAGCTCGCGGGCGTCAGCCCGATCTCGACCGATGTGTATGGCATCGTGGCTGCCTTCGAGGGGCGCGGCTCCGCTGTGCTTGCGAGCAACGATACCGGCGAATCCTTCCCCAAATGGACGCTGTCCCCGCCCGTCGGTCTTGGCGGCGTCAGGGAAGTCGTCATCGAAGGTTTCGTCCGGCATTTGCTGCGGGCGGATTACATCCTTGAATCGACAGCCGATTATGAACGCTTCATTGGGCTGCTCGATGCCGAGTATGGCCGTTCCGAACGGTCGAGCGAGAAGGGCTGCACCTATCGGTGGTGGGACGCAGGTCGCATGTCGATTCGTGGGGAACATTGCCCCGGCAAGTCCGACTCCTTGCGGTTCTTCAACAACGTTGCAGGCGATCAGTTGGAGCAGGTTGCGGCCAAGATGGAGGCGGACAAAGCCAATAACTCGGGCGATCCGAAGAAGCCGGCAATCGACGACGATATGTTCTAGACATTGTGTTGGACAGAACCGATGTCTTGACCTGATTTTTCGAATGGCGGGTAATCAATGGCAATCTTCACGACAAGTAATGTTCCGATTTCGTCCCTGATCGAAGACATCGATATGGGAAAGATCGGATTGCCGGAATTGCAGCGGCCTTTCGTCTGGCCGAACGTCAACGTCCGTGATCTCTTCGATTCCCTGTATCGCGGTTATCCCGCCGGTTTTCTGCTGTTCTGGAAGACCGGCGCAGATGGAGCTCTGAAGAGCATTGGCACCGGCCCGAAACAGTCGGTGCCGGAACTGGCGATTGTCGATGGCCAGCAGCGCCTGACTTCGCTCTATGCGGTTGTGAAGGGGATGGAAGTCCTCCGTTCCAACTTCAAGAAGGAGCGTATCCAGATAGCGTTCAACCCGCTGTCTGGCCGCTTCGACGTGGCCGATGCGGCCATCAAGAAGGACCGGGCCTTCATCCCGGACATCTCGGTGCTGTGGAGGCCGGACTTCAAGGCTGGCGCGTTCCGCAAGGCGTTCCTCTCTCAACTCAAAGAAATCCGCGAGATTTCCGAGGAAGAGGAAACAGCCATCGAAGATGCCATCGACCATCTTCGCAATCTGCCGAATTACAATTTCGTCGCGCTGACACTGGCGTCGTCGGTCGATGAGGAAACCATCGCCGAAGTGTTCGTGCGCATCAACGGCAAGGGCAAGGCGCTCAACCAGGCCGACTTCATTATGACGCTGATGTCGGTTTTCTGGGAAGATGGCCGGGTCGAGCTGGAGAACTTCTCGCTTCAGGCTACCGTGCCGAGCGAAGGGCAGGCGTCGCCTTACAACCATTTCATCAAGCCTTCGCCGGACCAGATGCTACGCGCCACCGTGGGGCTGGCCCTAAAGCGGGCGAGGCTTGCCAATGTCTACAGCGCGTTGCGTGGCAAGGACGCCGCGACCGGCGTTGACAATCCAGACAAGCGCGAGGGGCAGTTCACCCTGATGCGCGAGGCACAGACAGCAGTCCTGAACCTCGCCAACTGGCACCATTTTCTCGATGCGCTCAAGTTGGCGGGATACCGTGGGCAGAAGATGGTCAGCTCGGAAGCGGCCATCATCTTCAGCTATGTGCTCTACCTCATCGGCATTCGGGACTACGGTATCGACCGCACCCGGATGCGGCAGGCCATCGCCGAATTCTATTACATGGCATCGATGACGGGGCGATATACAAGTTCCCCCGAAACCCGGTTCGAAGCCGATCTTGGCCAGGTCCGCGATCTGGCAAGTGGTGAAGTGTTCGTCGCGAAACTCCGCGAGATTTGCGATACGACGCTGACCAATGATTACTGGGAAATCACGCTGCCCAGTCAGCTCGCGACATCGGCGGCGCGCAGCCCGACGCTCTTCGCCTATCAGGCCTCGCTCATCATGCTCGATGCGCCCGCGCTTTTCAGCCCGCTCAAACTTGCGGCCATGGTTGATCCGGCGATCAAGGGATCGAAAGCATCGCTGGAACAGCACCATCTGTTCCCGCGTGCCTATCTCGAAGCTCAGGGCGTCACCGATCTGAAGCTGATCAATCAAATTGCCAATTTCGCGCCGGTTGAATGGCCGGACAACATCAAGATCGGGAAGCAGCCCCCGGCGGAATATGTCCCGGCGCTCGATGTCCAGATGACGGCTGCGGAACGGGAGCGTGTTTACGGTCTGCACGCCCTGCCGCACCTCTGGTGGGAACTGCCCTACGATCAATTCCTGGTCGAGCGCCGCCTTCGCATGGCGCAGGTCGTCCGGCGCGCATGGGAGCGGCTGCGCGGTGACGCAGCCATCGAGGCCGTCTCACCGCCCTCAGTCGCTGAGCTGATTGCGGGCGGCGAAACTGGTGCCGTCGAGTTCAAGTCAACGCTCCGCATCAATCTGCACACGGGCCAGCCCGACGAAAAGATGCATCTGTCGGCGCTCAAGACGATTGCCGGGTTCCTGAACGCCAAGGGCGGCACATTGCTCATCGGAGTTGCTGATGATGGTGAAGTTCTCGGGATCAGCGCCGACGGTTTTCCAAACGAGGACAAGATGGGACTGCACCTCGTCAATCTCATCAAGGATCGGATCGGCGAGGTTTTTCTGCCCTATGTCCATCCGCACTTCGATGACCAGCAAGGGGAGCGGGTTCTCATCGTCAGGTGCGAGCCTGGTCCGAAAGCCGCCTTTCTCAAGGACGGCAAGGAGCAACGGCTCTTCGTTCGCGGCGGGAACGCCACCACCGAGTTAAGCGGCGCGGCGATTACCGATTACATCAATCACCGTTTCTAGGCTTGGCATAGCAATGCAGCCGCTCTGCGATGATTTGGCGATCTCGGCTGGTGCGTCGCAAGCGGCCTGCGGTGGTGTGTTCGAACTCGGAATAGTCGAAAACGACAATGTCTATTCCATGCTGGGGAAGCACCTTGCGTCGAAGCTCATCGTAGTGGCGCCGTTGTTCACCGCGTGACACCCCTGACACCGTTTGACGCTTGTCGAAATGCGCAACTGGCTGCGAATGCTGGATTTCGTGGAATTCGATGACAAGTTTTCGCGCCGGATAAAACGCATCGACCGGTAGCGGTGATCTTCGTCCAGTCGCGCCCGGATCGCCAGTCAGGAATGGGAACCGATGCTGGCGGATGGCTTGTTCCCCGAGCACCTCATCGCATAGCCCGATAATCCATGTTTCATCGCTGCTTCCGCGTGGCGCTGATTGAAGGGAGCGGGTGCGCGGAAGTGATGTCGGCGCGGGCTTTCCGGACAGCGTGAGCGATGCCAGCACGTCGCTCATGTCGTGATGCTCGGCGCTGCCAAACGGGACTTCCCACCTTTCGTAGTGCGCGTGCCATTTGAGGTTTGCTCGCCTCAGTGCTGCACGGAAGGTTTTCGGATCGATGCCCGCAGTCCGTGCTATCTCTGCCGCCGTCACCGTGCGCGGCAAACTTGCAGCGCTCATGGTGCGAAATTCGCAAGGATGGCTCGGCCATGTGCTTGGATTTCGTCATCGTGAGGCCAGGTCGAGATCCATTCCCGATAACTTCCGGCCTGGAAGCGCACATCGTCGCCGTCCACGGCAGAGGCAAAATCCGCTACTTCCTGCCGATGTCTCGCGTGATCGCTATCCGGTATGGCTTTGCCTTCCCGAGAGGCTGGCTCCGCGAAGATGTAGTAAAGTGCGGCGCTCCGGTTTCGTCGTCCAGCTTCCGTCACAAGCCCAAAGGCGTGCTTGACCAACTGGGCCGCGTCGAGGTGGCGGAATGATGCCTCTCCAGATCGCAGCTTGTCGCGCATGTCCTCGTAACGGCGCATGTTGTTTCCCCAAACCGGGCGGTCATAGGCTGAGGACAGCGAAACGGATTTGTTGTCGCGAAAGGGTTCGAACCGCTTGCTTTCGATCCCGATCAGCATCCTTGGCGTCTGAACAACCGCATCCAGCCACGGATGGCGTCCGCCCGCCCACGGGAAGCGTGCGGTGAACTCGACATCCACCATTTCGACAGGATGGTGGGTATCGATCCCCGGAAGGAAGGGGAAGCGCGATGGGTGCAAGATGAACCAACCGAAGCAGTTAACCGCGAGTGCGGCGGAACTTTCGGGACTCTGAAATTTCCCGGACCCAATTTCGTTTCCGCCAGCAGCGGCAAATCGATTCAAGACATGTTCGACTGGAACACCGGGAAGAAACCCTGCCAAACTCAACGGAGATTCTTTGCCATCATCGCCGCATCGACCGCGACTATGCAAATTTTCGATTTCTTCAGTCAGTGGCCTGGCTCAACCGCTGTCTGGAGACCTCGGCCACGTGCTTCGACTGCTGCCTGAGCCAAGAAATCCTCGATGGCGGCAACGGAGTGCTGACGACATAGGTTGAGGGCTTCGACTTCCGTGAGGCAGTCGATCCCATAGCCGAATTGGCTTTGCCAGAGGTCGTCAAGTGCTTGGCCATGCCGCTCCCATAGCACAATTCGGGTTGCGGGCTGCAATGAAATTATGCGTGCGTCCCGGCTCTCGGTCAGGGTCGTGATCGCGATGACCTCTCCGCCCCGTGCCTCGACGTAACCGCGCAGGTTGGCGAGAGTGCCGCCAAGGCCGACGTGATCGTCAACAAGCACATAGTTTGCACCCGGTTGCACCTGCCCTTCGAACGTTGCCGGGGTGACCAGCCGCTGAAACGCCGGGGCGCGGGTATGGCCGACTTTGTTTGTCTGAACGATTTCACCGGCGATGACGGGGGTGCCAAGTTCGTTGCCCAACACCTGCGCCATCGCATCGGGGATCGCGTTGAAGCCCGCTAGCTCGTCTGCCACGACCGGCAGGAGCAGAGTAGGCCGATTGCCGATAATCTCCTGAAGACTCACTATTCCATCTGGCGACAGTAGATCGGATGCCAGCAGGAGAGCCGCCTCAGCATCCCCCGCCTTGGCGGCAGCGTAGCCGGGATGCCTGTCACGGGTGCGGACATCGGTATGAATGACAACATCGGGGAAGTCAGGTGGCCAGGGAAGTCGGATCGGCAAAGTATTGGTCATCTGGGAAACATGCCAATCGGCAGCCCGAAAGGCCAGAACTCGATTGCGCACCAAGCTGAACCAATATCTGCGCGATTCGCGCGCAAACGCCGTCGATGCTTGCGCAAATCTCCGTCACTGGAGCAGTCGTGGTAGGTGAATCAGCTTCTCCGCCGGGGAATGGCAAAAAACTCGCCGCCTCAGGCCGCACGGTGTTGGCGTCCGTGACCTTCTCTATCCGTCCGTAGCCGTGCCTATCCTTCTCTTTTTCATTCTATCCGGGATTGCGATGTGGACCTGTCTGCTCGGAAACTGCCTTGCGCCAAGCACTTGGACAATCAATTCTTGCGTCAGGGGCAACCAGTAACTGCCAACGAATGGAAGCAAGTCCCATGTCCAACACTGACAAAATCATCCGCCTCAAGACCGTTCTCGCCCGCACCGGCCTGTCCCGCTCCACCATGTATCGCAAAATCGCAGAGGGGACTTTCCCGTCTCAGGTGAAGATCAGCGTTCACGGCGCGGGCTGGCGGGAATCCGCTGTGAACCGCTGGATCGATGATCCGGTCTCGTACCGGAATGAGAGCGCGGCGCTGTGACAGCGCCGCCTTCGGTCGAGCCGATCTGCGTGAAGGTCAATGACGCTGCGCGCATGATCGGCGTCGGTCGCACCAAACTCTACGAGCTGATTGCGTCGGGCCAGATCGAGGCCATCAAGCTCGGTAAGTCGACCCGTATCACGACTGCCAGTCTGCACGAGCTGGTCATGCGGCAGCGCGAGCCTGAATAGGCTCGGCTGTCGCCGTATTCGCTGCCGAGGCGCTATTGCCCAGATAGTCAGCCCATTGCTTCATCAGGCTCCGACGCTTCTCGAAGAAATCGGTTCGGCGGTAGGCGGCTTCGACCTTGTTGGGTAGCTTGTGGGCGAGCGCCTTGTCAGCGACCTCCTTGGGGAAGTCGGTGCATTCGGCGGCCCAGTCCGTGAAGGTGGATCGGAAGCCGTGCACGGTGATGCTCGCGAATCCATCGTCGCGCAGAAGCTTGGTCATGGTCATGTCGCTGATCGGCTTCTTCCCGTCGTTGGAAAAAACCAAGCCCGCATCGCTGGTCCGCTCGGCCCAGCGTTTGCGAAGCAATGCCAAAACCGGTGCCGAAAGCGGCACCACATGGGTTTCGCCTGCCTTCATCCGTTCAGCGGGAATGGTCCATACCGCCTTTTCGAGATCGAACTCGGTCCATACCGCAAGGCGCGTCTCGTTGGACCGCACGGCGTTGTAGATCGTGAAGCGCATGGCGTCGCGTCCGGTCGTCTGGGCTGCAGTGGCAAGCTTTTTCATCAGTGACGGGACATCGGCATAGGGCATGGCCTCCATATGGCCGCGTTTGTCGTTCTGTCGGGGCAAGCCCTTGCGCACCGAACGCAAGGAAACCTCTTCCGGCACCCAGCCTTTCACATGCGCGAAATCGAGCACCACGCCGATGCGCTGGAGCAAGCGCCGCGCCGTTTCCGGTATCTCCAGCCATATTGGAGACAGCGCCTCGACCACGCAGGCGCTGTCCACCTTGTCGACCGGCTTCTTGCCGATGCGCGGAAAGAGGTGGCGCTCGAAACCGGATAGCCAGCGGGAATGATGCCCGTCTTTCCATCCGTCACCCAAGGTTTCATGGCACGAACGGGTTGCGGCTTCGAAGGTCGGTATGACCTTCCGCGCCTTGCGTCGCTCGGCGACAGGATCGAAACCGTCACGAACGCGGCGGCGCAATTCCGCTGCCGCTGTTCTGGCATCGGTCAGCGAAACATCATGCGCCGATCCCAGCCCATAGTCGCGGCGGTGGCCTTTCAACTGCATGCGCAGCACCCAGGTGCGCGCGCCACTGGGCTTCACGACGAGGCACAAGCCCCTGCCATCGACATGGCGACCGGGCTTCGCGTTCTTCACTTTCAATACTGTCAGCGCCATCAGGTTCGAGTCCCTGTCAGGGATTCATACCGCCAAAAACGGGGGTATTTGGTCCCACAATCGTTCCCACATTTTAGCGGGAATTCAGGCGATTCAGGGCGACCGACCGCGAACACGTTACAAGATAAACCGCTGATTTTACAGGGTAGTTGGAGACGCTCTGAAATTGCCTGAGACGAAAGTTATAGCGCCTCCTCCGCTACCATCCGAATGGTGGCCGCAAATGGCCGCCAAAAGGTACCTCGAGACCCCGGAAGGTCTCTTTCTCAGAACTCCGCGTCGCGGGACAATTTCTGCCCGCACTCGCGCTCGCAGGAGATTTCATGGCTAACCGCAGTATTGGCTCAACCATCATCGTGACAACAGTCCCCGACTTGGAACCTCTGACCGTAAAAATATCGGTGGCTGCTCAGTTGACCGGTCTCGATGAAGTTCGGATCAAACAGCTCGCCGCGTCCGGGGCGATAGAACGGGTCAGGGTTGGTCGAGCCGAACTTATCGTCTATTCCAGCCTCAAAGATTTTATCGCCAAAGCTGTTAAGCTGATGACCGCGAGGCTTCAGACGGGCGATGTAAATAGTAACGTCGTACAGTTGGTCCACCTGGTGCCGAAAGGTCACGAGAAATGACCGATAACGGCTTCGACAAGCTCCCGCGGTTGGCCAACGGAACTTTGGAACCGTTGGCGGTCCGGGTCACGGTGGCGGCCGAGCTTCTCGGACTCGGCAAGACGGCTATCTACGAATTGATCGAGTCCGGCGATATTGAGATCGTGAAGCTCGGCCGAGCTACGCTCATCCCCTACAGGAACCTCAAGAAGCTAATCGGACAGCAGGAGTAGGGACAGACCCGAATGAGCTGCGCTGAACGAGTGGGGCCTTGCGCAACTCCTCGATATGATCGGACCACCACTGCATCATCCGCACGCGTTCCGGCCAATATTCGCCCCGAGTGTAGGCGCGCCGCACCTCATTGGTCTCGATATGAGCAAGCTGGCGTTCAATGGCGTCCGGGTGCCACTGGCCGGACTCGTTGAGCAGCGTTGCCGCCATCGCTCGAAAGCCATGAGCCGTCATCTGGTCTGCTTTGAAACCAAGCCGACGCAGGGCCAGGTTCACCGTGTTTTCCGACATCGGCATTCCATCCTTGCCGAGGCAGGGGAAAAGATGCTGACCGCTTCCGGTCAGATCGTGGAGGCGGTGAAGCTTCGCCATCATCTGACGGGACAACGGCACCCAGTGGGGCCGCCGCATCTTCGTCTTTTCCGGCGGTATCGCCCAGACCGACTGATCGGCATCGAATTCCGGCCATTCAGCCTGACGAAGCTCGCCAGGACGAACGAAAAGGTGCGCTGAACATTCCAGCGCGATCGCGGTGATCTCATGGCCGGTGTAGTTCTCGATCGCTCGCAGGAGGACGCCTGCTTCGCGTGCGGTCGTGATCGCGGCGAGGTTCTTGGATTTTGGCGTAGCGATCGCACCGCGCAGATCACAGGCGACATCGCGCTCGATCCGGCCGGTCGCGACTCCGAAGCGGAAAATGCGGCTGATCACGCTGCGCAGTCGCCGCGCCGACTCCAATGTGCCGGCCGCTTCCAGCGTTTTGAGTACGGCGAGAACATCGAGTGGCCGGATAACCTCGATGGGCAGGGCACCCAGCTTTGGATAGGCCTTGTCGAGCAACCACCGGATCTTGTTGATCGTCACGATCGAGAGCTCGTCACGCTCGCATTTCTCGAGCCACTCCTCGGCGACATCGCGAAAGCTGTTGCCGGCGACGATCTTCACCTTGGCCGCGACGGGACCGAAGCGTTTGACGAGGGCAGGGTCGCTGCCCTCAGTGATCAGCTTGCGGGCTTCCTCGGAGCGTTGTCGGGCCTCGCTGATCCCGAGCTTCGGCCAATGTCCGAGATGAAGCGTCTTCTGCTTCCCTTCGTACCGATATTTGAGACGCCAGACTTTCGTACCCGAAGGCTGCACGACAAGTGTGAGTCCTCGCCCGTCAGAGAGCTTGAGAGCACCATTCGGGGCCTTGGCCTGGGCGATCTGGATGTACGTAAGTGGCATGAATCAGCTCCAAAAAAGGGCTGATCGCGGACCACCATTTGGACCACCAAATCGAGGCGGCTGGAGGCGGTTTAAGGCGGTTCAGCCCGGATTGCGGCTGACGAGAATCTTGGAATTTCCGACCTGAAACCAGCTACTTAGCGGTCGTTCCCGAACGTTGTCGGAAACCACTTGGTGCCCAGGAGAACACTCCCATCGGGCACCCAAGAAACTGATTTTCCATATAAATCATCAGCGGAAAATCACCCGCACCATCGATAGCACCAACACATCGTCTGGACAAGGCTGGACATGCCCGGACGGGCGTAAAATGCGCCGTCTGACAACCGCTTAATAATAGCCATACGGCTGGCGATAGGCGTGATCATCATTGTCGCCGAACAGCTTGGTTTTCTCGAAACGCTGCTCGAGACCGTCAGCCGAGAGCGCCGCTTCGCGCGCGGCCAGCCTGCGCTCGGCCAGCCCCAGAATTTCAGCGAAGCCTCTGATCCCATTATGTCGAAAGCCGCAAAGACATAGTTCGGCAAATGGTGGCGCCAAGGTGGTGGCGGAACGGTCTGGGATTTCATCACTTATGATCCGGAATTTGACCATGTCTATATCGGCGTCGGCGATGGCTCGACGTGGAATCATCAAATTCGTTCGCAAGGGAAGGGCGACAATTGGTTTCTCGCATCGATTGTCGCGCTTGACCGCAAGACCGGACAATATGCCTGGCATTATCAGGCTTCGCCCGGCGATACCTGGGATGCGACCGCAACCCAGAACATCGTCCTGACCGATTTGGAAATAGGCGGCAAGCCGCACAAGGTGCTGATGCAGGCACCGAAAAATGGCTTCTATTATGTCATTGATCGGGCCAACGGGCGCCTCCTGTCGGTCAAGAATCGTACCGATGGCGAAGACGGCCGACGCGCCGCCGGGGCAAGCGATCAGTGGGCCTACGGCATCGACCTCAAGACCGGACGTCCGCTGGAAAATCCTGAAGCGCGATATCTCGGCGGCAAGATGGTCCGCGTTCGTCCGACGGGATGGGCGCCCATAGCTGGCAGCCGATGTCATTCAACCCGGCGACCGGTCTTGCCTACATTCCCATCTAGGATTGGACATCGACTTTCCAGACTGATCCCAGCTATCTCCGCTCCCGAACACACGGGCGAGCGGCTTGGTTGCGGGCGGGCAGTTGCCCAAGAACCTCAAAATCCGTGGCGGTTTCGCCAAGGCCCTGAACGCCAGGCTACTGGCCTGGGACGTCAAAAACCAGCGCGCGGTTTGGTCGGTGGCCCACGATACTGGGGGTAACGGCGGGACTCTCGCCACCGCGGGCAATCTGGTGTTCCAAAGCGACGGCCAAGGCATATTCGCCGCCTATGATGCAACGGATGGCAGGAAGCTCTGGAGCTTCAATGCCTATGCGACGACGCAAGGCGGACCGATCACCTATTCGATTGCCGGCGTGCAATATGTGGCGATCGCCGTCGGCAACGGCGGAGCCAGCTGGCTCGCCGGTGGTGTAACCACGCCTCAGCGGCCGGCAACGATGCAGGGCATGGTTCTCGTCTTCAAACTCGGCGGGAACGCGAAAATGGCTGAGCCAAAGCGTTTCCCCGACCAAAAACCCGCATTTGCCGCATTTCCGACGCCCGACGCTCGGACTGTTGCGGCCGACGCGAAGGGTTACGCCATCTATTGCGCTAGCTGCCATGGCTTCGGCGCCGTAAGCGGCCGCGTCATGCCTGACCTTGGTCGCTCGCCCATCGCGGAGAACTTCAACGCCCTGCGCACCGTTGTGAAGGGCGGCGCTCTGCTGGGAAATGGCATGCCCAGTTTTGGGCCGGAACTTTTCGAGCAGGATTTGCACAAAATCCAAGCATTCTTGGCCGACGAGGCAAAGTTGCTCTCGATGGGCGACCAGCGGGCCGCCCAAAAATGAAGATCAATCGGGTCACGAGAGCGCCAACGTCCATCCGTACAGTTGACGGGTACGGTTCAAAAATGATGGAGGCGGACCTGCAATGGATGGACAAATCAAACAAGCAAGGGCTGGCTAACTTTGGTCCTGATGAAAGACGGGAGTAAAATCCTACTTAATCTTCAAAACAACTTTTCCTTTTGAGCGACCTGCCTCGATGTAGGTCAAGGCATCGTTCATTGCTTCGAATGGAAAGGTCCGGTCTATCACCGGGCGAATGATACCGGCTTCGATGAGCGTCGTGATTTCTCCCAATTGCTTGCCATTCGCCGTCATGAACAGAAATGAATAGCGGACGCGTTGGCGCTTCGCTTTCTTGCGAATGCCGAAGCTCAGAAGGCGCATGACCTGCCGTAGCATCCAGCCGGAGCCATTGTCCCGCGCGAAATTAAGATCGGGCGGTCCCGAGATCGAGATCAGCGCGCCGCCTGGCTTGAGCACACGAAGCGATTTTTCGAGTTCTTCCTTACCCAAGCTGTTGAGCACGACATCATAGTCGCTCAGGACATCGGCGAAATCGTCCTTCTGGTAATCGATGACGATATCCGCTCCCAAGTTCTTGACCAGATCGACGTTCACTGTGCTCGTCGTCGTCGCGACGGTGGCTCCGAGATGCTTGGCCAACTGAATCGCGACTGTGCCGACACCGCCGGCGCCGGCTTGGATGAAGATTTTCTGCCCCTTTTTGAGCTTGGCGCGCTGGACCAGCGCCTGCCATGCGGTCAGGCTGACCAGAGGAACAGCGGCCGCTTCCTCCATGGACAGGTTGGCGGGCTTCAAAGCCAGATCACTCTCGCGAATCGCGATGAATTCCGCAAAGGTGCCGATGCGATCCTGGTGCGGTCTTGCATAGACGACGTTGCCAGGCTTGAAGCGCCGCACCCGAGGACCAACCCGCACCACGGTTCCGGCCAACTCGTTGCCCATGATCAGTGGGAGACGATAGGGCAGGATCAGCTTGAAATCCCCGTCCCGTATTTTTGCATCGAGCGGATTGAGTCCGGCCGCATGGATCTCGACCAGGACATCGTCATCCCGCAAATCAGGTTCGGGCATCTCGGTGAACCGCAAGGCTCCCTTGCTCTTGTAACGATCGATAACGAAGGCCTTCATACGGAATCCTTTTTGTGGTTGTCCGGCGGGCCGGCTTCTGCCGGCGTCATATGAACGGAGTGTGTGATGAGCGTCCGCACCGCATCGGTGCCGATTGTGAGGATGCGATCCGATAAAGGCGTTCCGCTCACCGCGCGGGAAAGCTGAAGCGCACCGATCAGGATCGCCTGAATACTTAGCGCGACGCCCTCGCGATCCTTGATCTCCGGCGATAATGTCGCCGCCATCTCTCGCACCAGCGCCAGCAAGCGTTCGGCATAGAGGTTGTGCGCTTCGGCTGGCTGACGTGCCAGTTCCGGCAACAGCGCCGCGAGCGCGCATCCCTTGCCGGGATTATCGCGATGCTCCGGCGAGAGATAGATCGCGATCGCCGCCGCCGGACCACCCGCGGCGATGATCTCGCGCAACTGCGTCCACTGTTCGTCCAAAGCGGTCACCACGCACGCCTGGACCAAGTCTGCCTTGGAAGGGAAGTGCGGATAGAATGCCCCGTTGGTCAGCCCCGCATCGCTCATGATGGCGGCAAGGCCGGACGCGGCGATGCCGTCATTCCGGAATCGGTCGGTTGCCACTTCCATGATCCGTCGGCGCGAGGCGTCCTTCCGGCCCTTTTCGTAACGCATGATTTGTCGCAAATCCCATATTGCAGTATGATCATACTATCATTAAGCGAGCATAATGCAACGGCGACCAGCACAAGAGTCGGCGTGGATTTGGAGCGCTCATGAATCGACATTTGAAAAAGACGGCGATCGTCACGGGCGCCTCCACCGGTATCGGCCACGCCACTGCGGAGGCACTGGCAAGCGCCGGCTTCACCGTATTTGGGACGAGCCGCCGACCGAATGGCACAGCGCCGGATCGAGTCTCAATGCTGCCCTGCGACGTGACCGACGAAGAGTCGGTCACGTCGCTGGTCGCGACCGTGCTGGGGCAGGTGGGCAGGATCGATCTGCTGGTCAACAATGCCGGCCTGGGTCTGGTGGGAGGTGCCGAGGAATCCTCGATCGATCAGGTCATGGCATTGTTCGACGTCAATCTGTTCGGCGCGATGCGCGTGACCAACGCGGTTCTGCCGGCCATGCGGCGACAAGCCGACGGCCGCATCCTCAATATGAGTTCGGTCTTGGGGCTGATCCCGGGGCCCTATTCCGCCCATTATTCTGCGACCAAGCATGCGCTCGAAGGTTATTCGGAATCGCTCGATCATGAAGTCCGCGCCTTCGGTATCCGCGTCTCGCTGATCGAGCCCGCCTTCACGCGCGGCGCGTTCGATCAGAATGGACTCAAGCCGGATGCTACGCTGGACGAATATGATCGGGCGCGCGCCGACGCGCACGCCCTTCTCGCCGACGTGATGCCGAAGGGCGATCTGCCGGAAGGCGTAGCCGACACGGTTGTTCAGGCCGCGACCGCCGCCAGCCCGCGGCGGCGTTATACTTCGGGCAAGCTAGCGTGGCAGATCAGCCTTTTGCGCCGACTCGCTCCAGCGGGCATCTTCGACAAGAGTCTGCGCAAACAATTGAGGTTGCCTGCGTGACCTCAAGTTCGCGGAAACGGCGAAACCCGCCGAACCAGATGGGGTGCCACGTGGCCCTGGAAAGTGCAGGGCGACCGATGTGGAATTGTGGGCATATTCTTTCAAACTGGCAGCGCGACACCGCGCACGTTCGTCACGGATGAGGCTTCCCTTCGGATAGATGTTGCGTTCGGATTGCTTCTTCCGTGCAACGATTGGGCAACCGTCTGGGTCCGTAGGCAGTGCGCGCTATGGATCCGATTCACTGCTCGACCTGCCGTTCGGGACCATGTTCAGGACGTCGCCCAACTCTGCATCTGGGATGGCTACCAAATTCCCGCCCGGCTCACAGGGGCAACGAAATTCGCGCACTGAGTCCCCCTTCGGGCAGATTCGAAAGAGTCACGCTGCCGCGATGGGCTTCCACGGCCGACTTGACGATCGCGAGGCCAAGCCCGACACCGCCCGTCGCGCGTTTGCGAGAGCCCTCTCCGCGGTAAACGGCTCAAAGGCCCGCTCGAGGTCGGCAACGGGCATTCCGCCTCCCCGATCACGCAATTCAACGACGACATGAGAAGCGTTAGTCTCAATCGTGACGATGCATGCGTGACCGTAAGTGACCGCATTGTTGCAAAGATTGACGAACATCCTTCTCAACAGAATTGGATCACCTTGAATCGTTGCCGGCGCGGGCTCGGTCAGTAACACGTTCAGTCCCATATCGGAAAGATCGTCGACGACACCCTCGACAAGCAGTGACAAATCCACCGGCTCGGTTGTGTGAATTCTGCTCTCGGAATCGACGAACTCCATCGTAGTCCCGATAAGATGCTCTATTTCGTCTATTTCCCTGGCGACCTTATCTCTGATCTCATCCGGCGCATCGTGGAGATGGAATTTCAATCGCGCGAGCGGCGTCCGCATGTCGTGAGCCACAGCTCCCACTAGCGAGGCGCTCCGTGATGAAACGCCGCAATCGCTTTTCGAGTTCGTTGACGGCTACAGCAGCGGCTTTGATCTCCGACGGGCCGGTGGGGCTTAATGTCGGGATGTCCTGCCGCTTGCTAAGGCGATCGATGGCGGTGACAACCTCTCGGATCGGCCTTTCGAAGCGACGGGTCAATAGAAGTGCAAGTGGAAATGCCCCGACCAGCACCACCAGCAACATCGCGATTGTTTGCGCCTGCCAGATTGTTATCGGCTCATCAGCGCCCCTTGCCACCACGCGCCAGTTTCCGTTGTGCAGCCGAACGGCCGCTTCGAACCGGCCAAACATTGGCGGACTGAAATGCGGGTTGTCTCCGTATGTGCGCAACTCAAGAGAAACCAGACGCTGGGCCTTGCGGTAGGCCATCGGGAATGCCCCTCGCTCCAGTCGCAAGGGCGTTCCAGCGGGAAGCGAGCGAGCCACGGCGCGTGCCACGACATCGCTGCCGGTCAGCGGGAACGTCGGTGTCCGGGGCGTCTCCTTGATGGTTATTCCGGCAAGCGATCTTGCTACCGGCTGACCGTTCAGCAGGCGTTCCAATTCGAACGCCGTAACGGGATAATCTAGGCCAGGCGGACGGAATAGGAATCGCTATGTTGCAGGTCGTCATGATGGCTCCAACGCTGCCGATGAGCAGAAGCGTCTGCGTCATTATCGAATTCGGAAATTTGAACCGGCTCATTAATGGCTTACGGAAGGAACAAACATATAGCCTTCGCTCCGGACGGTCCGGATCAATTCGGTCCTTGTTCGCGTGCCGACCTTGCGCCGGAGACGGCTGATCTGTGTGTCTATGGCGCGGTCGAAGGCGCTTTCAGGGCCGCGCGAGTATTCGAGAAGTTGGTCCCGGCTTAGCACACGCTGCGGGCGCTCGAGTAAGACCCGCAGCACGGAGAACTCTCCTCCCGACAATGTGATCACCACATTCTGCGGATCGCGCAGGGTCCGCCGCACCATGTCGCAGGTCCAGCCGTCGAACTGATAGATGGCGTTGCGCATGCCGACAGGTTCTGCATGTACCTTCCGGCGCAGCACAACGCGGATGCGCGCGAGCAGTTCGCGCGGCGATACGGGCTTTGCGAGATAGTCGCCGGGCTGCTCACGTTCTTATCGATGCTGCTGCATATCGCGGCAGCGACGGAGAAAAGTAGGCGGCCCGCCAAGCCCGGCTCATCGGATTTTTACGACCACTTTTCCCCGCCCGCGTCCACTCTCCACCAAGGCCATGGCTTCGTTGAGTTGATCGAAGGGGAGGGTGCGGTCGACGACCGGTTTGATTGCGCCCTTCCCGAACAAGCCGCCAGGCTGGCCAAGCCGTTCGCCATCGGCATGCATGAACAAAACGAGTAAGCGACGCCCGCCCGCTTTGCTTTGCGCCGGATACGGGCGATCAATAAAGGAAAGATGAGACGCAACGGCAAGTTTAGCCCTCGCGCTTTCGCGAAAGCAGGATCAGGCGGCCCAGAAATCGAGATGAGCTTGCCGCCGGGTTTCAAAACCTTGAGCGATGCTTCGAGTATCGAGGCATTGAGGCCACGCAGGACAACGTCGCAGCCTGAGACCGTCTCCGTAAAATCCTGCGTTTTGCAATCGACCACCGTGTCCGCGCCAAGAGTTCGGACGAGGTCCACGTTGGCAGCACTCGTTGTCGTAGCCACCGGTACCCCGCGATGTTTTGCCAGTTGAATAGCGATCGTTCCCACACCGCTAGCGCCCGCGTGTATAAGGATCCTTTGGCCGCGCTGAAGTTTCGCGCGTTCAACCATCACCTGCCACGCCGTCAACGTGACGAGCGGGATGGCCGCAGCTTCCTCATCGACAGATTTTCCGGTTTGGGCGCAAGATCTGACTCTTTGACAGCGATCCGCTCAGTGAAGGTGCCAATGTGCCCATCGCGCGGCCGTCCATAGACTGCGTCCCCGGGCTTGAGGTGGCGGACCGCATCCCCCCACGGCGACGACAATTCCAGCGAGATCGTGGCTGAGGATAAACGGCGGCTTATACGGCAGCAGAGGTTTAAACGCGCCGTCGTGGATTTTGCAATCGAGCGGGTTGAGGGCGGCTGCGTGGATCTCGACCAGTACCTCGTCGGGCGCGGTCACTGGATCAGCCACATCGGCCAGACGAAGAGTCTGCCCTTTCCCGAAGCGATCGAGAAGATAGGCCTTCATGACAGTGCCCCTCGGCAGACGCGGCACGCGACCGCGCCACCATAATAAGATCATGACCGCGTCTGGCGAAACGGTCGGCCAAATTGCGCCGATGCCAGACGAGGCACCGGTGACTAGGACTGGTGGCTTCCTGAAATCAACGTGCCACCTTGCTCAGGAGAGCTCTCAATTCTGCCAGGAAGAGAGGTGCCGATGCGACTGTCCGATGAATGTTATGCCCGATTCCGGGAAAGCCCACCACGCGGGCATCGGGGTTTGCCTGCTTGAAGCGATTTTCATGACCATCGAGAAACGCCGCCCCGTAGGCAGGATCGCCCTGCAGCAGCGTCACCGGACAAAGGATCTTGGCCGTGGTGTCGATCTCAGCCAGGACGCTGCCCTGGACGACGCTACCATCGTCACCCCAGCATCGATTGTCTTGGCGCTGCAGGGAAGACGCGTGGCTCAGCAAATGTCGATGGCTGATATGATCGCTCGCCCGGCCCCCGGCAGGAGAGGGCGCGTTAGCGAAGAAATCGTAATAGGTTTGCAGCGGCTCACCTTTTTCCTGCCAGTCCGCCTGCTGCGCACGAACCATCGTAAAGAGGCGGGGGTAGACTGACCTGGCCCATTCGCCTGGTTCGCCGAGGTACCAAGGCGGATCTTCGAGAAAAACGCCGCTAATATTGGTGACAGCGCTCTGAGCCAAGACGCCAGCGACGCACCCGCCCAAGGAGTGTCCGACCAGCGTTGCAGGGCGATCAATCATTTTCAAAAGCGTCCGCGCGTCCGAGACATAATCATCGAGGGAATATCCGTCGGCATGATCGGAATGCCCGTGGCCGCGGAAGTCCAGCGTCCAGATCTGATAATCTTGCGCGAGACCGTTCGCCACTTCGGCCCAGGTATCGCGCGATAGACTGACGCCATGCAGGAAGACCACGGGTGGCCCATCAGGGTTGCCGAACAGGGAGACTGCGAGCTTTTGTGTGCCGTTGCGGAGTGTCAAATCTGTCATGCCATCATCCTCCTGAGCAATATCATTATCAACTGGGCGTTAGGCCGCGCTGCGTCGAATTAAGCGCCTTTACCGCGATCAATGCGAATGCTTCGGTTGCGGCGGATGCCCTAGAGTCCAGATATAGCCAGCAAGGGCAACACGGTCTGGCTCGCTCAAGGTAACCCCGCCGTCAGCCGGCATGGTGGAGGCACTCTTCTTAGGCGCCGAAACACCGTTGCGGATGACACGGGCAATCGATGCAGTGGATCCGTCCGCCCAGAGCCACCCGCCTTGCCCGGTCAAGCGTGGCCCCACATTCGTTCCTCGGCCGTCCGATCCGTGGCAACCACTGCACGTCCCGCCTCGCTCCTGGCCAGTGAAGATACGCTGTCCCAGCCTGATTTGCGCTTGTGTATAGCCGGGGGGCAGGGACCCCAGGTTTTCGGGGCTGGCGCTTGCCAATGGGACGCGGTTGGGACTGGCGATGGCGGCCGGCTTGGCCGCAACAAGTGTCGCTGACTCCGGCCCGGAATAGGTGATGCGCCAGATGCGTCCGTGAGAATCCTCGGACACATAGAGCGCACCGTCCGGGCCCACCGCGAGGCCGGACGGCCGGAATGCGGCTCGACCGGGCTCTTTAAAGGCGCCGGCAAAACCGTCCGCGAAAATAATGTAATGGCCGTTCGGCGCGCCATTCCGAAAAGGCTGGAATACAATATTGTAGCCGTCCTGCGGCGCAGGCGTGCGGTTCCAGGATCCATGAAACGCAATGAACAGGCCGTCCCGATAGCGGCTCGGGAATAGTGATCCGGAGTAGACGGCAAGATCGTTGGGCGCCCAATGCGCGGGATAGCTGGCTAAGGGAAGCTGCTTGGAACCGCATGTCCCGGTCTTGCGGCCGTCGCCACCATATTCGGGCGCCAGTATCCTCTTTTTTAGGCCTGGATCAAAATAACAGAACGGCCAACCGTAATCCGCGCCGTCGTACAAGAGCAGCAATTCCTCGGCCGGCAGCTCGGCGCCTTGCTTGTCGGTGTAAATCTTGGGCCAATTTTGTCCGAGCTGATCGCGGCCGTGCTGAACGGCCAATATCCGACCATCTTTGGTAAAGGCAATGCCGCCGGCGTTGCGCAAACCTGTCACGAACCGTTCGGAGGGCGAGAAGCTTTGTCCGGTGCGCTTTGCATCATACCGCCAGATGCCGGCCCGGGTGCTGAGCTCCTCGCACGGCATCTTGCCCGGCGATTCAAGCTCGCGATTTGCCTTTTGACAGGAATTGCTGGGAGAGCCGCTGTTGACGAAGATCGTGCCGGCCTGATCGATCGCGAAGGGATGCATGGGATGCGATCCGCTTAACGGCAGCCCCGTCACCACCGCATCCGGCGGCGAGTTCTCGATCAGTCCGCTTTGGGATATCGCGTACCGAACAATGCGATCGTCGGCCTCGACGAACAGGTCGTCCTTATAGAGCGCGATACCGGTGCCTCCCGTTGCGCCGTCCGCAACACCGGGTCCGATCCGCTTGACGATATCGGCCCGTCCATCGTGGTCGCTGTCGCGAAGTGCAACGACAAAACCGCCTGGCGGCGGCGCGGACGCGTCGGCATAGTAGCGACCGCTCCAAGTGTTGACATACACCGTGCCGTCGGGCGCTACCGTCAAGTGCCGCGCATGCCCAAGCCGATCGGCGAATATCGTGGCGCAGAAGCCGGGCGGCAAACTGAGTTTGGTGTCCCCATGACACTTGGCCGAAGCGTTGCGCTTCGTGCCGACCTCCGGCTTTGCGGTGGAGCTTGCTGTGCTCGTCAGGGCGACCAGGGCGAAGAGGCCAAGCCATGGGGATCGTGTGCGCACGGGGCAGCTCCAGAGCATCTTAGTGATGATAGCGGACGGGGGACAGACGGAACGGCAGCACAGGTGCGTTTGCCGGCACCGATGGCCCGCCGAAGAGCCGCGAAAGCTGTCCTGAAACAAACCAGATCTGCTGGTGAAACGTCGATAAGCCGGTTGGTTCGACGACGGCATCGGCAAGCGGCTCAACGGTGGCACTGTCGCCGGAGATGGTGACGGCGCTGATGCGCCCGCCGCCTTCCGCTAAAGCCAAGCGTTGGCCGCCGAGCGATCGCATCCCATCTGGTTTCTCGAGCGGTCGTGACGTGCGCAGCTTGACCACCGGGCCCGCGCTTCCGTCCGAGCGAATGGCGATGCGGAACAGCGCACCGCTTCGGTAATTGTTGACGTAGAGGTTTCGATCAGCCGCGAACGCCAGGCCATCCAGACCGCCGCCGCGGGGCGACTCCAATAGGCTGTCGGTAAACCAGAGACTGAGCGCCGCCTCGCCTTCTCGCCAGCGATAGATGCGCGGTCCGCTCGTGTCCGTGATGTACACCGCGCCGTGCCGATCTATCGCAATGTCATTGCAGACGGATTTGGCGCCCGGCAGCGGCAAAGCGATTCTGCCTTGTCCGCTTCGCAGGTCGAAGCCGATCAGACGGCTCCCGGCAGCAGCGCCGTCAATCCGGATGCCCCGGTCGCGAAAATCGTTGCTGCAGACCCACAGAATCCCGCTGCGGCGATCGGCCAAAACCCCGTAGATCGAGCCGCTTTCAAAAGACCCTGGAGCGATGAATCGGTCGACCGTTCCTGATACAAGGGAGACCCGCAGGACGCCTCCGCTGACGCTGCCGACAAAAGCCGAACCATTGGGAAGTGTGGAGACGCTCTCCGGGAATAATGTGTCACCTGGCAAATCAATGGGGCCGGGCGCCGCGCCGCCGAGCGCCAAGGCCGTGGGGATCAACACGGCCCATCGATGTGGCCTGCCAAGACTTCCGACGTTTCCGCCGCATTTGGCACGGCGCTTGAACGGGTCGCCCGTGACCAGCGAACGGCGATATCGGAGATAATCCCAGAGCAGACCGCCAGACGTTGTGACATATATCGTCATTTCGTCGGGTAGACAGTTTGGCGACGACCCTGTCAAGCTGTCGGTGCCACCTCCAGCCGACCCAATCCATTCGGGACCTAAGGCGTGCGAGGCTCTCGCGTGAGACAGCTTCCAACATGATCAATATGGTCGATGGTCAAGCAAATCTGCCTCAGGATGAGGCCTTCTAGGTCCTCAAGGCTCACCGCCGTGGATTTAAAGCCGCGAATGGCGAGAACGAGCAGGCGCGCCAGATCGGGCACGGCGATCTGGTCGCCCGAGCCGGCAGAGCTTGCCGCGAGGATCTCCGCGACAAGCGCGATGAAACGATTATAGCCATCGACATACGCTGGATTGCCAGTGAGGTCACGAAGCGCTGGATTGCTCTGAGAGCGCTCGAAAGAAGCGGCCGACCAGATCATGCACACCCGGCGAAGCCGTTCAGCCGGCGACGTGACATCTGCGATCGATTCGGTCATCTTCGTCAGCATGGCGTCCATGCCGCTATCAATGACCGCTTTAAGAACCGCCTCCTTGCCCTTGAAAAGCTGGTAGAGCGCAGGACGCGACATTCCGGCCGCCTCTGCGATCATCCCCATCGTCGTGCGCGCAAACCCATGGTGCATGAATACCTTTTCGCCCGCCGTGATGGCCCGTTCGAGTTTCGTTGGCGGTGTCACGCTGGTGCTGCTCCTTTAAAATCATTGTTGACTTCATCCACGCGCGCGTCAACAACGTCTGACATAATATCGCGCAGTGTCAGTTTGTCAGTACGGCAAGCCATGACAACACGTTATTGCTTTTGGCGAGGGGAAGGAAGGGCCGAACGGCCTACAGGCACGCGTGAGCAGCCCGACGAGCGGCGTTACCGCAGGGTCAACGCCTCATGGGGCAAGGCCATGCCCCGAAATACATCTACGTTCATCAAGCAAAAGCGGAAAAACCGCAAAGGGGAGGAAAAATGAATCATAGGCATTCCAGGATTGTGTTCGTCTCACTGCTCGCGACCGCGGCTGCAGTTCCGTCGGCGGCCGTTTGCGCCCAGACCGCACAAACCGCGTCGAGCCCACCACCGTCTGCGCAAACCGACACCGCGCCCGATCAGGGCCTACAAGAGATTGTGGTGACCGCGGAAAAGCGCAGCACGAATTTGCAACGGACACCGATCGCCGTCACCGCGCTGACGAGCGATACGCTGGCAAAGGCCCAGGTCCGGACCCTGATCGATATCCAGACCCTCGTTCCAAACTTCCAGATGGGGCAGAATTCCGGATACGCCCAGATCACGTTACGCGGCATCGGCATTTCCAATTTCGTGCCGACGGCTGAAGGCGCGGTGGCGGTCAACGTCAATGAGGCCTACGTCTCGCGTCCAATCGCGCAGCTGAGTGGCATCTACGACATCGGCTCGATCGAGGTGCTGAGAGGGCCGCAAGGAACCCTCTACGGCCGCAACGCTACGGCTGGCTCTGTCAACATCACGACCGCGCGACCGACCAACGATTGGTCCGGTTATGGTCGCGCCACGATCGGTAATTTCAGTGCTGTCAATGTCGAGGGCGCGGTCGGTGGCCCGATCGTTGATGACAAGATACTGTTCCGTGTGGCGGGGTTTGTCGATCGCCACTCCGGTTACGGTCGCAACTTGGTCACAGGCAATGACGTAGAGGACAAGAACGCGCGAGGTGTTCGGGGGACCCTCGTTATCACCCCGGTCTCAGGGCTGAAGGCCACGGTGATCGGCGAATACTACAAGGAGAACGAGCGGTCTGCGGCGCAACATTATTTTGGCGCGGCCGGATTGAGCGGACTCTCGGGGTCGACGGGCCAGCCGCCGGTCTTCGTTCAACAGGGCGGCTATGCTCCCACCGGCCTTCAGGATATCGCCAATGTCAGGGATCCCAAGTTCAGGCTGAGAACGGCATCTGCTACCGGGATAGTCGAATGGACGTCTGGCCCGGTCAGTCTGAAGTCGGTCACCGGCTATCGTGATCAGAATTCGCTGACGTTCGAATCGATCGGCGCTGGCAGCAACGTCGATGCCTTCTACATAGCCGGCGAACCCGCCCACCAATTCAGTCAAGAGTTGCAGGCGCATTACGACACGTCGCGCCTGCACGCGACTGCGGGCCTGTACTATTTCAAGGAATATGACGCCTCGATCCCTGGCGCGGTCGCGTTTCCCGGCCGTCTGCTCGATCCGATTCTGGGTCTGCCGCCACGATCGCCCGACTATCTCGTTGACGGGGAGATCGGCGGGTCGATCCGGACGACCGCGAAGGCTGCTTTTGCCCAAGCCAGCTACGAGATTGTGGACCGCTTGACGTTCACCGTCGGCATCCGTGTGAGCAGTGAGCGGAAGAAGGCCCTCCTTTACAACCGCTTTGACTTCTTCACGCCTTACATCAGCAACTCGCCCTATCACAACGACACGCCTTTGCCGGCTCCGACCCCGGAGGGCCCAAAAACCTTCAAGTCGACGACACCGAAGCTCGGGATCCAGTATCAGCTCAGCCGGTCGACGCTGGCGTACGCATCTTACTCCAAGGGATTCAAGTCCGGTGGATTTGACGTCACAACAATTGCGCCTGCCTTCGAACCCGAGAAATTGACGGATTACGAAGGCGGTATCAAGACCACGCTCTTGGATAATCGCCTTCGGCTGAGAGCGGCGGTGCAAAAGTCGGCCACGGTAGCGGCGGAATAAACCAGCCGCGGGCGGAGTAAAATCCGGCCACCTATTTCCTTTCTGCAATGACGGCAGGAGGGACAGGGGATCTACACCGTGGAACTATATCTGAAGGTTCGCCTGGCTGTCTCCGAAGGGATGACGCAGCGCCAGGCAGCAAAGCATTTCAACATATCTCGCGACAGCGTCGCCAAGATGGTGTCGTATTCGATACCGCCCGGCTATCAGCGGCGATCACCGATCCGGCGGCCGAAGCTGGATGCGTTCGTTTCGACGATCGAGCATTGGCTCGACGAGGATATGAAGGTGCCGCGCAAGCAGCGGCATACTGCCAAGCGGGTGTTCGACCGGCTGCGCGACGAATGCGGGTTCACCGGCGGCTACACGATCATCAAGGACTACATGCGCGAGCGGGATCAGCGCCGCCGGGAGGTGTTCGTGCCGCTGTCGCATCCTCCCGGCCATGCGCAGGCCGACTTTGGCGAGGCGACTGTGGTGATCGGCGGCGTCGAGCAGAAGGCGCGCTTCTTCGTGCTCGATCTTCCGCATAGCGACGGCTGCTACGTGCGGGCCTATCCGGCGGCGGTGGCCGAGGCCTGGGTCGACGGCCACATCCATGCGTTTGCCTTCTTCGGAGGCGTGCCGCAGTCGATCGTATACGACAACGACCGTTGCCTTGTGGCGAAGATCCTGCCCGACGGCACGCGCAAGCGGGCAGCGCTGTTCAGCGGTTTTTTGTCCCACTACCTGATCCGCGATCGCTATGGCCGTCCGGGAAAGGGTAATGACAAGGGGAATGTGGAGGGTCTTGTCGGATATGCCCGGCGCAACTTTATGGTGCCGATCCCGCAGTTTGCGACATGGGATGCGTTCAACGATTTTCTGGAGGAGCAGTGCCGAAAGCGCCAGCGCGATAAGCTACGCGGCGAGAACGAGACGATCGGCGAACGGCTGCAGCGCGATCTTGCCGCCATGCGTCCCTTGCCGGCGTCGCCGTTTGATGCCTGCGACCAGACCAGCGCTGTTGTGACAGCCCAATCGCTGGTGCGCTACAAAACGAACGACTATTCCGTGCCGGTTGCCTACGGTCATCAAGACGTCTGGGTCCGGGGCTATGTCGATCAGGTGGTGATCGGTTGCCGTGGTGAGATCATCGCCCGCCATCCCCGGAGCTGGGAACGGGAAGACATCGTCTTCGACCCCGTCCATTACCTGCCGCTGATCGAGCAGAAGATCAATGCGCTGGATCAGGCAGCTCCATTGCAGGGCTGGGATCTGCCGGACGAGTTCGCCACGCTGCGCCGTTTGATGGAAGGCCGCATGGCAAAGCATGGCCGGCGGGAATACGTCCAGGTTCTCCGTCTGCTGGAAAGCTTCGAGCTTGCCGACCTGCATGCGGCGGTAAGGCAGGCCCTTCAGCTCGGCGCGATCGGCTTCGATGCGGTCAAGCATCTGATCCTGTGCCGCGTAGAACGCCGACCGCCGCGATTGGACCTGTCGATCTATCCGTACCTTCCGAGGGCGACGGTCGAGAAGACCTCGGCGAAGGCGTATATGCGCCTCCTGTCGTCTGATGCGGGAGAGGCGGCATGAGCACCGAAGCACCTGACATCCTGCTCGCCCACTATCTCAAGACCCTCAAGCTGCCGACCTTCCAGCGCGAGCACCAAAAGCTGGCCCGACTCTGCGCAACCGAGGACGTCGATCACGTCGGCTACCTCTTCCGGCTTGCCGAGCGGGAGATGATCGAGCGCGATCGCCGCAAGGTCGAACGGCGGATCAAGGCGGCCAAATTCCCGGTCGTCAAAAGCCTCGACAGCTTCGACTTTGCCGCCATCCCCAAGCTCAACAAGATACAGGTGCTGGAACTGGCCAGATGTGAATGGATCGAGCGCCGCGAGAACGTCATCGCTCTCGGTCCCAGCGGCACGGGCAAGACGCATGTCGCGCTCGGCCTCGGCCTGGTCGCCTGCCAGAAAGGCTTATCCGTCGGCTTCACCACGGCGGCGGCCCTGGTCAGCGAGATGATGGAGGCTCGAGACGAGCGGCGTCTGCTCCGCTTCCAGAAGCAGATGGCCGCCTACAAGCTGCTGATCATCGACGAACTGGGCTTCGTGCCGCTCTCCAAGACCGGTGCGGAATTGCTGTTCGAGCTGATCTCCCAGCGTTACGAGCGCGGTGCCACCCTGATCACCAGCAATCTGCCTTTCGATGAATGGACCGAAACCTTGGGATCAGAACGACTGACCGGCGCACTGCTCGATCGCATCACCCACCACGTCAACATTCTCGAAATGAACGGCGACAGCTATCGTCTCGCCCAAAGCCGCGCCCGAAAGGCTGGCTGAAACCTTTCAAAAAAATCGCCGCGCCCGGCTGAGACCCCGCTCGGGCTACGCCCTCACGGCGGTCTCAGCCGGGCGCAAGGGTGGCCGACTTTTGCTCCGCCCGGTGGCCGGAAATTGCTCCGCCGTTGACACGTTGACCGCGCGATCAATCAGCCTGGTTTGAGGCAGGTCCAGTATTTGGTATTTTGCTTCAGCTTTCTGGTCGCGGTGGCAGACGGATTTGACCAGACAATCGTCTCGATCGTGGGCCCTGTAATCGTCAAATCCGGCGTCATCGGTCTCAACGATCTAGGGTTCGTCTTTTTCGCTGGCCTGATTGGCTATGTGCCAGGGTCTTTCCTGCTTGGCGCGGCCGCGGACCGGTGGGGCCGTCGCCCGCTGATCGTCATTGCGCTTTTCATTCTAGCCGTCGGATCAGCAGGAACCGCGCTATCGCGCAGTCTGGGCGAGCTTTTTATAGCGCGCTTCGTTACGAGCCTCGGTATCGGTGGCGCGGCACCGTGCCTGATTGCGCTAGCGGCTGAATATTCGCCTAGACGCTTGCGGACCTTCATCGTGGCGCTGATGTGGGCGGGCATCCCCTTTGGTGGCATTCTCAGTGGTCTGACGGCATCGATCTGGCTCGCTCGCTTGGGTTGGGAAGCCATGTTCGGGATCGCGGCCGCATGCACCGTGTTGCTCGCCGTTATCGTGCAATTGGTCGTTCCGGAGTCGCCTGAATTCTTGGTCGTGAAAGGTGGTCGCGAGGACGCCGTTCGGAATATCCTGGAGCGTCTGGGCGGAGGAACGTGCGACGAGCCGTTAGCGCCTGTGCCTACGCCGCTGGAAGCGCCGTCATCCCCTAAAGAGTTATTTGCCGCAGGGTTCGTCAGGGGCACAACAGCGCTGTGGATCGCCATGTTCGCGGGCTTCATGCAGCTCATCATGATAAGCCAATATACGCCGATCCTGCTTCAGATAGCGGGGATGAGGGCTGACGATAGTGGCAAGGTCTTCACCCTTTTTTACGTCGGCTCCATTGTTGGCACAGCCTTGGCTGGCCCGGCGATCGCGCGTGTCGACGGTTGCAAAGCGACGGCCGGGTGGCTGGTGGCGGCGGGAGCCGCCACGGCGTTCTTTGGTGGCTTCGCCTCAACAGTTGATAGGGCTCTTGTCGGGATCACGCTCGTTGGCCTGCTGCAAGGGTTGGGCTTGGGAGCATTGATCGCCATTTCGGCAAGCCTCTATCCTGCACACATTCGGTCCACCGGTTTTGGCTGGGCCGTTGGCGTGTCAAGACTAGGCGGTGCGGCGGCCCCCTTGCTGGCCGCCCAGTTGGTCAGCCGACATACGACCCAGGTCGCCTTCTATATGGTGGTGGCCTCCATCGCGCTCTTGGCAGCACTGGCGGTTTGGTTCATCTCCGCCGAGCGATCACCACGCGATGCGAGCCTATCATCAAGATAGGCAGCATATCCCCGGTTGATCGGAAACCGCCAAAACCCGTTCTGACCAGTCGCGTGAAAAACGATGACGCTTCGACACGGCGCCGCGCGACCGAGACGAGGCTGACATTAGTTCCAGCCCGGCACTAATAAATTGCCCACATAGGCCGTGTTTATCGATCCCCAGCCCCACTAGCATTGGGTGGGGCCAGGTTTGCCGACGGAGGGGCTAGCGATCCGTAATAGATAGCAGCGGGCGACAGGCCTCAACGATCGCTTTGTCTTGCATTGATGCGGAGCGCGAACAACGTTGAGCGCCTTCTGTTGGATCCCAAAGCCCTATTATGGTCGAAAGTCCCGTTTCGCTTTCCGCGCCTCCAAAGATGATTGAAACTATACAAACTGGAGGGTGCAAGTGGGGCAAATATCTGCAAAGCATTTTGGCGTGTCGGTTCTTGCTTTGGGCATCAGTCTGGGCGTCGCGCCGAGACTCTATGCTCAGGCGCCCAATGCAGTCGGCGACAATCCTGGATCGCAGGTTTCAAGCTCTGAAGTCTCGGAAATCATCGTTACAGCACAAAAGCGCTCGGAGAATCTTCAGCGAGTGCCGGTCTCGGTCGCGGTCGCGACCGCATCGCAACTGACCAACAGCGGCGTAACCGACGTACAGAGTTTGAAAATGGTGGCGCCCGGCGTCGAGGTCCAGTCGAACAATGGTTACGCTTACCCGATCATACGCGGCGTCGCGTCGAAGGGGTCCGGGGCCGGATTTGAATCGCCGATCGCGTTTTATGTTGATGGCGTCTATTATGCGAATGCAACCGCCAACATTTTGTCTTTTAACAATGTTTCCCAGATCGAGGTTTTGAAAGGCCCGCAGGGAACATTGTTCGGTCGCAATGCTACCGGCGGGCTCATCCAGGTCACCACGCGTGATCCCAGATCAACGTTCGGAGGTGACGTCAGTCTTTCCTACGGAAACTACAAAACCTTCAAGGGCACACTCTATCTCACTGGTGGGCTGAGCCAGAACCTGTCCGCAGATCTCGCAGTGCAAGGGACGGCGATGGGAGACGGCTATGGTACCAACCTCTTTAACGGCAAGGATGTTTACAAGATTCAGCATGACATCTCGGCCCGTTCAAAATGGCTTTGGAATGCCGGGCCTGCCACGCAACTGAGATTCATTGCCGATTACACAGATACGCGCAACAGCATGAACGCACAGCGCATTCCGCTGGGCGGCACCGCCGCACCGCCGTTCGGCCCCTCCTATGGCGGCAGCGAGTGGGACGTCGATGGCGACACGATGCCTTTGGTCACCGTGAAAACCGGCGGAGTCAGCCTTCGCGTCGACCATGATTTTGACGCTGTGCAATTTGCAAGCACCTCCGCTTATCGCAAAACCGACTTCACATTCGACAATGAGTCCGATTTTACGCGGACCCGGGGTCGTGTGTTCGGCGAAGATCAGAACGACTGGCAGTTCAGCCAGGAGGTTCAGCTGCTATCGCCGAAGACGAGCCGGTTGAAATGGGTGGTCGGGGCGTATTACTTCAAGGCGGGGAGCCGGTATCCTCGCTTCATTCTGAGCAATTTTGGCGTTGCGGCCACCGCGTTTTCGTCATCGAGCACGCTGAGCAATCAAAATACGGACTCGATTTCGGGCTTCGCACAGGCAACTGCCGAGATTCTCAGCGGTCTTAGCCTGACGGCCGGTCTCAGGTATACGCACGAAAAGCGTGAATTGACGGATGCGTCGACGACGACAGTGGCGCTCAATGGAACGGCGACGGTCGTGGCGCCGGGCGATCAGTCGCTCCTGTTCAAGAAACTGACCTGGCGGCTGGCCATGGATTATCAAGTTACAAGCGATGTGCTCGCCTATATCTCCTATAATCGCGGCTTCAAAAGTGGTGGGTTCAATGCATCCGCTCTGACATTGCCGCCCTTCGAGCCGGAAGTGCTCGATGCATATGAAACCGGCCTTAAGACGACGTTTCTTGATCGTCACGTACGGCTGAATGTTGCCGGCTATTATTATGACTACAAGAATGTCCAGGCGCAGCGTTCCGTCAATGGTTCGACGGGAATCTACAACGGCGCCGCCGCTGAAATCTACGGGTTCGACGGTCAACTCCAAACGCAGATTTCCTCGAAGCTCTCCTTGGATTTCGGATATCAATTTGCCCATGGCAAATATAAGCAGTTTCCCGGCGCCCTCATCGCCGCGCCAAGTGCGGCCGGTGGGTATACGTTGACGCCGGGCGATGCGAGCGGGAACACCACCTTGCTCACGCCAAAACATAGCCTAAGTGCGGTCGTGAATTATACGGTGCCATTTTCCGAGGGAAAACTGGGTTTCAATGCGAGCTATTATTATAATAGCGGTTTCTTCCAGGATCCTGACGACGTGCTGCGGCAGCCAAGCTATAGTCTGATCAACAGCTCCGTCCGCTGGACGTCACCCGGTGATCGATATTCGATTTCCATCTGGGGCAACAATCTAACCAACAAAGCTGTTACCAACCTGTACAGTGTCAATTCGCAGGGCGGTATTCGCGGTGTGGCCCGTGCCAATTATGCGGCCCCCCGCACTTACGGGGCGACACTGGGGCTCAAATTCTAAGGCGGAGGACCGCCTCGCGCTGATGCTCGCGCCAGTGAGAGAAATGTCTATGCTCTCGCTGGCGCGGTCTTATCACTGTTATCCGATAGTGCAGAACGGGGGTTTGCTGCCGCAAATCCTCGGTCGTCCACCCTACGTAACGCTGCAGCTCAAGACGGGCAGAGGGAACAATGACGAAAATTGAGTATCCTCCCCAGGCATCGGTAAAAGCCGGCGGCTCCGATAGGCCGCTTCATGGGATTTCCTGTGGCGCACGCCGCTCGATGGATCCGATCGGGCAGACGCTCGATCGTCGCGATTTCACGCAGGGGCTTGGGCTAACCGGCGCGCTGATGCTGCAAAGCATGGCCTGGCCCACCGCTGTTTCTGCGGCTGGGCCGGCCGTCTCTCCAAACGGAGCCGATCTCGAGCCAATTTTCGATCCCGACCAAGCTTTCATTGATGCCCATCACCACCTGTGGGCAAAAGGCCGCGAGGGCCTGGTTGCTCTTTCGGGGCGACCGCGGTTCCTGTTTGACGATCTCCTCAGAGAAGCGGCTGGGCACAGGCTGATCGCATCCGTCTATATAAATTCGACGACATCGTATCGCGCCGATGGTCCCGTCGATTTTCGGGGCGTGGGCGAAACGGAGTTCGCGAACGGGCAGGCCGCGGCCAGTGCAAGCGGCCTGTTCGGTCCCGCCAGGGTCGGGGCCGCGCTCGTTGCTGGCGTTACCTGCCAGATTGGCGATCGCCTGAAGCCGGTACTGGAGGCACATCTAGCCGCTGGGAACGGACGTTTGCGCGGTGTCCGCCAAAACGCCGCCTGGGACGCGGACGCGTCGATCATCGGTGGCGTGATCAACAGTCCACCCGGTCTTTATCGCAGCGACGCGTTTCGCGCCGGTTTCCGTCACATTGGGCCCTTAGGTCTCAGCTTCGATGCTTTCCTGCTCTCGCCACAGCTGTCGGATGTCATCGATCTCGCGAGGGCTTTCCCGGACACGACGATTGTCCTGAACCACATGGGCAACCCGGTCGGAACCGGCCGCTATGCCGGTAAAATGAAAGAGCGTTTTCCCATCTGGAAGCGGGATCTACAGGCTCTCGCCAAAATGCCGCGTGTTTACGTCAAGATTGGCGGCCTTGGCGCGCATCTGGCCGAATTCAAGTCTTACAGGAGCGATCCGCCAGCCCACTCCAAGCAGATTGCAGCGGAATGGCGACCCTATATGGAAACCGCGATCGAGATATTCGGTGTCCACCGCTGCATGTTCGAGAGCAACTACCCGGTCGAGAGCGGGACTGGGAGCTATCGTACGATCGTCAACGCGCTGAAACGGGTCGCAGCGCCGTTTTCGGCCGAAGAGCGACAAGCGCTTTTCGTCGGCGCGGCCGCGGATTGCTACAGGCTTGATCTGGCGGCACTTCCGGCATTGTCCAGCGACCGTGGGACCACACCGAGGGCGAGCTAAGCGAGAGGTGCCTTACGATTGATGGTTCCGGTTCGCTCAGGCGGCAGCCTGTGCCGTGCCCGTCATACTGCAACCGCAAGCACAGGAGGGAGATCGCGGTGGCGGCGTCACCGAAGGCGGCGCCCAACCGACAACCGCACAGCTGAACGTCACCAGCCTCGAGCTTCGGTCGAAGCGGGGCTAGCCGGCTGGAAAACGGGTGCGGCGCCTCGACCTCGAACGGTCGATAGCCGAGTTCGCTGATTCTCGAGCGCGCCGCGACCAAGGACCAGCCAGGGGCGCGGCCAGCTTCGCGGCGGTGGCGAACGCTACGCACTTTGCTGTGGATCGAAACGCGTCCAATGCCACGGCAAGGTGCGTCGCGCAGCTCGCCCGGCGATCTCGCGTGACACGAAAAGCATCAGGCGTCTCTCGCAGCGCATTACCGATCGCGTTCCCGCCGCGTTGGACAATTGGCAAGACGGCGCAACACGCAAGGGGCAATTCCGGCTTTTCCGCACGCCTGCAGGCTTATGGTTGATCAGGGGTGGTAGGCAGGCGGCCTTGGCTTGACCTATCGCACAATTGGGGAGGCGAGGACGCAAATCGGTCGAGACCCTTGACGTTGTGACATATAACGACAAAATGTCAGACGTTGCTTGATCGTGGAGACTCCCGTTATGACCGACTATCACTTGCTGATCGATGGAGCGCTGGTCGCGGGCGCTGACACAATCGACGTGCTCAACCCGGCAACCGGCGCCACGTTCGCCGCGGCCCCCCGCGCGAATCACGAGCAGATGCACCAGGCCGTGGCGGCAGCGCGTCGAGCGTTTCCCGCATGGGCAGCGATGACGCAGACCGCACGGGCGGAACGACTGCAAGCGTTCGCCAATGCGCTCGAACCTCGCGCCGACGAGCTGGCTCGGTTGCTGACGCAGGAGCAAGGCAAGCCGATTGCCGAGGCACAGTTCGAAGTCGGCGGCACCATCGCGGCGCTGCGCTATTTTGCCGGCCAATCGGTCCAACCCAAGATCCTGCGCGATACCCCGAGCGAGAAGATCATTGAGCATCGCACGCCCCTCGGCGTGGTTGCAGCGATCGTGCCGTGGAACTTCCCGCTCATCCTGCTCATGGTCAAGCTCGGGCCCGCGCTTATCACCGGCAATGTCGTGATCGCAAAGCCAGCGCCGACCACGCCGCTGACGACCCTGCTGCTCGGTGAGATCGCCGCCGACATCCTGCCGGCCGGTGTGTTTCAGACGCTCGCAGACGCGAACGACCTGGGCGCGGAACTTGCCGCGCACCCTGACGTGGCGATGGTCGCGTTCACCGGCTCCACGGCCACGGGTCGCAAGGTGCTGGCGGGCGCGGCTGACACGCTGAAGCGGTTCACGCTCGAGCTCGGCGGCAACGATGCCGCAATCATCCTCGACGATGCCGATCTCGACATTGTTGCGCCCGCGGTCTTCCGAGCCGCGACCTCCAATGCGGGCCAGATCTGCCTTGCCGCCAAGCGCATCTATGCGCCCGAGGCAATGTACGATCGCCTCTGCGGGGCTCTCGCCGAACTGGCCGAGACCGCCGTTGTTGGCGACGGGCTGGAGCAGGGCACGCAGATCGGCCCCATCCAGAACCGGATCCAGTATGAGAAGCTGCTTGGCTATCTCAAGGATGCGCACGCATCCGGCACCGTCATCGCCGGCGGAAAGCCGATTGACCGGGACGGCTTCTTCATCGCACCCACCGTCGTGCGCGATATCGCCGATGATGCGCGGCTGGTTGCCGAAGAGCAGTTCGGCCCCATCATTCCTGTCTTGTCCTACACGTCGCTTGATGAGGTGATCGAGCGCGCCAATCGGTCGGAATATGGCCTGGGCGGCACGATCTGGACGTCGGACCCGCAGCGCGGGGAAGATGTGGCGATGCGGATCGACACTGGAACCGTGTGGGTCAACAAACATCTTGAGCTGCCGTTTGACGTAGCCTTCGGGGGTGCGAAACAATCAGGATTGGGGCGGCAGCAGGGTGAGGAGGGGCTGGAGGAATTCACGCAGCCCAAGATCGTCAATATCGCTCGCTAAGCGAACCGCGCATCGGGTCGCGGACGGCGCATGTCCGCGACCCCTGGAACGGCTCAGGCCGCGTTGCCGCCGCGCAATCGTTTCTTGCGCGGCGGCATGGATCTGATCAACCTACCTCGAAGCGGCTGCGACGGCGGCGAATATCGATGATCATCATTGCGGCGACGACGATGCTCGGGTCACGAGCGCCGTGCTGCGCGTGCGTGGAAAGGCGTCAGCAGATGCTGATTGGATCGAGCGGAAGTGCTCTACCCTGAACCATGTTATCCGCAGGGGCGGCGCAAGTGTACGCTGGTGCCGGCGATTCCGTTCGCGATGGCGGACGGCTTGTCGACGGAGACGGATGCGGCTGTCACGGCCGGGTGGCGCAGGCAATGCTCGGCCAGCCGCAGCGCAAAGGTCTCGATCAGCGGAACGTGGCTGCGGGCCAGCGTTGCCGCCGCCTCGGCGACCTCACGATAGTCGATCGTCCGGTCCATTGCGTGGACGTGGCCGGCAATGAGCGTAAGCTCGATTGAGATAATGAGGTCCTGGACGCGACCAATCTCGTCGGAATTGATGCCGATATGCGCCTGCAGTTTCAGGTCGCGTACACGCACAACGGTCGTACAGCTACGACCCAGGTCGACATCCGTCTGACCGTCAGCCATGCGCTGCCAGCGTTGCCGCACACACCGTATTGGCGACCAGACAGGCAATCGTCATCGGGCCAACTCCGCCTGGAACCGGCGTAATCGCCCGAGCATGCCCGAGCTCGTCAGTCGCGCAGTCACCCACCAGCTTTGTTTTGCCATCGGCTGCGGTCATGCGCGTGATGCCGACGTCGATGACGACCGCGCCTTCCTTGACCCAATAGCCCCGCACGAGCCGGGGTGCGCCTGCGGCGGCAACGACAATATCCGCCCGTCGCGCGATGTCAGCGAGATCGCGTGTTTCGATGTGGGTGACGGTGACGGTGCATTCCCGTTCCAGCAGCAGCAACGCCAGCGGCTTGCCGACGATGTTCGACTTTCCGATCACCACAGCGTTGAGGCCGCGATAGTCGTCGATCACTTCGTCGAGGAGCATCATGCAGCCGAGCGGTGTGCAGGGCACGAGCCCTCCCGTCCCGGTCGACAGTCTCCCGACGTTGACGGGGTGGAAGCCGTCCACGTCCTTCGCAGGCTTTATGCGATCGAGGACGAGATTGGAGTCGAGCGGCGCTGGCAACGGCAGCTGCACGAGGATGCCATGGACCGTCGGGTCGGCGTTGAGCTCATCGATCAACGATAGCAATTCGGCCTGGGACGTATCGGCTGGCAAACGACGCTCGATCGAGCGTATGCCGACTGCGCGGCAGGTTTCGATTTTGCGCGCGACATAGACCTCACTTGCCGCGTCACTACCGACCAAGACCACGGCCAGGCCCGGTGCCAGCCCGGACTGAGCGACAATCGCCGCCACTTGTTCGGAGACATCGCGGACGAGCCGTGCAGCGATTGCCCGGCCGTTGATCAAGTCCGCCATCAGGAGCGAAAAACCACGGTGCGCGACTGATTCAGGAAGACCCGGCCCTCCAGATGGGCAAGGACGGCGCCGGCCAATACCTGCCGCTCGATGTCACGGCCTTTTCGAACCATATCCTCGGCCGTGTCGGCATGACTCACGACCTCGGTATCCTGGGCGATGATCGGCCCCTCGTCGAGGTCCGCGGTCACATAATGCGCGGTCGCGCCAATCATCTTGACCCCGCGGGCATGGGCCTGATGGTAGGGTTTCGCACCCTTGAACCCGGGCAGGAACGAGTGATGGATGTTGATGCACCTGCCGGACAGAAAGCCGGCAAGGTCATCTGACAGAATCTGCATATAGCGGGCCAGAATGACGAGATCCGCACCGCCCTCGCGCACGAGCCGCTTCACCTCGGCCTCCTGCGCTTCCTTGCCGCCGATCGCCATGGGCAGGTGATGGAACGGGACGCCACGGAGCGATGAGACCGCCAGCGCTTCGCGCGGATGGTTCGAGATGACCCCGAGCACGTCCATCGGCAACTCGCCGATGTGATGGCGATACAGCAGGTCACCCAGGCAATGGTCAAACTTGCTGACCATGATGACGACTTTCTGGCGCTGGCTGTCGTCGCGAATTTCCCAATCGAGGTCCATGTCGCTGCCCGCTGCCGAGAAGCCTTCGCGGAGGCTCTCCAGACTGCTATCGCCGCCGGCCACGAACTTGACGCGCATGAAGAAGCGGTTGTTGGTGACGTCGTCGAATTGCTGCGCCTCGGTGATGTTGCACCCGTGCGCAGCGAGATAACCGGCAACATGCGCGACCAGCCCGGGGCGATCGTCGCATTGCAAGCGGAGCGTGAAGCTATTGTTCATGAAGCGGTTTCCAATTCCGTAGCCGTAAGGGCCTCAGTGCTTTCGAGCGTAGTCAGCGATCCACCGCGCCGTTTTGTCGAGGCCGCCAAAAGGGTAGAAGTGCAGGCGGACATGCCCATGCTGTTCGCCAATTCCGGCGCGGAGCGCATCGACGAAGCGGTCGGGGCCGGCCGATCCGAGCAGATGGCCAATCGAGATGCCATATTTGCTCAGCACGGATGCGGACGCGCCGACGCCGCACCGCGCGGCGAAACGCAAAAGCGTCTTGATGCCGGCCGGGCCGGGCACCCCGAGCAGAACCGGGACGTCGATGCCGGCCTGGCGTACTTCGGCGAGCCAGTCGAGCGTGCGCGCAGCGTCGAACGTAAATTGCGTGACGATGAGCGCCGCCATACCGCGTCTTTCGATCTCATCGGTCTTGGCCCGCAGGACGGCGGTGGCCTCCCCCGCTGTCATGTTGGGATGGCCTTCGGGATGGCCCGCAACGCCGATCAGGTCGATCCCGGCGGCCTCAAAGGCGCCGCTGGCAATCAACTGCATGCTATCGGCATACGGGCCTTCCGGCTCAGCGGCGTCTCCGGCGATGACGAAGCAGCGCCGCACCTTGGCTTCAGCCACGACGGCGTGCAGGAAGTCGTGGAACTCCGCCTCGTCTTGGATGCGACGGGCTGAGAAATGCGGCATCGGCTCGAAACCGAGGTCACGCACCGCCTTGCAGGCTGCGATCCGCGTCTCGTAGTTTTCGCCTGGCAGGAACGTCACCGCGACGGATGTACCGGGGGGCAAGAGCGGCGCCGCTGCCTGCAGCGCATCGATATCCTTCCCAGTCATCTCAATCGAGAAGCAATGCACCAGATTATCCGGCACGCTGTCGCAATCGATGGCCATAACGGGCGAGCCCATCGCCTTCTCCTAGTCTAATGGTCTACGCGCAGCCGCCACGGCAGGCCGAAGCGCGAGTTCACCGGAGGCATTCCCGAAGCTCTCGATCGAGCGCACGGCGAGAATAACCCCGAAGCATAGGGTCACCGGCCCACCTCGATCGCTTGCCAGGGAAGCGATCGAGGCCACCGTCACACCCGCTTGTGTCAGAGCGTCGCGCGGACCCGGCCCTGCGACAGGGCATCGGCCGGGGTAAGCGCCACCGTCGCGCGGATCGTCGTCTGCTCATGACGTTCGGTTTGCCGATTGGGCGCGCCGCCGTTGCGCTCGCCCCAGGTGATAACGACTTCGGTACCCGGCGCGGCGGATGCCTCGTCGATCCCGCAAAGCGACATCATCCGGTGCTCATTGACCGTGTAACCGCACCATTGCGACACGCCGACATGTCGCCCGTCGGTCGAGCGAACGTCATCGGCCTGTGGCAGGCCATAAAAGGCCAGCGGCATGTCGATCGCTTTATAGATTGGCCCATCGCCGAATTGCGACGCCATCACCTTCATGACATCGTCTTCGTTCCACACCAGGAGGCGTTTAACACGATGAGGCTGCGGCTTCATCTTCTCCAGCGCCGCGCGCCCGATGAAGTCGTGATCAAACTTGACGAACTTGTCGTAGCCAAGCGACCAGGCGTCCCAATAATAATCCTCGATCTGCTCGCCATAATAGCTGCCAGCGACGTGCATCTGGCCTTCAAGACTGGCTGCGGGCAGCCACTCGCGATACGCCTTCATTGCGTCGCTGGTGTAAATCGCGGGGAAGGGCGTCGGGATCCATCCATTCTCCAGGGTCGCGCTGTAGTAAGCCCATGTGCCGCCGCGGCGCAGGCCGAGCTTTTCGCCGGCCTTCAGGATCGCATCACGAACGGTGTCCATCTCGTCCCAGGGACCGGAGATCTCTGCGCCGGTATGGCCGGCCATGCCATGCCGCAGGATGTGAACGCGGCAGCCCGCGATGGTGACGAACGCGGTGCGGAAAAACTGGAGCTCTGGCATTCCTCCAACGCAGACATCATCGAGGATCTGCCGGGCGTTGGGGCCTTCAAGCTGAAAGCGATACTTCGTCCGCCGGTGCCCTTTGCCCAAGGGTGAGCTTGGATCGTGCCTCGCCTCGACGTTATATTCGCCCGTCTGGCAATGGTACCGCACCCAGCTTTGCAGCGGATTGCCGCTGATCAGCTCGAACCCCTCATCATCCCCATAATAATGAAGGACACAGTCGCCGATATGCTTGCCGTCGGGATTGGCGACGAAATATTGTTTGCCACGATCGGTGGACAGATTGGAGAAGGTGGACGGCGACAGATAATTCAGCATCGCCTTGGCATCCGGACCCTTGATGTAGGTCACTGACATGTGATGCGACTGGTCGAACATCACCGCCGCTTCGTGCCAAGCGCGCTGCTCCTCGCGCCAATTCGTGAACTCGGCAGGAATGAAAGGCCGAAGGATGTCGATGAGCGATGCGCTCGCGTATCCTCCGGTCTGGTATTTGAAATAGTTCACCAAGTCCGGGTTGTCATCGACAATGTCCTGAACCGACCGCACCATACCTCTCTCCGTGATATAAAATTGGATCTGGCCGGTGCGTTTTCGACACTCCGGCAAGACGAAGCCGACCCTAGCGGCCGCGCCCTGACCCGCTGGGCAAGGCGGCGATGCGCATTGGCCAGCGGGAAAGACGGCGAACCACCCGACGACCCTGCCATATCAATATGGGAACGTTTCCACATGGGCAAGGGCTTATATCGCTCCCATCATGACGTTCGGGAAAAATCTCCTTGCCAATTGGTGAGGTGGCCCACCGGGCCACCCCTCCGCCTTATCCGCTGGACCACGCAAAAGCGCCCGCAAACGTCGCTTACTTTCGTTATCCGCGCGGGCGTGACAATTACCGCAACGTGGGCATGACGAAATCCGCGCCGTCCCGAATGCCCTTTGGCCAACGCAGGGTAGCGGTCTTGAGCCTCGTGTAAAAGCGGACGCCTTCCGGGCCGTGGATGTGGTGATCCCCGAAAAGCGACCGCTTCCAGCCGCCAAAGGAATGGAACGCCATCGGCACCGGGATGGGAACATTGACGCCAACCATCCCCGCGCGAACCTTGCTGAGAAACGCTTGAGCGGTATCACCGTCTCGCGTGAAGATCGCGGTACCGTTCCCGAATTCGTGGGTGTTGATGAGCTGCAACGCCTCTTCGAACGTTTCCGAGCGGACGACGGACAGCACGGGGCCGAAGATTTCCTCGCGGTAGATGCTCATGTCGGGCGTCACCCGATCGAACAATGTACCTCCCAGGAAAAAGCCCCCCTCATAGCCTTGCCGATGGATGTCGCGTCCATCGACCACGAGGTCCGCGCCCTCGGCAGCGCCTGCGTCGATATAGCCACGGACCTTGTCAGCGTGCGCCTGGGTGACAAGCGGGCCCATATCCATTTCGGGATCGACCCCAGGACCGATCTTGAGACTGGCGACCTTAGGCGCAAGGCGCTCCACGAGGGCATCGGCTGTCGCTTGCCCCACGGGGACAGCGACCGAAATCGCCATGCAGCGTTCGCCGGCCGAACCATAAGCCGCACCCATCAGCGCATCGACCGCTTTGTCGAGATCGGCATCGGGCATCACGATCATGTGATTCTTGGCGCCGCCCAACGCCTGGACACGCTTGCCGGCAGCCGTGCCGCGGCGATACACATATTCAGCGATCGGCGTAGAACCGACGAAAGAGACAGCCTCTACGCCGGGATGGTCCAACAGCGCGTCAACGACGACCTTGCCGCCGTGCACGACCTGAAACACGCCATCGGGCAGCCCGGCCTGAGAGAGGAGGGCGGCCATTTCGTTGGCGAGGCTCGGGTCGCGTTCCGAGGGCTTCAGAATGAAGCAGTTGCCGCAGGCGAGCGCGACTGGGAACATCCACATCGGAACCATTGCGGGAAAGTTGAAGGGCGTGATGCCCGCGACAACTCCCAGCGGCTGCCGGAAGGACACGGCGTCGATGCCTTTGCCGACACTCTCGCTAAAATCGCCCTTGAGCATCTGCGGAATGCCACAGGCGAATTCGACGACCTCAAGGCCCCGAACGATCTCGCCCTTTGCATCGCTGAAGACTTTGCCATGCTCGGCGGTCACGATGTTTGCCAGGCGATCCAAGTCCCGCTCGATCAAATCGCGAAACCGGAACAGCACTCTGGCGCGGATGTGCGGCGGCGTGGCGGACCAATCGTCGAACGCCTGCTGCGCGGCGGATACCGCCGCATCGACATCGTCCGGAGTGCCAAGGGTGAGATGCGAGGTGACTTCACCCGTCGCGGGATTGAAAACCTCCGATGTCGATGCTGACGTTTGGCCGGCGCGTCCATGAATGACATGGTCGATGGATGGGATCAGGGTCATGTGTCTGCCTATTTTTGGAAGTGCGAGAAATTCAGGCCCATGCGCGACGATAGAGCGCCTCGATGATCTGCGCGTCGGGCACCCGAGGATTGTTCGCCGGCGAGCCGGAGGCGATGGCCTGCTCGGCCATAAGAGGGAGGAGTTCGAACCACCGTGCCTCGTCGATGCCATGGCTGCGCGGTGTCGGCACGGCCAGATCGGTGTTCACCTGGTGGAGAGCCTCGACGAGCCGCGCAACCGCCGCTTGATCCCCTTCCTCGACAGGCGAAAGTCCCATGGCGCGAGCGCAGTTCGCATAGCGTGGAAGGGCGGCCGGAGCAGACCATTCGGTGACAATCGGCAAGAGCATCGCATTGGAAAGCCCATGGGCGACATGGAAATGCGCGCCGATCGGCCGGCTCATCCCGTGGACCAGGGCCACCGACGCGTTCGAGAAAGCGATGCCAGCCTGCAGCGAACCGATCATCATGCTTTCGCGCGCCGCCCGGTCATCCGGGTTCGTGCAGACGGTCCGCAGATTTGGCCAGATCGCTCTGATGGCAGCAAGCGCCATTCCGTCGGAAAAAGGATTGGCGCGGCTGGACACATAGGCTTCGATGGCATGGGTGAGCGCATCGATACCGGTGTCGGCAGTCAACCGGACAGGTTTGGAGAGCGTAAGCTCATAATCGACGATTGCCAGGATCGGCAGATAGGCCAGCCCGACACAGAGCATTTTCTCGTCATTGGCCTCGTCGGTGACGATCGTGAACCTCGTCGCTTCGGAACCGGTGCCTGCCGTTGTGGGAATAGCGACGATTGGCAGCCCGGGAAGATCTTCTTGATGGGGTGCCTTGAGCGCGCGCATCGTACCGCCGCGGGCGGCCAGAACCGCGACGGCCTTCGCGGTGTCAATGGAGCTTCCGCCGCCGAAACCAACCACGCAGTCATGATCACCCTCGGTAACAAAGGCGGTCGCTTTGTCGATCGACGACACGGTGGGATCCGGGATGACGTCGGCGAAACCGCGCGCCGCTAGTCCCTGTTCGGTGCAGAGCGCCACCAGACGCTCGAGCGCCCCCGTTCCGGCCAGGTAATTGTCGGTTAGAATGGCCGGGCGAGAAAGCCCGAGCTGCGCCAGCGCGGCGGGCAGTTCCCGCAAGGCGCCGCCACCGATCCTGATGGAACGCGGCAAATAAACGGATGACATAAATCCCTCACGAATCCCAAAGCGGTGATCCCGCCCGTGAGGGGTTATAGCGTTGACAAAATCACACATAAGTCGCTAACTTTGCGCAGGTTATGTGCGGAAATGCATGATGCGCGGCACCAGCCTCAATTGGAACGACTTGCGTTTTTTTCTCGCGGTCGCGCGTGCAGGAACGATCTCGCTGGCAGGCCGGCGGACGGGAACGGACCATGCTACCGTCGCAAGGCGGATCGCAGCTCTTGAGCAAGCGCTCGGATTGCAGCTCTTTGAGCGCAACCCACGAGGCTATGAACTCACGCGGCACGGCGAAGACATCCTCGCAATGGCCAATGTCATGGAAACCGAAGCCATCCGCATGGAGGAGAGGGCCGCTGGTGGTCGCGCGGGAATTTCGGGCGCCATTCGGATCAGCGCGCCGGAAGGCTTTGGAAATTTCTTTCTTGCGTCGCGGATCGGAGCGCTTGCCGCCGCCTATCCTGGACTCTCTGTCGAGATGATCACGATCCAACAGATTGTCGCGCTGTCGCGTCGTGAGGCGGACATCGCCGTGACGATGACGCCGCCGCCCGCGGGCACCTTCATCGTGGAGCAGCTGACGGACTATCGATTGTTCGTGTATGGCGCCCGCGATTATCTGGCGTCCCAACCACCCATTCGCAGCCGCGACGATCTCGCGGGCTGCACCTTCATCGGTTATGTCGATGACCTGATATTTACGCGCGCCCTGAACTACCTCGGTGAAATCCGCCCTCACCTTCGCGCCAGGGTGCAAAATTCCAGCCTTCATGCGCAGCTGGTTGCAACACTGAGTGGGGCTGGGCTGTGTGTGTTGCCCGCTTATATCGCGCGGGACGAACCGGACCTTGTGGCGGTTTTGCCAGAGCAACTGTCGCTGGTGCGCTCCTATTTCATGGTCGCAGACGCCGATATGGCAGAAACATCCCAAGTACGGTTGACGCGTCGGTTCCTCCGCGATCTGCTGGAGGGCACCCATGATTTCTTCATGGGATCGATCGAGTGAATCACGGCCTGTTTGGCATGCGCTGCCCTTCCTGTGACAAACTTTGAGCCTATTTGGTCACGCGATTTGCAACCAAATCTTCCACAACGGAGGGATCGGCAAGTGTGCTGGTGTCGCCGAGGCTCGAAACCTCATTCTCGGCGATCTTGCGGAGGATGCGGCGCATGATCTTGCCCGAACGGGTCTTGGGCAGGCCGGGCGCGAACTGGATGGCGTCGGGCGTCGCGATCGGGCCGATTTCGGTGCGAACCCAGTCGCGCAATTCCTTGCGCAGCGCGTCGGTTGGTTCCTCGCCGGCATTGAGCGTCACATACGCGTAGATGCCCTGGCCCTTGATGTCGTGCGGCATGCCGACCACCGCCGCCTCGGCCACCTTGGCATGAAGGACGAGCGCGCTTTCCACTTCGGCCGTGCCCATGCGGTGACCGGAGACGTTGATGACGTCATCGACACGCCCGGTGATCCACCAATAGCCGTCGGCATCGCGCCGCGCGCCGTCTCCGGTCGTGTAAACACCTTCGAACTGGGTGAAATAGGTGGTGAAGAAGCGATCCGCATCGCCCCAGACGCCGCGCATCTGCCCCGGCCAGCTGCGCGCGATGACGAGATTGCCCTCGGCCGCGCCTTCGAGCTGCTTGCCGTCATTGTCGAGCAGTTGCGGCTCCACCCCGAAAAAGGGCCGACAAGCCGATCCAGGCTTGAGCGCGGTGGCGCCGGGCAGGGGGGTGATCATCTGGCCGCCGGTCTCGGTCTGCCACCACGTGTCGACGATCGGGCAACGGCCCTCGCCCACGACCTCATGATACCAGCGCCACGCCTCCGGGTTGATCGGCTCGCCGACCGTGCCAAGCAACTTCAGGGATTTACGGCTCGTCTTTGAAACATAATCGTCGCCGTCCTTCATCAGCGCGCGCAGAGCCGTGGGGGCGGTGTAAAGGATCTCGACCTTGTGGCGATCCACCACCTGCCAGATGCGGCTGGCATCGGGCCAGTTGGGCACGCCCTCGTACATCAGCGTCACGCCGCCGTTCGCGAGCGGGCCATAGACGATATAGCTGTGCCCAGTCACCCAGCCGATATCGGCGGCGCACCAATAGACCTGGCCGGGGCGGTAATCGAAGGTCGTGTCGTGCGTCATGAGAGCGGCGGTGCAAAAGTCGGCCACGGTAGCGGCGGAATAAACCAGCCGCGGGCGGAGTAAAATCCGGCCACCTATTTCCTTTCTGCAATGACGGCAGGAGGGACAGGGGATCTACACCGTGGAACTATATCTGAAGGTTCGCCTGGCTGTCTCCGAAGGGATGACGCAGCGCCAGGCAGCAAAGCATTTCAACATATCTCGCGACAGCGTCGCCAAGATGGTGTCGTATTCGATACCGCCCGGCTATCAGCGGCGATCACCGATCCGGCGGCCGAAGCTGGATGCGTTCGTTTCGACGATCGAGCATTGGCTCGACGAGGATATGAAGGTGCCGCGCAAGCAGCGGCATACTGCCAAGCGGGTGTTCGACCGGCTGCGCGACGAATGCGGGTTCACCGGCGGCTACACGATCATCAAGGACTACATGCGCGAGCGGGATCAGCGCCGCCGGGAGGTGTTCGTGCCGCTGTCGCATCCTCCCGGCCATGCGCAGGCCGACTTTGGCGAGGCGACTGTGGTGATCGGCGGCGTCGAGCAGAAGGCGCGCTTCTTCGTGCTCGATCTTCCGCATAGCGACGGCTGCTACGTGCGGGCCTATCCGGCGGCGGTGGCCGAGGCCTGGGTCGACGGCCACATCCATGCGTTTGCCTTCTTCGGAGGCGTGCCGCAGTCGATCGTATACGACAACGACCGTTGCCTTGTGGCGAAGATCCTGCCCGACGGCACGCGCAAGCGGGCAGCGCTGTTCAGCGGTTTTTTGTCCCACTACCTGATCCGCGATCGCTATGGCCGTCCGGGAAAGGGTAATGACAAGGGGAATGTGGAGGGTCTTGTCGGATATGCCCGGCGCAACTTTATGGTGCCGATCCCGCAGTTTGCGACATGGGATGCGTTCAACGATTTTCTGGAGGAGCAGTGCCGAAAGCGCCAGCGCGATAAGCTACGCGGCGAGAACGAGACGATCGGCGAACGGCTGCAGCGCGATCTTGCCGCCATGCGTCCCTTGCCGGCGTCGCCGTTTGATGCCTGCGACCAGACCAGCGCTGTTGTGACAGCCCAATCGCTGGTGCGCTACAAAACGAACGACTATTCCGTGCCGGTTGCCTACGGTCATCAAGACGTCTGGGTCCGGGGCTATGTCGATCAGGTGGTGATCGGTTGCCGTGGTGAGATCATCGCCCGCCATCCCCGGAGCTGGGAACGGGAAGACATCGTCTTCGACCCCGTCCATTACCTGCCGCTGATCGAGCAGAAGATCAATGCGCTGGATCAGGCAGCTCCATTGCAGGGCTGGGATCTGCCGGACGAGTTCGCCACGCTGCGCCGTTTGATGGAAGGCCGCATGGCAAAGCATGGCCGGCGGGAATACGTCCAGGTTCTCCGTCTGCTGGAAAGCTTCGAGCTTGCCGACCTGCATGCGGCGGTAAGGCAGGCCCTTCAGCTCGGCGCGATCGGCTTCGATGCGGTCAAGCATCTGATCCTGTGCCGCGTAGAACGCCGACCGCCGCGATTGGACCTGTCGATCTATCCGTACCTTCCGAGGGCGACGGTCGAGAAGACCTCGGCGAAGGCGTATATGCGCCTCCTGTCGTCTGATGCGGGAGAGGCGGCATGAGCACCGAAGCACCTGACATCCTGCTCGCCCACTATCTCAAGACCCTCAAGCTGCCGACCTTCCAGCGCGAGCACCAAAAGCTGGCCCGACTCTGCGCAACCGAGGACGTCGATCACGTCGGCTACCTCTTCCGGCTTGCCGAGCGGGAGATGATCGAGCGCGATCGCCGCAAGGTCGAACGGCGGATCAAGGCGGCCAAATTCCCGGTCGTCAAAAGCCTCGACAGCTTCGACTTTGCCGCCATCCCCAAGCTCAACAAGATACAGGTGCTGGAACTGGCCAGATGTGAATGGATCGAGCGCCGCGAGAACGTCATCGCTCTCGGTCCCAGCGGCACGGGCAAGACGCATGTCGCGCTCGGCCTCGGCCTGGTCGCCTGCCAGAAAGGCTTATCCGTCGGCTTCACCACGGCGGCGGCCCTGGTCAGCGAGATGATGGAGGCTCGAGACGAGCGGCGTCTGCTCCGCTTCCAGAAGCAGATGGCCGCCTACAAGCTGCTGATCATCGACGAACTGGGCTTCGTGCCGCTCTCCAAGACCGGTGCGGAATTGCTGTTCGAGCTGATCTCCCAGCGTTACGAGCGCGGTGCCACCCTGATCACCAGCAATCTGCCTTTCGATGAATGGACCGAAACCTTGGGATCAGAACGACTGACCGGCGCACTGCTCGATCGCATCACCCACCACGTCAACATTCTCGAAATGAACGGCGACAGCTATCGTCTCGCCCAAAGCCGCGCCCGAAAGGCTGGCTGAAACCTTTCAAAAAAATCGCCGCGCCCGGCTGAGACCCCGCTCGGGCTACGCCCTCACGGCGGTCTCAGCCGGGCGCAAGGGTGGCCGACTTTTGCTCCGCCCGGTGGCCGGAAATTGCTCCGCCGTTGACATTATCGAGATCATTGATGCGCGGATACAGCGTACAGATCCAAAGACGAACGCTACGCGCAAGATTTTCGACACGATCAGCGATAACGCCGCAAATGCGGGTTTCGTCACGGGCGGGCGGCCGATACGGCCCGGCGATGTCGACCTGCGTTGGGTCTCGGCGCTGCTCTATCGCAACGCTGTGATCGAGGATTCGGGTGTGGCGGCAGCGGTGTTGAACCACCCCGCAAATGGTCCAGCGTGGCTTGCCAACCGGCTTGCACCCCATGGCGAGTTCCTAAAGGCGGGCGAAATCATTTTGGGCGGGTCGTTTACCGCACCCGTTTTTGCAAATCGGGGCGACACGTTCCACATCGATTATGGGTCCCTTGGCTCGGTCGGGTTTCGTTTCGTATGAACAGGTTTAAGAAAGCGCTTGGTGCTGGCGAGGCTCAAATTGGGCTGTGGCAGGCTTTGGCCAATGCCTACACGGCCGAGATATGCGCAGGCGCGGGATTCGACTGGCTTTTGCTGGATGGCGAGCATGGTCCGAACGACATACCGCTGCTTTTGTCGCAGCTTCAGGCCGTTGCCGCTTACCCGGTCGAGCCCGTTGTGCGCGCACCGATTGGCGACGCATCGCTCATCAAACAATATCTGGATATAGGCGCTCGATCGCTGCTCATTCCCATGGTTGAGACAGGCGAACAGGCCAAATATCTGGTTCAAGCGACGCGGTACCCCCCAGCAGGCATTCGCGGCGTCGGCTCAGCGATCGGACGGGCGAGCCGTTGGAACAGAACGCCCGGATATCTGCATTCGGCCTCGGACGATCTCTGCCTCTTGCTGCAAGTGGAGACGAAGCTCGGCTTGGAGAATCTTTTGGAGATCGCGGTGCCAGACGGAGTAGACGGAGTCTTCATCGGACCGTCGGATCTAGCAGCCGCGCTCGGGCATCTAGGCAATCCCAGCCACATCGAGGTGCAAACGGCGATTGAAGCTGCCATCGGCGCGATTATCGGCGCAGGGAAGGCGGCAGGCATCCTCATGGCCGATGCGAAGCTCGCAAAACGGTATCTTGAACTCGGAGCGACCTTTGTGGCCGTAGGTACCGATGTCACACTTCTGGCGCGAGGCGCCGAGGGATTGGCGCGAGACTTCAACCGACACGAGGCTTCTGCGGATCGAGCGAGTGGCGTTTATTGAACCCGAACGGTCAGAGTGACGCGGCTCGATGACTGGGTCGGCGCGTCACACGATCGCCGGTCTGAAGCGTGCGTCGCCCTACGTGGGACCGTAGCATTGCTTGAAGTCGCGCTTACAATCTGGGCGAGCAGGTCGATCGCGCAGCCTAACGGCGTCGCTGCTTAAGCTCAGTTTGTATCCTTAAACCTCGCTTCGTGAATGTGCTTTTCCTAGCTCAGACCGTTTCGACCGAGATCTCCCTTTGGCTCCCGGTATCGAACCCGGCAGCGGTCCCGGCGGCCGATCCGGCCTTCGAGACCACGCCTTTCTGGAAACGATATATTTCCTGGAATGGGCCTTAACGTCGTCGCGGTTTTCCTGTTTGTGTCAAAGTCACGCATAAGGGATGCTGCGGCCGGCTTCGAAAGGTTGGAAACGCGGTTTACGGTAAAAGAGGGGGCGCTGCCCGGGCCTTTTTGAGAAGCTTACTTTCGGCAACTTCTTGGGATGGGGCCGAATAAAGCTAGGTATTCTCTAATCGCCCAGAATATCCGAAAAGCAGCCCCACTCTTAATTCAGTGTTGTAGTGAAGTATTTACGAATAGTGACCACCTCTCTAACTTAAGTTTTGTTGGGAGAGGAAGATAAAAAACGATTCAGGAGAGGGATTTATGGAAACGTTCTCATGCCGCAATTTTTTGGTGTCTCAGCTGGCGATTGTCGCGGCTTTGGTGGGCAGCGCGGCCCATGCACAGGCCGTTCCGGCCCCAAGTGCTGCACCGGCGACCCCGGCAGGCGCGAGCAACCCATCGGCTGGATCTGCGGTAGAAGAGATCGTTGTGACCGCGCAGCGCAGGTCCGAGAATCTTCAAAAGGTTCCGATTGCAGTTGCCGTGGCAACCGCTGCACAGCTCTCGAACAGCGGGATTTCGAACGTCCAAAATCTCAAGATGATTGCGCCCGGTGTCGAGGTTCAATCGAACAACGGGTACGCCCTGCCCATCATCCGAGGCGTTGGATCCAAAGGCACTGGCGCCGGTTTTGAATCACCTATCGCATTTTATGTGGACGGGGTGTATTATGCCAATGCAACGGCGAACATCCTGACTTTTAACAATGTCGCCCAGGTCGAGATTTTGAAAGGGCCGCAGGGCACGTTGTTCGGGAGAAATGCTACGGGTGGCCTGATCCAGGTTACCACCCGAGACCCGAAGAATACGTTCGGTGTCGAGGCTGATGCATCGTATGGAAACTATAAGACCTTTAAAGGCGATTTGTACGTAACTGGGCCGATCGCAAATGGGTTGACGGCAGACATTGCGATTCAGGGCGGCGCGATGGGCGACGGCTATGGCAAGAACTTCTTGACCGGTAAGGACGTCTATAAGATAGATCATAATATCGCCGTTCGGTCGAAAGTGTTGTGGCGGCCCGACCCTGCAACCGAAATGCGTCTCATTCTCGATTATACGGATTATCGGGACAGCATGAATCAGCAGCGGATTGCTCCGGGTTCTACCATACCCGCGCCCTATGGCCCGGCCTATGGTGGCAGCCCGTGGGACACGGATGTTGACTTCCCATCCTACGATGATGTGGCCACCGGCGGCGCAAGCCTACGCATTGACCATGATTTTAGCGGCATCCAGATGGCGAGCATTACGGCATATCGCAGGACAGCCATGAGCTTTGGCGTCGATGCGGATTACACAGAACGCCGTGGCCGGATTTTCCAGCAAACCCAGACCGATCGGCAGTTCTCACAAGAGCTACAACTGCTCTCCCCCAAGGGGGACGCGTTCAAGTGGGTATTGGGTGCCTATTATTTCAATGCCAACTCGGCATATCCTGACACCTTTGGCACTCTTACCTATGTGCCAGGGGTAGCCGGGTTCACGGGGTTTAACACCACGGGCGCGCAAAAGACGGATTCTATATCGGGTTTTGGCCAAGGAACGATTACCATTTTGTCTGGCTTAAACTTTACAGCCGGATTGCGGTATACCAGCGAGAAGCGCCGGCTTGTCGACGCGATGAATATCAATTTCCTTGCGAATGGCACACAGACGATCGATCTGCCGACCTTCCCGACATCGGTGCGCTTCAACAAGCTGACGTGGCGCTTCGCATTAGACTATCAGATCACGAACCAAGCGTTGGTCTATGCGTCGTATAACCGAGGCTTCAAAAGTGGCGGTTACAATACTAGCAGTCTGACCCTTCCGGCATTCGCGCCCGAGCAGCTTGACGCTTATGAAGTCGGTCTAAAAACCACCCTCTTCGATCGGCATGTCCGGTTGAATGGTGCTGGATTTTATTATGACTATACCAACGTGCAGGTGCAGCGTGCTATCAATGGTGCGACCGGAATCTACAACGGAGGCAAGGCGACCATTTACGGGTTCGAGGCTGAACTGCAAACGCAGATCACTTCGGCGTTGGGCCTAAACATCGGATACCAATTCACTCACGGTCGCTACGACGCATTTCCCGGTGCTTTGATATCTACGCCTAATCCGACCGGCGGCTACAATCAGACGATCGGGGACGCGAGTGGCAATACGACAGTGCTGAGTCCGAAAAGCACCCTGAGCGCGACGGCAAATTACCTCGTCCCGTTGGCGCAAGGCGATGTCAATTTCAACGTGAGCTACTATTACAATAGTGGCTATTTTCACGAGCCCGATAATCTGCTTCGGGAACCGGCCTACAGTCTGGTCAATGCCTCAATCAAATGGACGTCTGAGAACAAGCGTTTGTCTGTTTCGCTATGGGGTAATAACCTCAGCAACGAGGCCGTCGCAAACGTACGTGGTATCAACGCCGTGGGCGGCGGCCGCTACGTCCAGCGCGTCAGCTATGCCGCCCCGCGAACCTATGGCGTAACGGTCGGGACGAAGTTTTAAGTCATAGCGACGCCTGTATTATCGTTCGGTCTCGTTAAGCTAGGCCATGCTGGATATCGTCCAGGCTTCCTTTCGCGGGATGCCTGGATGATAACGTCTTAGAGGAGAGCGCAGATGCCCAAGTCGGCGCATCACTCACTAATCGAAGCGTTTCGCCAAGCGGTTTTAGCGTGCTCCAGACACTGAAATCCTTCCAGCGTGGTGCGTAAATAGGCGTCAAACTGGGACCCCAGATCGGCGTCCAAGAGGTACCCCCTTTTCTGATGTTAGGCTGTTGTCCCGGTAGTTCATAGGAGAGACCTGCGGCCGTCGCCGCGCGCCGCCACGAGCGCTGGCGGTGACGGCCGTGGGAGATTTCTGTGGACCCACCGGCTCAACAGCGGGGAGGGGCGGGGGAGGGTTTAGCTGCGGTTTCGTAGCCGCCAGCTGTCATTGCGGGTCTCGACGATGTCGCAGTGGTGAGTGAGCCGGTCGAGCATGGCCGTCGTCATCTTGGGATAGCCGAACACGGACGGCCACTCGCCGAACGCCAAGTTTGTGGTGATGATGACCGAGGTACGCTCGTAAAGCTTGCTGACGAGGTGGAACAGCAGCTGGCCACCGGAGCGGGCGAACGGCAGATGGCCGAGCTCATCGAGGACGACGAGGTCAAGCCGGGAGAACTGGGCAGCCAAGGTCCCTGCCTTGCCGATCCGGGCCTCCGCCTCGAGCCGGTTCACACCGGAATCTCAACAACCCGGCCGTCCGGTTCAAAGAGCAGGCCATGGTACATGCAGCGCAGACGCTCGCCTTCGCATCGACCAAGCGACAGGGGCGCCAGCCGATGATCGCAGCGATCCTGCAGCCCATGGAGCTGACCGGGCTCGCTGCGCCAGATGACTATGCGATCGTTTAGGATCGTGATCGTGAACGAGTTGTTCGGTTCGATTTCGTGCGACTAGGCAGCGACGTACCAGGCGTTGCGGACATAGCTCATGCGGCAAATTCTCGCGAAGGCTCAGTAACCACTGATCGGCGCCAGCGCCGGTCGCCCTAGGATCGCGTCACTGACTTTGTCACCGAGCATGATAGCCGTGCCGTTGGGGTTGCCCGAGATTTGTACAGGCAGCACGGAGAGGTCCACCACCCGCAACCCCTCGAGGCCTCGTACACGGCAGTCGCCGGTCACAACCGCATCGTCATCAACGCCCATTCTGCAGGTGCCACCCGGATGCTGGGTCGTGAAACTGGCTCGGCGATTAAATTCGTCGATCGCGTCGTCACTGCCGAGATAGACTGGCGGCAGCGTAATCTCACCGACAACAGAGGACAGGGCAGGCTGGGCGAGGTACTCGCGCATCAGCTTATGCCCGCGCCGCATCTCGTCGAGATCCCAAGGATCGGTGAGAAGATTATAGAGAATCTTCGGCGGCTCGATGGGGTTGGATGAGCGCAGCGTCACCGTGCCGCGGCTGCGCGGATGAGGAAGCGCATACATCGCCATCATAAAGTCGCCCGCGCCCTTCTTGATGCCGGGAAACCAGACCGTGTTGCTGATGCTTAGGGCGCTGATCATGAAACGCATATCAGGTCCCGTCGCGCCTTGGGTCGTCCGCATATTGGCGGCTGCAATTGCCGGCATCGCGCTCAGTTCATTGCGCATGCCCAGAAACCAGCGCGCGATCTGCATCGCGAATCGGTCAGCACGAAACGTGCGATGGAAAGCCGGCTCTTTGGTTTTCACCTCAAAGATCGCGGCAGGCTGATCGTGCAGGTTTTGCCCGACGCCAGGCAGGTCGTGCACGATCTTCACTCCTACATCGCGAAGGTGATCAGCCGGTCCAATTCCGGAAAGAAGGAGGAGCTGGGGCGAGCCGAACGTGCCGCTCGAAAGCACGACGTCGCGATCGGCGTGAGCGATTTTGCGCTCGCCTCTTTGCATATACTCGACGCCTATCGCTCGCCCGCCTTCGACGATTACGCGCAGAACCTGCGCCTCCGTTTCGATGTCCAGGGATGAGCGGCTGCGGATTGGCTCGATAAAAGCGGCCGCCGTCGTCGCGCGGCGCCCGCGGTCATCAACATTAAAATCGGGGACGTGAAAACCCTCGGGATCGGGGCCAGCGACATCATCCGTGACCGAGTAGCCCATATTGCGGGCCGCTTCAAAAGCCCGGCGCGTGAAGCGGTTTTCGATCTGGGGGCGCCTCACGGCGACCTCCCCGGCAACGCCGTGATACGACGATGTTCCCTTCCAATGATTTTCGACGCGCCGAAAATAGGGGACGACCGAAGCGTAATCCCACCCTGGCAAACCTTGCGAGGCCCATTGCTCGAAATCGTTCGGGTTACCGCGATTGTAGACGGCACCGTTAATTAGCGAGCTACCGCCGAGGCCTTTACCGCGCGGGATCTCCAGCCGGCGACCATACAATGCCGGTTCGGGCTCGCCTTCGAGGCGCCATGAGGACTTCGGGTGCATCCGCATACTGAAGCCGGCGAGCGGAATTTTGAAGCGCAGATCGCGGCGATGACTCGCGCCTGCCTCAAGAAGGAGAACGCGACCCGCGCCGGTGGCGCTCAATCGATTGGCGACAACCGACCCTGACGATCCAGAGCCAACGACAATAAAATCCCAACTCGACATCGCAGCTTCCCAACTCTCATTTCGTGGCCGGCGGCCTTAGAATGCTCGTGGCTCGGCGATGCCGGTTGCGCCTTCGCCTTCGATGACGAAGAGCCGCCCGCAATGCTCATCGCCTGGAACCCCAACGACGACAGGGTCCAGGGAAGTCACATAGATGCGATCTAAAGCCGGGCCGCCGAAGATGACGCTCGACACCCATGCCGTCGGCATCTCGATAGTTTGCTGTATATTTCCGTCCGGATCGTAGCGAACGACCTTCCCTGCGCCGCACAGAGCGACCCAGAGGCTACCATCGGCAGAAACAGTCGCGCCGTCGGGAATGCCACCCAAATCTGTCGTATCGGCGAAGAGGCTTCGCTCGCCGAGTGGACCACTGGTTGGGTAGTCGTACGCATAAATCTGCTTCGCAACGCTGTCGGCGATGTAGAGTTTGGACCCGTCGGGCGACCAGCATGGGCCGTTCCCCAACGTGAAGCCGTCAGCGATCATGTCGACAGAGCCGTCATGCTCGACGCGAAACAATACGCCCAACGGCTTTTGCATGGCCGCATCCGCCCCGACCGCGACAAATCGTCCCTGCCTGTCAATCTTCGCATCATTGAGCCGGGCGCCTTCATGCTGCGGAAGGGTGGCAATCTTCTCAAACGTGCCTGCTGCCTCGTCTTGAACAAACAGCCCATCGCCCATCACCAACATGAGCCGGGAAGTCCGATCACGTGTGGCTGCAACGACAATGTCAGGAGTGTCGAGTTTGAGAAACGCAATGCCCGATGGGTCGAACTCAATCACCTTCTTGCCGACAATATCGACCGCCAAAAGCGATTGGGTATCGACATCCCAGATCGGACTTTCCCCCACCACCAGGCGGTGTTCGCCGAAAAACGCTACATTCATGAAGCTATCCTCTCTGCGGTGACACTGCCTCACGACTGCGGCGACGGCTTGCGCTTGCCTGCCAAAAACTTGGCTAGGAACGACCTTCGAGCATTTGGCTCCGGATGCCGTCCAGAATGGTTTCGACAGCGCGAACGAATGCGTGTTCGAGGTCAAACCGTTGCTCCATGAACTCCCGGATGCGCGGATTTTGCTCATTGAGCATCCATCCGATCACCGCACTCGCGATCAGAAAGGTGACCTCGTGAGAGCGTTCAGGATTGAAGCCGGCAGCGATCAGCGGAGCCTCGATTCGCGGAATCGTCTGCTCACGCATTTCATTGCTGGGCCAAGCAGCAATCAGCAACCGAGCCCCATCTGGGTAAGGCAGGATCGCCTTGCGGACTGCTACGGCGAAGGCAGCGCTCCAAGCGTCCCATGGCAAGGATGGATCGATACTCGCGACTGGAACTGAAACGATGGCATTCGCCATGTCCCCCAGCAGCTCCTGCTTATTTTTGTAGTGATGATAAAGGGCCGGACCCCGGACCTTTAGCACCTCGGCGAGCTTGCGAGTGCTCACCGCATCGAGCCCTTGAACGCGCAAAATATCCAGCGCGGCCCGGACGATCTCCCCCTTGTCGATGATGCTCACTCCCATCTGACTTGATTCGCATTTCTACATAGCTTAGCACTGCTAAGGAAGATGGAGCCTCACGGAGATGGGGCGGGTTGGCGAGGATATGACAATGTATTTCAGCACCCGCGACTTTGCGCCGTCGAGGCGAGTGAACGAATGGCGAGAGGCGGTTTTTTCGCATTGCGGCGAGTTCCAGCTCGAATTCGATCGCCCGGACAGCGAAGCTAATCTGCAGCTCAGGCGAATCGGCTCTCTTGCCTGCGCGCGGCTCAGTCAGTCGCTGCGGCGAGTATATAGGACCGATACGCAGGCGATGCGGTCGCAATCGGATGACGGCTTCGTTCTTCTTCAACTGTCGGGCACCGCCCAGCTGACGCAATTCGATCGTCGTACCAGCCTGCTTCCTGGCGACGTCACATTGATCGACGCCGGTGCGCCGTTCGAGATCAACCTTTTTGAGCGGAATTCCCAGATTTGCGTTCATGTTCCGAAGGACAGCTTGTCCGATGCGGCCGGCGGCTGGCAGGGCAGGTTTGGCGGAAAGCTTCCGGCGTCGACGAGCTACCTTCTTCACTCACTGGTGGGCTCGGCGTTTGGGCCCGCCGATTGCTTTAGTCAGGAACAAGGCAACATCCTGGTCACTGCCTTTTTGGCTCTGCTGGCAAATGGATGGCAGGACTCGGCCGCTACCAAGGAGGCGCCCGTGGAAGCCGAATCCGAATCGGCGCAGAAGGTCAAAACCTTCATCATGGCGCATCTTGGCGACGAGATGCTCAATCCGCGAACGATCGCGTCGGCAATCGGTGTATCGGAGCGGCGCTTGCACCGCATTTTCAGCACGAAAGGTGAATCGGTTTCGCACTGGATCCGCCAGTGCCGCCTCGAGCGATGCGCGAACGAGTTTCGCAACCCGAGCTACCGCGAACGCTCGATTACCGAAATTGCGTATGCCTGGGGCTTCAATGACTCCGCGCATTTCAGCCGCCTATTCCGCAAGGAGTTCGGCGTACCACCGCGCGAATACCGGCGCGCCGCGCTGACGCACTAGTGAATGCTGCACGCCCCGACGAACCGCGCTCAACGGCCTAATCTTGGCAGCGAGGGACAAGTTTTCCGACGCGCTCGCTCGCATGATGCGCGGGAATGCAATCGGAGAGACTGATGGAATATCCCGACGATCCTCAAGCGATCCTGCGGATGTCTACGACGCCCGAAGGAAAGCAGGACCCGCACCGGCTTTTCAGCCACATGCGCTCAATCACGCCTACCTGGCACGACGCAGATAGCGGCATGCTCTATTTGCTGAACTACAGAGATTGCCAGGAGGCGATGCGCTCCGCAGATTTCGGCGCCCCCGACCTCCTCCGCAAATCGCCGGCATTCGAAGGGAGTGCATCCCTGCAATTCCTAGCTGATGCTCTATCAAATATGGATCCGCCTCAACATACCCGCATCCGCTCCCAGGTGCAGCGAAGCTTCTCTGTCCGCGTGCTCGACCGAAGCAAGGCGCATGTCGAAGCGCTTGTGGCGGCACGGATTTCCGACCTGGAAAAGCGTGAGCGTTTCGACCTGGTAGCGGACTATGCCGCACGCATTCCCGCTGATGTGATTTGTTCACTTCTTGGTGTCCCGAACGAAGATCAGGGCAAGTTCTTTGAGTGGCTGGCGCCTCAATTCCGACTGCTATCGCCCACCCCGCCGACAGCAGAGGTACTACGAGAAGCCGATGACGCGTTAGCGGCTCTCGTATCCTACATTGAGTCTTTGATCGCGAGCAGGCGCGAAAATCCTCAGGTCGATCTGATCAGTGAGCTGGTCGCAACCCAGGAGAATTCGGAAGATCCGATCTCGCTTAGAGAGATGGCGGTTACGCTCGCGATTCTATTGGCGGGTGGCACCGACACGACCAAAACGGCGATCTCGGTCGGCTTGCAGCTATTGCTGGAACATCCCGACCAAGTGCGGATGCTGCACAGCGAGCCGGCCTTGGTTCGAACGGCGTTCGAGGAAATAGTCCGCTACGCGGGCGCTGTCGTCGTCACCAACAGCCGACGCGCTCTGCGCGATACGACGCTTGGGGACCAGTCGATCGCAGCCGGCGATTATGTCGTCCCGGTGCTCGCGGCCGCCAACCGTGATCCAGATCGTTTTGAGAACCCGGAGCAGTTTGACATCACGCGTAACCCTAATCCGCATATCGGATTCGGCGGCGGCGTGCATGTTTGCGTCGGGAATATGCTGGCGAGAATGGTGGGCCACGTCGCAATCCCCGCGCTGCTTAGCGCCTTGCCCGGCATCGAACTGGAGCAGACGACGCGTGACGTTGATCTCCAACTCCCGGCTATGCTCGGTCTCAAAACGTTGCCGGTCCGTCGAACCCACTAAGCATAGTCCGGCGAAGGTGAGGGCCGGTCGGCCCTCACCTTCATTTCAAAGAAAATTATTCGGCCAAATCATTGTCCGCCACATGTGTGATGCGGGGCTATCGTCGAAGCCGAGCCCTTCCTCTGGCTCGCGGAAATTGCGACCGATAATATCGGTGAAAATTTCGGGGTCGGGCACCGGTCCTTGATCAAAGAAATAGATGTCGTACAGCGTCACTAAACGCGACGTCATGTACCATTTGTGCGCCTTCGCGCGCTCGGCATCGCGCCGGATATATTCCGGCGGGACATAGTCCTCGCCGAAGAAGCGGTGGTAACTTTCCGGATATTTATAGCCCACGCTCTCATCCGCAAAATACCGCAGAGGTTGGTGATATTTGATCGCCCAAGCGACCTCTTCGTCGACGTAGGGCGCGACCATTTGGGCACCCCAGTAGCCGTGATCGACGCGCACAAGGCAGCCGTTTGAAATGTCATGCAGGAGGCACGCAAGGATCACCTTCTCATCCATGCCGCCTTCCATCGCGCGCTGCCCGCTGATGAGCAGATGGCGGAAGGCCATGTCGCCAAAGCGAAGGTGGAAAAAGTCGAGTAGCTTCGGCTTTTTGGGCATCCGCGGCAGCGCGGGATTGTCGCCCATCATCATTACCGCGTCGGGGCCGAGACGGGCAAGCAGTTCGGGCTCGTCGTCGGTGCGATCGGTGCCTCTCCATCCTACGGGAGACGGGTAAATTTGGCGGAGACGCCCTTCCTGCGGGTAGGCTTCTTCTTCCGGACCGCACATAAATCAGACCTTTGCAAAAGCAGTAGGAGGAGCCGCAGCCGATGCCGCTGTCGATCGCGCGTAGCGGCGCGACAACCAAGCGCAGACCATCAACTGAAGCTGGTGAAAGAGCATGAGGGGGACAACGACCGCGCCGAGTGTCGGCCCGGCAAAAAGAACGCGAGCCATCGGAATGCCGCTCGCAAGGGTCTTCTTGGATCCGCAAAAAACGATGGCGATTTCGTCTGCGCGATCGAAGCCAAGCGAACGGCTTCCGAACAACGTAATCAGCAGGATAAGCGCGAGTAACAAGGCGCAGATGGCTATCAAGGAGCCGAGGGTCGACCACGCGAGGCCGTGCAGCATGCCGCTCACGATCACGCCCGAGAAAGCCGAATAGACGGCGAGCAGGATGGTGGATCGATCCGTCAGCGAAAGAAGCTTCTTACGACGCGTCGCCCACTCTGCGAGCCAAATGCGCATCACCTGGCCGACGATGAAGGGAAGCAGCAACTCGGAAAAAATCTTGCTTACGCTCGAAAGCGAAAATCCAGGCCCTTGAGATTTAAGAAGGAGCGACGCGAGTAGCGGCGTCAACACAATGCCTGCCAGATTGGAAAGCGTGGCGGCTGCCACCGCTCCAGGAATGTTGCCTTTGGCGATCGAGGTGAAGGCTATCGACGACTGTACCGTTGATGGAAGCACGCAAAGAAACAGAACGCCGAGCCATAGCGGCGCCGGCAAGAGCGGGCCGAGCAGCTTTGAAAGCGCCAGACCGAGCAGCGGAAATATGACGAAGGTTGCAGCCAGGATCGCGCTGTGGAGCCGCCAGTGAACAAGGCTCGACATCACCGCTTGGCGCGGGAGGTGCACCCCGTGCAAAAAGAACAGCAATACGATCGCGGCCGTTGTGATTTCGTCGACGATGCCGGCGAAACCTGCGCGCGCTGGAAGGAAGACAGCGAGCCCAACCGCGCTCAAAAGCGCGATGATGAACGGATCGGGGATCAGCCGACGCATTTCAATACTCCGGCACGCTGGATCAACAAAAAGACGCCGAGCGCGCAAAGCAGCATCGGCACCATCAGTAGGGCCAGGATCATCGTCGGCTGCGCGTGCGCCGCAAGCATGGCCGCCATAACGATAGGCCCGATGATGGAGCCAAAACGTCCCACGCCGCTTGACCATCCGATGCCGGTGGCACGGATCGCGTTAGGGTAGATATTGGCCGTAAAACTACCCAGCGCCATCTGTCCGCCGATAGCCCCCGCGCCCACCAGAGTGATCAGCACGAGCCAAAAGCCGCGAGATGCCGGCCCGACGGCAAATAAGGTGAACAGCGCCGCCGTCGCGATGAAGCAGGTGACGAGGCTACGCGCGACGAGACCGCGGTCGATGAGCCACGCGAAAAACACGCTTCCGCCCATCGCGCCCAGCGCCAGAAGCCCGGTTGCCCGCTGAGCGTCTCCTCTTTCCCAGCCCGCTTCGCCGAGCAGGGTTGGAAGCCAGCTAATCATTGATGCAGCGACGAACAAATTAAGACAAAAGGTCGCCCAAATGAGCAGCGTCACCGCGCGGAAATCCGGCGTGAACAGCGCTCTTAAGGATGCGGTGCGCGCGCTAGAATCGACCGAGCGGCTCGCGTCAGAGAAACGCGGCATCACAAGGGAAACCAAAACACCGGCGCCAAGCGTGGTGATTGCGCCGGCGCCGAATATGCCGCGCCAACCCCAGACAGGCTCGATCGCGGCGCTCAGAAATCCAGCACAAAGTGAGCCCAAGGGCTGGCAGGCGATCATGGCCGTAATGAGCGCCGTGCGTTTGGAAGGCGGGGCCACCTCGGACACAATGGCTATCGCAATCGGTACGATTGCGCCCATGCCGAGGCCGCAAGCGAACCGCCAAGCGGCGAGCGGTGTCGTGCCATGCGAAAGAGACACCCCCACGCTAGTGAGACCGACCAGCAGCAGAAATGCGGCCAGCATGTGCTTACGTTCGTATCGGTCGCCCAGGGGGCCAAGGAGCGCCGCACCAAGCGCCGTCCCAACCAGCGACGCACTTACGGCGATGGTCAAACTATGGGGCTCAACTCCATAATCCTCCGCGATGCCCGGTATCGCGAGGCCAAGCGCTTGAATGTCATAGCCATCGAAAAAGGTGGCCAGGGAGCATAGCGCTATGACCCCGTAGACATTTCTCACAGCGGCGCCTCAAAGCGCGCGATAGTCCGCTTGGCTGGCTCGATGACGACCGGGTCCAAGAAAGTCTCGCCCGACATACCCGAACCTTCGCCGGCTTGATTGAAGGCCTCCATCTTCACGAGCACATCACGCGCGTAGGCCACTTCGCCCTCGCTCGGCCGATAGGCCTCGTGGACGGTGCGGACTTGTTCTGGCGCCAACACGAGCTTTCCGTCAAAGCCCATCATCATGCCCCAGCGTGCGTCTTCGCTGAGGGTCGCATGATCATTGATGATCGGCCACGGCGCATCCATTGCCCACAACCCGTAAGTCCGCGCTGAAAGAATGATCCGAGCGCGGTGAAAGTGGAAAAGGTCGCCCGGGTATTTAGACCGGTCTTGGAGATAGGCGCCGATATTTACGTGAAGCGAAACGCTCAGATCACCGATCGCAAAGCCCAATGCTTCAACATTGGGTGAGCAAGAGGCAAGCGTGTCGATGTTGGTGAGCGCGTAGGCCGACTCGATCCCGACGATGTAGCCAATCTGGTTGGCAAACCCCTTATCGGCTCGGATCTCCTCGATCCAGCTATCTAAGCGCAGAATCTCCTCAACGGTCTCCGGCTTGGAGAGCAAAAGCGTGTCGATAAATTGACCAGCTTGGCCGACGACCGTGCGAACGTCGTCCTCGGCGAAGTCGCCCGACATCGCGTTGATACGCACCGCGCGAGCCGCACGGCCCCATATATCCTCCGCCAGCAAGCGAACGATTAGCTCGCGAGCCTCCGCTTTACGCGACGGATGCACCGTATCTTCAAGATCTAGGCAAATGAGATCCGCGCCGCAGCTGCTGATGCGCGATCGGATAGCCGCTTCGTCCATCGTTCCCGGAATGAAAATTGTCGTCCGACGCAGCATTGGCGTTCTCCCCTTGATCATTTGCCAAGCCACGCCGGTGATCGACGCGGCCAATGCGATTGCCTTGCTATGCCGCCGAAATTTTCCGGCGCTACAACAGCTGTCGTCAGCATTTTATGCTGAACCGGCAGGCATTTCCTGTCTAAATGGTCACACATTCGGCCACGTACGGTCACAATATGGTGACGCCGCCGGTGCTTTGGAGCAGTTTATGACCTTGGGGGCTCTCGATCGCAAAATCCTCGACCGTCTTCAACAAAACGGTCGCATTTCCAACGTGGCACTCGCCGAGCAAATCGGGATGTCACCAAGCCCATGCCTGCGCCGGCTGAAACAGTTAGAAGATAGTGGTGTGATCAAAGGGTATACCGCGATTCTCGATCGCGTTGCTGTTGGGCAGGGCCTGTTGGCGTTCGTGGAAGTTAAGGTGCCCCAAGTTCCTGGCGAGCCCATCATAGAGCGCTTCAGCGAAGCGGTACTGCGTGAGCCTGCGATCGTCGGCTGCTACGTTACGGCGGGACAATTTGACTTCCTGCTGAAGGTCGTCACTGCCGACATGCTTTCTTACGGCCAGCTCGCTCAAAATGTGATTCTGCGACTGCCCGGCGTGCAGGACACACGAACGACCTTCGTTTTGGAAACGATCAAAGAGACCACCGCGGTGCCGATCACAGCGTGACTCCATCCTCGACGAGCTTCAAATTGGCGTAGACCAATCGGGCACCGTGTCGCGGATTCGCAAATAATTGGCGCAAGCGCTCAATCACGCGCGGCGCAGCTACCCCTACAAACGATCTGATAACGTATTCGCGCCCTGCGTGGCGCTAAGGGGAGGTTATATGAAGCGGATTGGACGCTACGCTGCTCTGGCAACAGGTGCGAGTGCCTTGGCGCTGGTGTGCTCTTGCCCGGTGATGGCGCAAGACGCCGTCCCAACCGCGACACCGGCGCCTGCAAATGATGGCGAAATCATTGTGACCGCGCAGCGCCGCACCCAGCGCCTTCAGGACGTGCCGGTAGCCGTGTCGGTCGTCGATGGCGCAGCGCTAAAGCGCCAGAACCTCAACTCCCTCGAGGATGTTGCGACCCGCCTTCCGGATGTGAAAATCACGACAGGTTCGCTGGTCAACCAGATCAACATTCGTGGCGTGGGCTCGGGCCAGAATGCTGGCTTCGAGCAGTCGGTCGCCACGTTCGTTTACGGCGTCTATCGCAGTCGCTCGATGTCAGCGCGTGCAGCTTTATTCGACGTCGCCCAGGTCGAGGTTTTGAAGGGTCCGCAAACGACGTTCTTCGGCGCGAATGCGATCGCCGGCGCCCTGAACATCACGACACGCAAGCCTGGGACAGAGCATTGGCTACAACGCGAGCGCCCTCTACGCTTTCGAGGACGGCGAGTATAACGTCGAGGCGGGCGTCGATCTTCCCGCCAGCGACACCCTGGCCTTTCGTGTCGCAGGCCGCGTCGCAGGCATGGACGGCTACGTTTACAACCGCGCACTCGATCAAAATGGTCCGCATGAACGCACGGGTCAGGGGCGCATTTCCGCTCGCTGGGAACCGACCAGCTCGTTCCGATCGGACAATCGGATCGACTACTTTCGGTCGCGCGTGAACAACGCATATTCGTTTGTATTGACCGGCTGCCCGGTAAGCGCGCCCATCGTTGAAACAGCGGCGAAAAGCTGCGGTTCGTACCTCGCAGCAGGCGGCCGTCCCTACACATCCCTTGGATATGAGAGCGTCTCTCCGAAGAACTTTGCGAACGTGAATTTCTGGGAGGCGTCGTCGACAAACGCGCTCGACGTCGGGCCCGGTACCCTCTCAGCAATCACCGGGTACATAAACCAGAAGGTCAACGCGCTCACACAACCGATCCCGCTGCCTCTGCCGGGCGCGGTCGGCGGCAATCAAGGATCGCCGGTCTATCTGGGCGAGCGTTTTCATCAGTTTAGCCAGGAAGTGCGCTATCAGCCGCAAACCGGCGGCACGTTCGAATACATGTTCGGTGGCTACTACTCGAACTCTCACCTCTACAATTACAACTACGTAGGCTTCTTTTTCCTGCCCTTCGGCGCTTTCAGCCCGCTTGGAACTACGAACGCAGCGACCCAGGTCACTGGCAGCCCGAAGCTGCATGAGGACGACCGCACTTTGTCGGCCTTTGCTTCGCTGACGGTTCGCCCGATCGCGCGCGTCCGCATCAACCTTGGTGCGCGCTACTCGAACATCCACAAGGAAGCCGTCCGCGACGTCACGCTCGGCACATCAACCGGCGCTGTACCGTCGACCTATGTCCCATTCACTTCGCCAACGCTCAATGTCTATGCTGGCATCCTAGGCGCCGATCTGGGTCAGTTTGCCCAGCTCAAGCGGACCGACGACAAATTCATGCCGTCCGCCGGCATCCAGTATGATGCTGCGAAAGATGTGATGCTTTACGCGACTTACTCCAAAGGCTTCAAAGCTGGCGGGTATAGCGCTGCTTCGCTCGCAAACTCGTTCGAGCCCGAGACGGTCAACGCGTACGAGGTTGGCATGAAAAGCCGCTTCCTCGATCGCCGATTGACGCTCAACACCGCGGTGTTCCGTAGCGACTACAGTAACCTCCAGGAATCGACGATCGTCATCTCCAATGCCGGGACCATCATCTCGCTGGTGCAGAATGCTGCGAAATCGCGTTCGCAGGGTGTCGAGGTGAGCGCGAGCTGCCGGGTTTCTACTGAATTCACGCTCAGCGCAGACGTTGCCGGACTTGATTCGAAGTACACCACCTACACCAATGGCGCCTGCACTGTGCTGGGGAACTTTCTGTCGACGACGTGCCGGCAGGATTTGAGCGGCAAGCGGCGGCCTTATGCTCCGAAATGGAGCGGCAACATCGCCGCCAATATCTCGTTGCCTGTCGCCAGCGACTATCGCCTGCACATCGATCCGGTGATGTATTTCAGTTCGAAATTTTTCGAGAGTGCAACTGCCGATCCGCTTTTGACGCAAAAGGGCTACGCCAAATTTGATCTGCGCCTTGGCGTAGGCCCGAGCAACGAACGTTGGATGCTGTCGGTCATCGGCAAGAATCTATCGAATGTGGCGACCTCCGGCTTCCGCCAGCAGGTCACAAATTCGTCTGCTGTCTATGCACTGCCCGACCGCCCACGCGCCATCGCCTTGCAGTTCTCGATCAAGGGATAATCTATCACGAGAGGCTGGAGGTGCAGGTCGGTCACGATCAGCGCCTAATTTTTTGGAAAAAGATGGTCTGCATTCGGCGCTTGTATTGCAGATCTGTGGGTAGATAGGCGTCGAATTGGAACCCCAAATCGGTGTCCAAGAGCGACTCCCTTTTCTGATGGAAGGCTGTTGTCCCGGTAGTTCATAGGAGAGACCTGCGGCCGTCGCCGCGCGCCGCCACGAGCGCTGGCGGTGACGGCCGTGGGAGATTTCTGTGGACCCACCGGCTCAACAGCGGGGAGGGGCGGGGGAGGGTTTAGCTGCGGTTTCGTAGCCGCCAGCTGTCATTGCGGGTCTCGACGATGTCGCAGTGGTGAGTGAGCCGGTCGAGCATGGCCGTCGTCATCTTGGGATAGCCGAACACGGACGGCCACTCGCCGAACGCCAAGTTTGTGGTGATGATGACCGAGGTACGCTCGTAAAGCTTGCTGACGAGGTGGAACAGCAGCTGGCCACCGGAGCGGGCGAACGGCAGATGGCCGAGCTCATCGAGGACGACGAGGTCAAGCCGGGAGAACTGGGCAGCCAAGGTCCCTGCCTTGCCGATCCGGGCCTCCGCCTCGAGCCGGTTCACAGGGATGAGGGTGCAGCTCGGCCCGGCGTCGGCACTCTGCCCCCAGCCACCCGTTGAGCTCTTCCAAGGTAGCGAACCGTAGCCGGGGCTGAAAGAAGCGGCCGCGCATCGTCGGAACCTGATGCTCAACCTGGCCCTTCTCCCATCCCGCCGCCGGCGAGCAGGCGACGGGCTCGACCATGTAATGATCGGCCATGATCAGGAAGCGGCGGTTGAACACCCGCTCTTTGCTGGTGAACACTGTCGTCACCGCAGTCTTCATGCTGTCGTAGATGCCGCGGGTCGGCACACCGCCAAAGAAAGCGAACGCGCGCGCATACGCGTCGAACAACATCTCCTGCGTCTCACGAGGATAAGCGCACATATACCGCCCGCGATGCACACAGCCGCATTTGCGCCACCTTCACCCGCATCGGCTCGCCGGCGATCTCCACATCCTCGTGGCTCCAGTCGAACTGATAAGCCTCGACACCATAAATTTCGCGGTGATCATCGATGAACGCAATCATCGCTTGAACGGGCGGTCGAGCTCCGCCTGGGCAAAATATGCGGATGCCTTGCGCAATATCTCGTTGGCCTGGCGCAGCTCACGGTTCTCGCGTTCCAGCGCCTTTAGCTTGTCGGCCACCTCGGTCGGGACACCGGCTTGCTTGGCGCTGTCGACCTCAGCCTTCTTCACCCGCTCATGCAGCGTCTGCGGCACGCAGCCGATCTTCTCCGCGATCGAAACCACCGCTGCCCAGCGAGAGGGATAATCGCGCTCATGATCGACCACCATCCGTACCGCCCGCCCGCGGACCTCCGGCGCAAACTTGCTTGTCGCCTTGCTCATACAGGCTCCGCCTTCTCAGGAGCTGGAGCCTCCGGCAAACTCGGGGCGGTTCAGGGCAGCCTAGCATGATCTTTTTTGCTGCTACCACTCAATAATGCGCACAAGTGAGATTTTGGCGCAGCAATGAAATGGTGCTTGAAGTCCTTGCGGCCGATGCGAAGCTTGTTCAGCCGAACCGGCCTTGTCACGTCGCGAGCGCGGTTTGACGGTTCTTAATGACCCATGCGCGCGCTTCTTCCGTAGTCGAAAACACCCGCGAGGCCGCAGGCCTGACCCGGCGCGCTTGCATGTCGAGCAGGCCGGTTCTGGGAATTACAACTAACCAATCCTTACCGCTACTCTCATACCGGGCGATGACCGAGCGCCATTGCTTCACCGCATCGGGTGATTGAACGGCAAGTTCGGTAAGATCTGAGATAACCGAGAATTCATTTTGCCCTATACCAGCGCGCCGCATGGTTTCGATGCCGTCGGCTAAGGCCGAACCGAAAGCGTCGATTTGTTCAGGGCTCCAAAAACCGGAGACTTTGTAAGATAAGATACGCGCCTGGATGTCGCATTCCGCCACATACTCACCGCCGTTCATACAGGCCATTCCGAATCAAGAGAAAGAGACCGCGCATGGATAATGTTAGCCCATTACGAAATTGATAACATTGCGCTGGCAGCACTTCCTCTCCAGCCTGCTAGGCCCCGATGAGCATCCAAGGCGTGGGTGTGCAGACTTCCGTCGCGTTCGCCGCAGCGGTCGACGATGCAGGGCGGTTCAAGCGATCGCGGGCGACGGCCGCCTACTTCGGGCTAGTCCCACGCCGGCACCAGTTGGGCGAGCTCGACTGGACGGGGCGGATCGCCAAGCAGGGCGATGGCACGGTCCGCAAGCTTCTCTACGAAGCTGCCAACTCGATCCTGACGCGTACGCGCCAAACCTTCGCGCTGAAAAGCCGGGCGCTCAAAATCGCGAAGCACTACGGCCTGCGGAAGGCCCGCGTCGCGCTAGCCCGCAGGCTCGCCGTCATCATGCACACCATGCTGCGCGATGGCACCTTGTTCGAGGCCTGAGATGCGGAAGTATCCGGATGCCAGCGGTGATGCTCTCGAGCTGACCCGACGGCGGTGTCCCGCGAAGGAACGCAGGGACGGACGATCTGCGAAGGAACGTGATGGGTTACTTAGCCCGCTGTAGTTCAACGCAACGTCCGGCCTTTTGAGACCCGATACAGCACCCACGGACCCTCTGGGATCAGCGAGTGCGGACGGATCCTTGAAACCCTCAAAGGACAACGGCCAGAGCTACCGCAAATTACAGATCATGGTGTAATTTAGCATGTGACCGCCGCTCGGTCATGCCTGCTCCCGGCAGTGCCGAGGGCATTCAGCGGCGGAAGAAGCCCAATTGACACCGTCAAACTCGTCCGCATCAGCCGGAACAATAGTGTACGCGCCCTGGGCGCCGGGCACGTACGAAGCTCTATTTCTTCCCATCCCCATGGGAGCGCTATGTCTCAATGAATATTTAGAAATTCTTGTTCAGGGTAATGGCCCACTCGCGGGGGCGACCAACTGTTCCGATGATCGCACCGCCGCCGGTCGGGACAAGGTCGAACGTTGACGCATAATAATATCTGTCGAAAAGATTGCTTACGACCAATGCGACAGAGAGGTCCTTGCGCTGATTTCTCCAAGTCAATCGCGCGTTAGCCAGTGCATAGCCGTCCACGCCGGCAAAGCGTGCCGAAGGAGATCCAGCCGCCGGCGCAAGCACCGCACCGGACATGCTGCCTTGATAGCTGAGATCGAATCGCGGCGTGAGCGTTCCCGCTTCGCCCAACCGCGATTCGTATTGAGCACCGAGGCTCCATTGATCGGCCACGACGCCGATCGGCCGGGGACTCAGCAACGCTACTGTCGCTGCATCGCTCGAGCAGGTTCCTGCCGGTCCGATATAGGACGGATTGACGACCTGAGGATCAACGCACGTCCAGTGCCAGTGAAGATGTGAGATCGAGCCGTCAATCTGAAGGCCGTCGACTGGCCTCGCGCTGAATTCGGCTTCGATGCCCGTGACATGTGCGTTGCCGGCATTTTGTGGCAGTGAACAAGGGCCAGGCCCGCCAAACTGCGGACAGGACTGTAGCTGGAGTTGGGCGCCTTTGAATTGATTATAATAGGCTGCTACATTGACGCGCAGTCGACGGTCGAACAAATCCGTTTTGAGGCCAAGTTCATAGGAGGTCAGCCTTTCGGGCCCGAAAGGGCGGGCCTGCGCAGCGTTGAACGGTCGTGAGCCGACTCCACCGGCTTTGTAGCCGGTCGAGACCGTAGCATAGGCCAATACCGCCGGCGAGAAGCGATAGTCTGCCGAAATTCTATAGTCGAAACGGTTACCGCTATAGGTAGAAGTTCGACCCGTCAATGCACCGACCTGACCGCCGCCAAACAGATTCAGTGTATCTGGTCCATTATACCCGGCACCGTAAATTGCCCCTACCGGGTCAACATAAGAATTTACGGTTTTCCCGTCAAAATTGTAACGGAAGAAGCTGTAGCTCTTTGAATCGTGCGTGTAGCGGCCGCCAAGCGTCAGCGTAAGGGCGTCGAAGGGCTTGATGATTGCCGTAGCAAAGGCCGCAGCCGACTTTGTGCGCACCGGATCATTCTGGATGAACTGCAAGGGAAACAACGGTAGGATTACAGGTGCGCTGGGCGGATAGATGCCGACTGCACGTAAATCTTGCTGTGCGTAATAAACACTTTTTTCGTCGGAATAATATCCGCCGAAGGTTGTCGTGATCCAAGGCGCGAAATCGACATTGAGGCGCGCTTCCTGACTCCAGAACCGGTTGTTCAAACCATCGATGCCATAACCGACCTGTGCAGGTGAAATATCGACATCCGCGGCGTAGAGCGTGTCGAACGCGCGATAGGCCGTGATCGACGTCAATTTCACTTTGTCGGAAATGCGGAAATCCGCATTGGCCGCTACGCCCCAGCCGGTGAAAGTGAGTTCATCCGGACCCGATATAGCGCTAAGCGGTTGTCCGGCGGGCGGTACCGCAATGCCATAGAAGGTGCCGGCCGATAGGCCGGTGGTGCTGTAGTTACAGAAAGGCCCGCAAATGAAGCGGGAATCGAGCGGGAGGCCGTTCACCGTGGCGGTGTTGGGGTTGGCGTTGTTCGCATAGCGCAGCACTTCTGCACCATTGTGGCGGCGCTCGCGTGTGTAGTCCCCGCTTAGGGTGACGTCGACGATAGAAGATGGATTGTAGCGCAGCATACCGCGCAGCGCGCCGTAACCGACGTCGCCGGCCTTGTACTTAAGACATTTTGAGCCGCCGGATGCGGCGGGAACCCCGCTTCCTGGAAATGCGCAGCCATAGTCGATCACATCGACATAGCCGTCTTGGCTCGCATAACCGCCTGAAATCCGGGCGAATAAGTCTTTGGCCAAAGTGAAATCGGCCGCGCCGCGCAAATTGATGCGGTTCCGGCTGCCATAGGTAGCCGAAATATAGCCGGAGTCACTGCCATCAGGCTTACGTGAAATAAAGCGGATCGCACCGCCCTCCGAATTTTTTCCGGTCAGGGTACCCTGCGGCCCGCGCAACACTTCCACGCGCTGTACATCGAGCAGGTCGAAATTGGCGCCGGTAAGACGCGGATAATAAACGTCATCGATATAGATACCGACCCCGGGCTCAAAAGAGGGGTTGAAGTCGGTCTGCCCCAATCCTCGGATGCTGGCGGAAAGCGCATTTCCTGACCCGCTGGATTGCTGGCGGAGAACCACGCTGGGTGTACCGCTTGCGATATCCGCGATGCTGGACGCATTTCGCTGCGCCAGCTGTTCTGCGCTGATTGCGGTGATGGCGACCGGGGCGTTCTGCAGCTTTTGTTCGCGAAACTGCGCAGTGACCACGATTTCCGGCACCCCTAGGTCGTTCGCGGAGGGTTGCCCGGTGCGTGCCTCCTGCGCGTGAAGCACGCTCGGCCAGATCAGCGGTACAGCCAGCAGAGCGAGCCCTAACTTCCTTGTAAGAACAGGGGGGGGCTCGATGCCGTAGCTCGGACGGTCTGTCGAAATTCCCATCCCCATTCTCATTTAACCTCTCCCTGATCTCCGGCGTGCCAACGGATGCGGGCCGCCGATTCGACCCCGACATATATAGTTTAGTTTATAATGTAAAATAGATGAATTGGTCGATCAGTTTTGGCCTGGCTCAGGCCGCGAGGCGGCGGGGGGGGGGCGGCAGCGAGGCAATCCGCTTGAAATCGTGGATCGGGGAGGCCTTCACCTTCGGATTCGTGGCGGAATTGATTGAGCGAGAGGACCCAGGGCCGATGAATGTTCCCAATCCCGCTCGCGGATGGTGAGACGTCGAGCTTCAAAAAGTGGCTCCTGCTGGCCAGCAAGGATATTGATCCGATGCAGGCGTGGCGATCGGGAGAAACATTCTATCCCCGGCTCGATTTCATCCTTGAGCGGCTGGGCCTGATATGAATCTTGGGCATTTGACCGGGCTCGGCTTGGCCCAGACTCGTGGAAATGGATGAGGCTCTGCGCCATGCCACGCCTTGGCCGGATCGAGGCAGATCACGCGCTCGACCCGCTGATCCCTCCGATTAACTCAGGCGGGCTCGGTCAGGACGCGTTCGAGTTTGCTCTCGTCGCGCTTTAGAAGGTCGATCTGGTGGCCCCGCCATCGATCACGAGGCTCTGTCCCGTGACGTAGTTTGCATATTCACTGCAGAATAGGGCTACGAAGGCACCGACATCGTCGGCCTCACCAAAGCGCTCGCTGGGGATATGCCATTCCTTCGCAAATGCGGCGACTTCCTCGCCGTAGCTGGACCCTCTAGCCTCGGCGAGCTCGGAAAATTGTTTGTGGACCGTCGCGGTATGATGCATGCCGGGAAGGAGATTGTTGATCATGACGTTATGCTTGGCGACAACCTTGGAGACGGCCACCGTATAGTTGACGAGAGCCGCGCGAGTGCTGCCAGACAAGGCACGGATCTCCCCGGGATATTTCGCCGCCACGGTCGCGATATTGACGACGCGCCCCCATTTGCGCTCGACCATACCGTCCAGCACACTTCGCATGAATTCGACAGGAGAAAGAAGCGAGATATCGATACATTCCCGCCATTGCTCGTCGGTGATGGCGCGATAATCGGGTGTGAGGGGCGGCGGCGCGCAAGTGCCCACCAAGATGTCCGGATCCGGGCAGGCAGCCAGAATCTTTGCTCGTCCCATGGCGCTGCTGTGATCCGCGCAAATCGGCGTAATCCGCCCGCCCGTTTCCTGGGCAATCTCCTCGCAGGTACGCAGCAGGCGATGCTCGGTCCGGGCCGAAACGAAAACCTCCACGCCTTCCCGTGCTAGCGCCAGAACGGCGCTTCGCCCCAAGCCGGCACTGCCGCCATTGACGATCGCCTTTCGACCACTAATCCCGAGATCCATTCGTTACTCCTCTTATGCTGGTCTTCGTCCGCCCGCGCGAACAATGACTATCAGGTAAGGGCAAGGTCTCGTGGCCCGGCCCAAGTCCCGTGTACCTGATAGGGATTTCGAAACGGTAATATTACACGTCCGATCTCGAGCATCTTCATGGCGTCGAGAATGACGATTTCCGTCCGCAACTCGACAAGATTGTGCATGGTACCGATAAGGTAGCCGTCCCCCTCGTCGGCGTGGGGCGTGCGAGGAACAAAAAGCGGTTCCTGCAGGACATGGTCGGGTCCGGCAAACCAAGCCAAGTCCGTGCCGGAGACCAGGTCGAAACGGCCGTAGCAGTTGACCGGACGCACCCGCGGATCCTCCGGAAGCGCCGCATGAAATGGCCGGTCGGGATCGGCATATTGTACCCAGATATAGCGGTTGGGTCGCGTGAGAAATCGATCATCGATGCGCGTGAAGCTTGTCACATCCCGGTCGAACAGGACATCTTCGGTCGGCTTGTTACTGTTCGAGCGCAGGTCAAAGGTGATCCGGCGGATCGTGAAAATGTTCATGGCGAAAGCGCCGCCATCGACATCCTCGAACCAGGGCCAGGTGTTGCCGTCGGCGATGGGGGCATCCAGCACGAGTTTCTCGCCATCGTTCCAAGCGTTGGCGGTGTGAACGATGGAACGTTCCGGTCCCTCGAAGATGCGCACGTCTTCCGTCCGCCCGCCTCGGGGAATGATCGCATAATATGACGGGCGCTTGCTGTCCCAGGCCCAATGCGGGCGGCCCGCCTCCAGTCGCTCAAGACTGGTCACCGTGCCGCCGCCTGGTATGACAACAAAGTCCTTGGTCAGGGCCATGTCATGCAACATCGAAGCATAAGGGACCTGAAAATCGAGACTCCACGTTACTCGGCCAGTGCGATCGAACGCGGCGACATGGACGTCGTTGGTCGCCAATCCGGTGGATTCATAACCGTAGGCGACCGTTTCGCCCGTGAAGAAATCGAACTTGGGATGGGCCGTGAAGGTTAGGCTGGGCCAACTGCCGAGAAAGTCGCTCGGTCCCCGCGTCTCGAGCGTATTGGGATCGATCTCGTAGGGCAGGCCTTCCTCTTTGGTCGCATAGAGCTTCCCGGCCAACACGACCGGTGTCGTGTTGGCAGCGGTACGCAAATTCGGTCTAGCGATATCGCGGACCTCGGGATCGTCGGAATAAGGGTTGCGATAATAGCCGTAGAGCTGTTTCCGCGCCGCGACTTGGCGCAGATAGCGGTCGGTCTTCACGTAGCGCCCCCGATAATCGACGCTGCCGTCGCGAAAGCGCAGCATGCTAATATAGCCATCCGCCGACAGGCTGGGTTCGTCGGTGAACTTGGGCGCGTAGATCCAGTCGCCGTGCATACGGTAGAAGGCGCCGTCTAGTTCCGACGGAATGGCGCCCGTCACCACGCAGTCGATCACGTCGGCTTCGAAACGCGTAGGTGCGAAGAAACCTGACAGCGGGTGGGTGCGCGAAAAGTCGGCCATCGACAAAATCTCCGTTAGAAGCGACGCTTTGCCGTCATTGCCTATGCCCGTGCTGCTGCGGGGCTTGCGAAAACGGTGTTGATGGAAGTGCGGCTGTCGCCCATTGACCAGCCGTGACATGTTCCACCTTTCATGACGGCCCCTCCCTATTTCTGATTCGCTTCTCTCGAAGAAGCGCTTGTAGCGGGGTTATATAATTTATTTTTTAATGTAAAGTATATGCTCAAAGTGATATTGGGATGCGTCCTCTTCCGTTCGCAGCGCTTGGGGGGCTCCGCTGGCGGCCCGCATCCGTGACATTGCTCAACGTTGCGTCTCCGCAGTGGTATGACCTAGGGAATGAACCTGTTACCGATGATAAATTGAACGGAGAGGATTTTGGCGCGCGGCAAGGAGCAAGGGGGACGAAGGGCCGAGCGGCGCTCGCCGGATAGAATTGGCAAAATGGCCCAGCAGCAGGACGCCACCTCCGGCGTGGCGAGGGTCGCGAAGATCGATTTCGGGCCACTGCACGACTATCTCGGTTTTTATCTCCGCCGATTGTACGACATTTATGGAAGGCAATTCATCGCACAGGCCGGCGATCTCGATGTGCAGCCTCGCGAGGTCGGTGCATTGCACTTGATCGGGCGAAACCCCGGATTGACGCCGTCGCAATTGAGCGCTGCTCTTTCGATGGACGGCGCGCAAATTACAGCGTTGCTCAATATGTTCGATCGCCGCGGGATGCTTGAGCGTCGGGTTTCCGCCTCGGATGGACGCTCGCGGCTGATTTACTTGACCCAGGCGGGCGAGGAGATGCTGAATCAGGTCAGTGCATTCGCAGCAAGCTTCGATCCCGCTTTCAGCCGCGATTTGTTGAGCGATGTCGAGCGCCGCCAGTTGATTTCACTTCTGGCTAAACTCTATGCCCGCGTGAGGCAGAGTTAGGCCAGCGAGGTGCTGGCCGCGCGCCGGCGTCGCCGCGTTTATCCCTCCCAGACCGGCCCGATCGCCGGCTGGCGAGCGGTCAGGCGATAGGCTGGCCACACTCGCACGGCGGTCTTTTTTCACGGCTTCGGCCCGTAGTTGCAAGCCGTCGCAACTCATATTGTTTTAATTTATAAAACATATCATATGAGTTCGACGGCGCCGCTGCCTAGGTGGCCAATGCGATTCGTCGGATAGCGAAGGGGGAGGCGATCATCAAACGGACCGGACCGCCCTATGTGGAGCCATCGGCAACGGACGACGTGGCCGCCCGGCGCTTGGGCAGCCGCTTGATTCAGCGGCTTGCCCTCCCACTGGCACTGCTGACTTTCGTCAACGCCATCGACCGCGTGAACATCAGTTTCGCGGCAGATGCCATGCGCGCGGACCTCGCGCTGTCACCGGAAGCCTTCGGATTTGGGGTGAGTGCCTTTTTTGTCGCCTATCTCCTATTCCAGTATCCACACGCGGCACTGTTGCGGCGCTACGGCATTCGCCGTTGGCTGCTGGGGACGGTAATGCTGTGGGGCTTGGCAGGCGTGCTGTTGGCATGCATTGCCAGCGACGTCGAGTTCGTGGCTGTGCGATTCCTGCTTGGAATTGCGGAAGCGGGATTCGCGCCCGGGATCACTTGGATCATCAATCGTTGGCTGCCGGAGCAGGTGCGCGCCAAGGCTATGGCGACGGTGCTGGCGGCAGTACCGCTTTCGCTGGTCCTGGGCGGCCCACTATGCGGCTGGATGCTGGGGCTGGGTGGTCCTGCGGGCATTTCCGCATGGCGCTGGATGTTTCTGTTCCAGGCCCTTCCGAACGTCCTACTTGCTGCGCTGGCCTTTGGCTATTTTCCCGATGACCTTGGCCGGTCGTCGTGGCTGACGCCCTCCGAACGAAAGCTGCTCGCGTCTGCCGCGGCGCCGGGTGTTGCCGAGCCGATCGGCGCTTCCATTCGCGATCCGCGTGTATGGCGTTGTGCGCTCGCTTGGCTGCTGGTGATGACCGGCGCCTACGCGCTGGTCTTCTGGCTCCCGCAACTCGTTCGCCAAATGCATATCGGCCATACGGAGTTTGAAATCGGCGTACTGGCTGCGTTTCCACAACTGGGGCTCGTCCTGGGGCTGATTGCCAACGGCCGCCATTCCGACCGGACAGGTGAGCGCCAGTGGCATGTCGGCTTAGCCGCGATGCTGGGCGGCGTCGCGTTGCTGGCAGGCGCCCTGTTTCCACCAAATTGGACAGCCTTGTTGCTTTTCGCAATCGCTGGCTTCGGAATCGGTGGCGCGCAATCCGTCTTCTGGGCCTTGCCCTCTGCGATGGGGATCGGCAGCGACCGTATCTCGGTCGCTGCTATCAGCTTGATCAGCATGTGCGGTACGGTCGGTGGCGTCATTGGCCCTATGCTGATTGGCATGGTCCAGCAAATGACCGGTAGTTTTCTGCCTTCCCTTGTGACGCTCGCGCTGATGCTCGTCGCCGGTGGAATAATGGTCATACCCCTGAGCCGTGAAGGAAAAGTCGCATGAACGTGAACGTGCCGCCGCTCGACTTCGCGTTTCGCATCAAAATGCATTTCCCGCCTGGTCCAAGACTGCGTTTTCCTGTGAGCGCTGATGAAGTGCGTGGCTTCGTCTCGGTTGCCGGCGGCCAAGTCGAGGGCCCCCTTCTATCCGGTGAAGTCGTGGCGGGCTCCGGCGGCGACTGGCCATTGTTTCGCAGCGACGGGGTCGTGGCCTTCGACGCACGATACCTTATACGTGCCGTCGACGGCACCATAATCCAGGTTTTCAACCGCGGATATGCGCACGCCCCCGCTGATGTGCAGGCGCGTATCGAACGGGGGCAGCCGGTTGATCCGTCCGAGAATTACTTTCGCGTCGCGCCGGTTTTCGAGACCGAACCGGGCCCGCACGACTGGCTCACCCGCACCGTTTTCGTAGGCTTCGGCGAAAAGCACGCCGACCACTCATTCTTCGACTTTTTCGCCGTTCGCTGACGACATCAATCATTCGTATCATTCGAGGGAGTTTCTATGCGCATTACCAAAGTCGAGTGCATTCCCGTGCACACCCCGCTCAAGCGGCCGATCATCATCGCCACGACTAACATCAGCAAGCTCGACCAGGTCGTGCTGAAAGTTCACACGGACGAAGGGCACGTCGGCATTGCGGATTCGGGCGACACTTCGGCCTATTATCATGGCGAAACCCATCACTCGATCGCCGGGATTATCGCCACGCAGTTTGCGCCGCGTATCCTGATCGGCGAGGATCCGAGAAACATCGAGAAGATCGTGGGCCGCATGGATCGGATCGTCCGCGATAATTATCACGCAAAATCGATGGTCGATACCGCTTTGCACGACATCAAGGGCAAGGCATTTGGGGTGCCGGTCTACCAGTTGCTCGGGGGCAAGACGGTGGAAGCTGTCGACTGCGGCTATGTGCTGATGGCTGCCCCTGCGGCTCAGCTGATCGACGAAGGACAAAAAGCGCTCGCGGCCGGCTTCAAGGTACTCAAGTTCAAGCCGAGCTTGAATTACGAGGAGTCGATCCAGACCATGATCGATGTCCGCCGGGGCCTTGGCGACGCGGCGCGGCTGATGATCGATATCAACGGCCTATGGCATTATGACGAAGCCTATTCGGCGCTCCGCCGTTGGGAAAAGGCCAACGTCAATCTCGAGCTGATCGAGCAGCCTCTGCCATATTGGGACATCGAAGGCATGGCGCGGCTGCGGCAGAAGGTCGGTACGCCGATCTGGGCCGATGAATCGGCGCGCGAACTTCATCAGATCAAGGAAATCATCGATCGGCGGGCGGCCGATGGCTTGTTTATCAAGGTTCAAAAGGCCGGCGGACTGCTGAAGGCGCAGCGCTGGTTGACCTTGGCGCGCCTGTCCGGATTGCCGGTCATGTGCGGTTGCATGCCGGGATCGGGCTTGGAAGCGGCGCCAACAGCGCATCTGTTGGTTGCCGATCAATGGGCGTCGCAATTTGTGCAGGAGAATTGCGGGCCACTTTCGATCCACGACACCTATGAGATCGACGGGCCTGTCACCGGCGAAGTCGCGCTGAACACTCCGGTCTACAAAAATGGCCGCATGTTTGCGCCGGAGGGCCCCGGTCTCGGCATCGAGCTCAACGAAGAGTTCCTGCGCGAGCATGCCAGCAGCGAGCTGCAAGCGCGCGTCATTGAATGACGTCGACGGAGTGCTCGCGCCGCACAGGAACGGGGGCGAGCATGAGCATGCGCATGGCGTGAACGTGCCTGTACCGGGAACCTCTTATGACTAAGTTTTTGAATGAGAATGAACCTGCGGGCGTCAAATCAACATTCGTGTTGGTGCATGGCGCCTGGCATGGCGGCTGGTGCTGGGATCGCGTGGCGCGGATCCTTGGGGCAGGCGGCCATCGCGTATATGCGCCGACTTTGACCGGCCTTGGCGAGCGCTCTCATCTCCTGTCAGCATCGGTGGACCTCACAACTCACATCGAGGATGTGGTCAACGTCGTGAGGTGGAACGATCTCGGCCAGATCGTCCTGGTTGGCCATTCCTATGGCGGGATGGTCATCACCGGCGTTGCAGAACGGATGCCGGACAGAATTCGTTCGCTCGTCTTCGTGGACGCTGTCGTGCCACGCGACGGAGAATGCCTGCTGGACGTACTCCCACCGCCCCCAGGCGTTGACGGCTTGGCCATCCCGCCGTTCCCGGCAGCATTCTTCAACGTCAATTCGGCCGATCAGGCTTGGGTCGATTCCAAGTTGACCCCCCATCCGACCGCCAGCCTGACGGAAAAGCTCCGTGTAACCGGGGCCTACAGACGGATACCGACCAAAGTGTCCATCCGAGCGATTGGAAACGGCATTCCCCTGCCGGACCAGTCTTCGGACGAAATGTCCCGCGACTCAAACTGGATCCTGCACGAAATCGAAAGCGGGCACGATATTATGGTCGATAAGCCCAACGAGCTCGCGTTAATTCTGGAGAAAATTTCCTAAAATGAAAATTGTAACACTTATGTGAAAGTGAACTTGATATGCCGAGCATAACTAAGGAATCGTTCCTGAAAGACTATATCCGAGGATTCAACGAGGGCAATATTTCTGCGTTTTCGGACTTTTATCACGAGAATGTCGTGCTGGATCTCGGAGGAGAGCTGGCGCTCGAGGGACGGCAAGCCATTATTGATTTCTATGCCGAAAGGGTCGGCCGAATTCAGGAGACGCTCAGCGTAAGCAAGCTGGTTCTCGACGAGCATGGCCTCGCCTGCATCGCGAAAGGCATATTCCTCGCGATCGAGGATTGCCCGGAGTTCATTCTCGGCCCGATCGCCAAGGGACAATCGATCGAAATCGAAGGGTTCATCTTCTATGAGATCGAAAACGGGAAATTCACCCAGATTCGCGCGAAGTGATCGGCGAGCGGCCGATTTCCATCTTTGTACAACGACCCGTAAGAAACGCCCTCGGGCGATTGGGCATCGGCTGCATCCGCGCTGCAGGGTCCTTCATCGAAACGCCAATCGGATTGCTTCCCGATCTGAGATTCCGTGCTGAAAGACGGACATACGACTGATTGATCAGATCGTTGTCGGCGATCCCGCTACTATCAATCCCCTCTGGAGCCTCAGCCCGACGATTTCTTGATTCAATGCCGTCACATCGCTAAATTTCTCCAATAGAGACCCGGCGGTCGGGGCAGGCGCTTTCGCGGAGAGAAGCACAGTGTTCCAGGCGCGATTTGACAGCGATCTCGGCCGCTTGTCGCTTGTCGCGTCCGGTTTCTGGTCGGTGGAAGAGGCCGATGAAGCGACCGCCACTGTCCGTAGTGCCGCTTCGGAAGCTGCCGCTTATGCTAAGCCAATTACGATCCTTTCTGATTTGCGTGGCGCCCAGATTCAAAGCGCGAAAGTCGCCGAGATCAATATGAATAGTATGGCCGTTTTAGCGACGCTTTCGATCAGAAAATATGCTGTTGTGACCTCAAGCCAGTTGATACGACTGCAGTTTAAACGACAGGCGGGCTCCGATTTTCCACTCGCCTTCTTCGAGGATCTCGACGAAGCGATGGCATGGCTAGTAACTCCGTAACTCGCATTAGAAGAAGGTCGTCTGCAGGCTTTTGAGTACCTCTACCTGGCAGCGACGCAATGGCGGGCCGAGTAGAAGGTTAGCACCCGCTGTCACCTGTTGAGGGTATTTGGCGACCCAGCGGTTGCTCCTATGCTGCTGGCCTTGAGCGAGCGTTCACCTCTTTCCAAGATCTGCCCCGATGGAGGCAACCCCGTGGCCTGTGGCCGTGCGGGCTATCTCCATCGGTCAGATCCAGGGGGGCAGTCGACGTTGACCCGCAAGCGGACGTCGTCGCCAGAACTCGGCTGGGCGGTGCGGTCGGCAATCGAGATCGACTGTCGGAAATAATTGAAGTCTTCGAGGGAGTTGAGGACATGAAACGGTTCTTGGGTCTATTTGCCTGCGCGATGCTGGCCGCGCCTCTTTTTGCGCAGGATAAGGTCTACCTCGCGGGTCCGATCGTGCCTTTGGTTCCCTTTGAGCGGGCTATTTCGAGTAAGGATCCCAAGCTTCAGGCGAACAAGAAGCTGGTCTCAGATTTTTTACGGACGGTCTTCAAGGGGCGGCGGATAGAGGAAGCCTCACGCTTTCTCGCTCCGGGCTACACGACGCATTTCGCCATGGTGACCGAGCAGGGTTTGAAGGGCTTCATGGATTACTGGGGGCCTTTGGCCCGCAATCCGAAACCCGTTCCTGATACGGTCGACAACCTGGTCCAACTCATCGCGGAAGGCGACATCGTGGTGGCGCCCGAAATCACGAGGAACAAGGACGCGAAGGGCGAAATCTACACCGCCGTGCTTTTCGACATGTTCCGCATCGAGAATGGCAAGATCGTCGAGCATTGGGACAGTAGCCGGCGGCCCAATTCGACAATCGTGTTCGATTTCGACGAAAGCTCGGGGCGCGCAGTTCCGAAGCCCACGGCTAGTCAGTGAACGCAAGCGCCGACGAGCTGAAGCCCGTCTGCCTCCTTCGCAAACCATCTGATTCCCAAGCACCCCGCACACTCATCAATCGGTGTGCCGAAAGAGGAATGGGCTAATGAAGCCGTCCATATTGGTCGCATCGCTGCTGTCGCTGTTGAGTGGCGTGGCCGGAGCCCAACCGCAATCCGCCGAAACGGTCAAAGCGCTCAGGTCGACGTGCACTAGCGATTGCCTTACCGGCTTGATGAACGGCTACCTCGACGCGATGATCGCCCATGACGTGGGTCGCCTCAATCTCGCGACCCACGTCAAGTTCACCGAAAATGGCGTGGTTCTGCCAATCGGCGCAGCCGCACTTTGGCAGACAGCGAGCGGGCTCGGCAAGTTCAAGCAATATGTGGTTGACGTTCCTGGCCAGTCGATCGCTTTCCTCGGCACGATTGGCGAGCGGAAAGGAGAAGTGGTTGTCTCGATACGGCTGAAAGTGAAGGGCACGGTGATCCAGGAAGCCGAGCAGATGGTGATGCGGACACCGGAAGCGGCGGCCTTGTGGGATACGCGCGCTCCCGGCGAACTTCGTGCTGCGTCGGCAGCCAAGTGGAACGACATCGTACCAGACGCCAAACGGACGTCGCGAGAACAGATGATGGCTATCGCGGATAGTTACTTCTCGACGCTGCAATTGGGTGCGTCGACGCCCGTGCCGTTTGCTCGGGATTGCTACAGGATCGAACATGGGCGGTTCACCGCCGGCACGCCGTCATCTGGCCCAGATGCCCCGGGCAACGCGCCGCAAATCCCAGGCTTGGGACCCCCGCGGGCGGCCCAGGCGGGCCCCGCCGGTCAAACTGAGTCTCCTGGCCAAGTTTCGTTTTCCAGCAAAAGCTGTGGCGACGGCATTTTCCGCAACCCAACGTTTCGTGTGAACACCGAGATTCGCGATCGGCGGTATCTCGCCGTCGATGAGGAAAAGGGCATTGTCTACGCGGTGGCCATGTTCGATCATTCGGGAAAGATTTGCGCAGCGGACGCTACCCGCTGCGGAGTGGAAACGCTGATCGTGCATGAGCTGTTTTGGATTGAGAATGGTATGCTCACCCACATCGCGGCGAACTATGTCCACGTGCCCTACGGCATGAAATCTGGTTGGGAGGATTGATGCCGTAAGCCAGCGCGTTGACGGTCCTTGCAGTTGCCGTCAACGCTTTGACCTGATCCATTGCAACAGGGGACCGGTAAGCGACTGATCGGGCGTTCCCACCGCCATGCTTTCTGTAAAGTGATTGTGATCCTTCAGATAGACATAGCGAGGACAGCGGGCGACGGGCTTGCATAGCTGCAAACGCAAAGCCGTCATGTAGGATTTGAATTCCACCGGATCGAATTCGGCATTCGCTAGAAAAAGTGGAATATCGCTGCGTTGAAGCCGCGCGATCGAGCCGTACGACGTCTGAAGCTCGTCGTCCCTGCCATAATAGACGTGCGGTTGATCGCCGCTCGGAGCTTCGGCGTAGAACGGCGACAGGAGAATTGCGCCGCGGACAAACCTCCACTCGGAGCCTTGGACATCCGGGTGGGTTATGTAGTCGGCCACGTGGTTCGCGCCGGCTGAGTGCCCCCAGAGAATGATGCGAGCGGGATCGCCACCATAGGGTGCTATATTCGCGTGGACCCAAGCGATAGCTGCGGCGAGATCCATCGCCCCACTTGGCCATATGTTCCGTGGCGCCAGGCGATAGTCGATGTTCACCCCGATCATGCCATTGCGCGCAGCCCAGAGCGTGATGTTGTCCGGAGCGAAGGTTCCGTGCTTGTCGCCGGCGACGAACCCTCCGCCGTGCACGAAAAGGAGCACGGGCAATTTTCGTGACGTGGGCGACGGAGCATAAATGTCGAGTTTCTGAAGCGGGTCAGATCCGTACGCCACGTCCCGAGAGACGGTGACGCCTGGCCAAGGTTCGCTCGCAAACATGGGCGCATACAGGCGGCCGGCCGAAGGATCGAGGATCTGGCCTGTCGCGCGAACCTTCGCGGCGATATTCGGCGGCACTTGGGAAAGAGCCGAGCCTGACAGCGCGGAAAGCATGGCCGCGCTGCTGATGACCGACGCTCGGATCATCGGCTCAATTCTCCCAGCCCGACGACATCCCGTATGGAACGCTTAGGATATTGGCGGCGATATGCTGAATGACACCGTTCCTGATCCAGAAGACCTCATGGATGGCGAGGGTGCCGGGCAGGAGCACCCGGCTCGAGATCGGGCGCTTCGTGCCATCGGGCAGCGTGCGCTCCGTAAACTTGCCGGCATGGTCGAAGAAGACGTGGGTGAAGACGGTCCCCGTTTCCTCGTCGACGACGAGGAAGCGGCGATCGCGCAGGTCGTTGTTGAAAATGAACGCGCCCTTGGCGTTCAGCTGCTCGGCGCAGCTGCGATCGGCAACCGAGTTGATGAAGACCGCCCGACCGGTTTGCACGGGCGCATCGGCCCCGGTCTTGGGTGCGCCGGAGGTGACTTCACCATTCTCGATCCGGTAGCAATCGGCGGCGAACGGAACAGGCGTCGCCGAACCGCCCTGGATTGAAGAGAAATAGCTGTTTGCTATTGCCACCATACGCTCGCGAGAGACCCGCTCGCTGGGTTTGAGAGTATCGCCCCATCCCTGCGTGGAGTAGGTCCGTGCGCCAGGCTGCACACGCTGGTCCCACGCCGCCGCGCTTTGCGGGCTACGAACTACGAGCTGCTCGATCTCTTCGATCACGCGGTCTTGCAGCTTGAGCCGGACCGACAGGATCGATTTCGTATCGCGCTCTTTCACGGTGCCGAGGAACGCGACTGAGTGCCCCTTCGCATCGACGAAATATTGCCCGAATTCGCCCAGCCCGCTCGCAGTCCGCCACAAGGCGGTACCAATCGGTAGCACCACACCGTTTTCGGTGAATCTCACATGCGTTGCAAGATCGAGCCGGTCGCTGTCATGCGCAACCAGTGCGGTGAGATACTTGTCCATGATCTCGCGCAGGCAGGCGCGATCACACGTATCGCCAAGTTGCTCCGTCGACAGGGACGAAGCTGGGTTCTGTGCATCCGCCGCGGCGCTGATCAGAAGCGCCGCCGCCGCCAAGGCATTTCTGAGTCGCATAACACGCTCCTTGCAAGGACCGCCGACCTACAAGCGGACGAGTGGGTGATCGCAGGAGCCGACGGATTTCGTCCGCGAGCATTTCGCGCTGCGGTTCGCCGGCTCCTGATTAAGTCTCACCGTTACAGCTTGACCCGGACGCCGGCCCGGTATGTCCGACCGATCAAATCGTAATAGGCGGCATTGCTCGAGTTCCCGAGCGAGTTTGGGTCGGGTGGTGGAGCTTTATTCAGCAAGTTCCTCGCGGTGAAGAACAGCTCGATCTTTTTGCTCAGCTTCGCATTTGCAAAGAGATCAACGTAAGTCACCGACGGGAGGCGATTGTCGTTGATGGTTGCTGCCGTCAGGGTGTTGTCATAATTGCCGGACGACGTGTAGCGCGCCTGCACGGTGATCGAGATCGGATCGACAGCATAAGTTCCGGAAAGCGTACCGCGGAAGCGAGGAAGCGAATAAGCGTTGCCTGGGCCTAATTCGTTGGCGCGGTCGATCGGGGTCCCGAACCCCGTGTCGACGTATGAATGGAAGACGTAATTTCCGCTGGCCCGTAGTGTAAAGGTGCCCGGCACGGCCTTAATCAAGGCATCCAATCGCGTTCGATATTCACCCTGAAAGTCGAGCCCGTTGGTGGTCGTCGAAGCCAGATTGAGGAACGGCACAGCGATCGACGAAGGCACACCGTTCACGAAGGTGATCAGGTTGCAGAACGCCGTTTGGCCCAACAGGCAGTTGCTGGCCGTGTTGGCGGCACTGAGGCCTGTGATGATGTCGCTGACCTTAATTCGATAATAATCGACCGATATCGCCAGTCCCGGGACAACACGCGGCTGAAGAGCGCCTCCAATCGTAAACGTGTCGGCTTTTTCGGGGACAAGATTTGGGTTGCCGCTCGTCACGACCCTGACATTTGGCTGGCCGTAGGTCGGGATCGTCTGATTGGTTACGGTCGAAGTGAGGTTCAGTTCGTAGAGGTTCGGCGCGCGGATGTCCCGAGATCTGGCAGCCCGCAACATGAGGTCCTGAATGGGCTTATATACCGCCCCGACCTTCCACGTCGTTTGGGTGCCGGCGGACGTATTATAATGTGCGACCCGCACTGCGCCGTTCAGATCGAGGGACCGGATTAGCGGGATGTCCCGAGCCAGCGGCACGACCGTCTCGAAATAGCCTTCCGTTTCGTGGAAGCCCTTGTCCAGGTTTTGAGCATTGCCCGACTCGTAATTTCCAGCAGCGGAAATTGCGTCGGCGGTAATCTTTTCCTTCTCGAACCGACCCTCGGCTCCAAAGGCCACCGAAATCGGCCCCGCCCAGTTGTGGAATGGCTCGCCGGTCACGTTGAACGTGAAGTCGGTTTGTTCGTACCGCAGCGAATTGTCGGTCGCGGCTGTCACATATTTGATCGCCGCTGGCGAGGGAGAGCCGGCGCCAAACAGATTGATCGGCACGCAGCCTGCGGCAGCAGCGTTGAAAGCTGGTGAACCCGGGACGGTTGCGGCGCAGACAATCTGTCCGTTGCTTGTTACGGCGTTGACCGCAAACGCGTAGTTTGTGCGAATGCGATTGTTGTAAATCAGGTCGTGGTAATTGTTGACGCCATATTCGGCGGCTGCGTCCCACTTCCAATTTCCCTTGGACGAGATCGTGCCTTCCAGACCTCCGATAATGCGAAACGTCGCGTTCCGAACCACCGGATTGGTTATGCCGAAATCATAGTTCGCGCGGCCCAACGGGAAACTGGTCACGTTGGCAGCGCGAGCCGCGGCCAGCGTCGCGGCCGGAATGTAAGGATTGGTGGCTCCGAAGCAGGGCGAGGCAGCCGCCCCGACGCAGATCGTGCTCGGCGTGGTGTCCCGCGACGGCAAAGTCTCCGAGGAGCCTTTCGAAAACGCGAAAGACGATTCGACGTAGGCCGTCAAACTGTCGCTGAAATCATATTGTGCGCGGCCGTACGTGGTTTTCCGCTCCACCGCAGGCTCCAACCACACACCTGTGTTGATGTTGTAGCCCGTATTGCCGCCCCCGACCATGTTGGATGCGCCGACATAGGCGCCGTAGACGAACGGCGCAGGTACGCCGCCCGGCAGGAACTGGGTGCCCTTGAGCGGTCCGCTCGTGATGATGCCGCCGGGCGTCAGCGTCGAAAATTGCACGTTGGGCAGGATGAGGCTGGTTGGCGTTGCACCCGCAGTGTTCGCGACAATCGAGTAGGCTTGGCGACCCCAGGCCCGCGTATATTGATCGCGAACGCCCTCGTTGTTCTCGTAGGTTAAAGCGAGTTCGACATGACCCTTGCCATCGGCAAACGACGTGCCCGCTACGCCGCTGAACAGATACTCCTTCTCATCACCGCGATCGGAGATACCCCCTTGAGCGGTGACCTCAATTCCCTGGACGTTCTTTCGCAGGACGATGTTGATGACGCCGGCGACCGCGTCCGAACCCCATTGTGCGGAGGCGCCGCCGGTTACCACATCAATGTGATCGATCAGGTTGCTGGGAATCTGGTTGAAATCGACCGCATAGACATTGGCTCCGGCAGGGACCTGAGGCACGAAGCGCTTGCCATCGACCAGGACCAACGTGCGGAGTGGACCCAGGCCTCGGAGGTCGGCTCTGGTCGCTCCGGGCGAATTTCCGTTCAAGCCGCTGGTCGTTGGCGCCGTGCTGGCCTTAAAAGCCGGGTTCTGATTGAGGACGTTCAGAACGTTGGACGCTGCTTGCTGCCGAATGTCGGCCTGCCCGATCACAACGGTAGGTGTCGGGGCGACAAAGCCCGCGCGCGCAACGCGAGATCCTGTCACAATGATTTCGCCGACAGCCTCGGCGACCGGGTCCGTTCCAGATACCGAAACAGGAGTTCCGGTAGGCGGTGAGGACTCAGCCTGGGCGGGTCGCGCGGCGCTTTGTGGCTCTCCGGCCGTTTCAGCATGAGCAGCGAAGCCGCTACCGAGAGCGAGCATAGTTGCGCAAAGCAGACTTGCCTTGCGCCACTTAGGCTGCAGCGGGCCGCGCATCTCGGTGAAGTTCATCTTGGTCTCCCCTATAAAAGGCTCGGTATTACCTGCAAGGATCGTCACATGGTTGACAATCTGTCAGCCAGGTACGTCGCAATTCTGCTACCGATGCCTATGATTTTTCCGGCAATACACGCGTTTATCTTCACAACGATTTGGTTTTCCGGATATCGCCGTGCAGCTCTGCCGTGTTCATCACAAATACCTAGTTCAATGGCGACCATAGGGGCTCTGCTGGCGCCCTAAATACCCTCGATAGGGTACAGCTGACCCTTGAGTGCGGCTCGTTCGCACCCGCTAAGGATGGGGCTAGCGGCCCCTCGCGAGGTGCTTCTTCTCGTTCAAACGCGCCTCAAAAAGAGAGCGGCCCTCTCCAACGCATCGTAACGACATGCGTGCCTATTGTGGAATCGAGATTCCGTATATAGGAATATGACCAGATCACTCCAGCAGGGTGGCGACCGACGGGCACAACCGGACGGCGGAGGGAAGGGAGCCAAAATGAGCGAACTTGCGATCGCGGAGGCGCAGCTGCGAGCAGATCACGGCATCGCACAGGCCGCGAAATGCGGGGTGGGCTCAGGATCGGTGGGACGGAACTTCCGCTCGCTGCGCCCATGATCGCTCAGGGCAAACCTATATCCGCGTGCGGCATCGACAATAACGCCGCTCGGATCGGCGAGTGCGAGTCTCCCCTTCTGCCCTCGATCTTTGAGACGTCGGCCGGCGGTGCCAGTCAGACCTTGGCATTGCAGCCGCTTATTGCCGCCCTCGGCACCAACGAGTTTGTTGGTCTGCTCTTCGGCGGGTTAGCTGCGCTCACAGGCGCAGCGCACATGTCGATTATCGGTTTCGATGATTACCTGATGCCCACCGTCATCGCTGCCGAGAGTCGTGGCGGTATAGAGCTCGCCCGCCACGCCGGGAACGTCTACCGGAGTTCGCTTTTATATACGCGAGATCCTACTCGGCTTTGCATCGTGCAAGGACCGATGGTTACGGACGGCCCTATCATTGGGCGCTTGCACGCGAGCGATATTTTGGATCGCGCATATCGCGACAAGATCTATGATCACTACGGACTGGTCGAGAGACTGTCCTTGCTCGATCAGATGGACGGTCGTTGGTATGTCGTAAATCTCTACCGCGCCGTCCCAGATGGAAGCTTCGACGACAATTCCGTCGAATTCTTCAGCGCACACTCCGGCATAATATCCGCGCTGGTCGCAAAACATCTGGTTCTGAGGCCGCCAACATCCAATTCTCCTATTAAATCCCCAGTCGAGTTCGAGATTCTTGTAAGAGGAGCTGCGCCAATTCTCACTCCACGCCAAGTGCAGATTTGCGCACGTGCGTTAATGGGGATGACCAATACGGGCATTGGTCTCGATTTGGGAATCCAGACTTCGACGGTATCAACAATACGAAAGCGCGCATACGCGGCCATGGGCATATCGAGCCTCAACGAGCTTTTCGCACGTTGCCTCGTCCGTCCTTCGGTACATTAAGCCATCGGCGGAAATCGACATGGCTCAACCATTTAACCTATGACTTAGATCGAAACCCTAATCCGGGCCGCCCGGCCGCGAACGCTCAGCCGCCAACGCCGGCATCACCGGCAAGAGAAGGAACGGGCCTTCTCCGTGTCTCCGCCCAAGTAGCGACCTATCTTGGGATACGCGCACAGCAGGCGCGTCCGTCCTGGCCAGTTCGTGCCTGCGCGGGCGACGGCGACGAAGCTTTCCGGCGCCGTTCCATGCTCGGTCCACATGACCAGCGCTGAGAAGAAATCGACTTGGTCCGTAGACGGGCCACCACCACCGTGCGTCATCCCCGGAATGGCGAACAGACGAACGAAGCGGGCCGCCCTGCCTTTCTCTGCGGCATCGACGGCGTTCAGCCAAGCGATCGTGTCATTGATCGAGAAAACGGGATCGCTGACTCCGTGGAAAATGAGCAGCCTGCCACCGTGCCGGCTGAATGCGGAGAGGTCGTGCGAGTCGGCGTTCATGAAATCGACGGCCGATTCCTGTCGCGGCCCCCATTCAACATGGGAGGCGGCTTCGGTCGCCGTGACGTCAAGGCCGAGCGCGTAGTTCGTCGCCGAAGTCGGATCAGCTGCGACGGGCGTCGGCGGCGATGTGAACACGGCCGACACTGTACCGACCGCCAGTATTACATTGGCGGCGGTGTTCACGTTCGCTTCGTACGTCCCAATCTTCCACGTCCGCCAGCCGCGAAAATAGCCACCCGGCGCCGGGCCGCCGACGCCCGCATCCCATGGCCAGGTTGCGTAAAGCAACTTTCCTGTGGGGTCCCGCGCGCCTTCGAACACGCGAACGAGCGCGGCAATCTGTGCCTCGGACAGGCAACCGTCCGTCTTGGGCCCTGCGCAAGTAGCCTGTGCAAGCAGCGGTCGGACTCGCGCGGTGGTGCATTGGGTGAAGGCGAAAACCATACCGTCCTTCAGTCCATCCAGCGTGTCGCACGCATCAAGGACGGCCCGGCTGACTATTGCGAGATCCTCGTCCGAAAAGCTCTTGTTCAGAAGCGGCTGTCCGTCAGTGCCGATCGCGCCAGCTTGTCTGGAAGCCGCCGCGAATGCCTGATCGTCCCACATTTCACCGGCGCTCGCCGCCGTTGCGAGGCGGAAGCCCGGATAACCGGCGAGAATGCCATCGAATTCGCGACCGAAGCGCTGCGCCGCCATGAAGGCCTCTTGGCCACCCTTCGATCCTCCGACGAAATACGAATAGGTCGGCGAGCGCCCATAAAAGGTTCGAATGATCGCTTTGGCGACGATCGTAACAGAGCCGATCGAGGCATAGCCGTAATTGCGGCGGGCTTCTGGGTCCCAGCCAAATGTGGCAGTCCCTTGAAGCTTGGGATCATTGTTGGCGGCGTTGTCGTGCCCAGAATCCTGCGACACCACGGCATATCCGAGACCTAGCGCGGTTTTGCTCTGCGCGCCCATGAGATTTCCGGTCGCAGTTCCAACTACGCCGTTGGAACCACCCCCGCCCTGAAAGAAAAAGCGGCCGTTCCAGTCCGCTGGCAGCCTCATGTGAAAGCGGATTGCGTATGTCTGGCCATTGGGGCCAGCATGCTCTTCCATCTTGCCGAACAGTTCACAATGGCTGGGAAGGCCGGCCGCGCTCGACGCGTTTGCCGGCCCATTGACTGGAGTAGCCCCGCTCGGTTGTGCCCGAGTGATCGAGGCCGTGAGATTGCCGAGCGCGCCGGCCGAAAGCGAAACGAGATCTGAACACTGAGGTCTCCGCGCCGCGGATCGCGCTTCTGCCGAACCAATTCCGCACACTGCCAGCGCCAGCATGGCGATCCCGCCCTTAATCATGCTGCTCGATGTATCGTTGTGGGCCGGAATGTCTGTCCCCTTTCGAGGGTATTCGGGCGCGAACCCGGCGACGGTACAGTGTCTTTGACGGCGGACATTTGTTCTTATCGGCGGCTTTTGAGGAAGAGTGTGGGCCATCGTCTGGCGGCCGATGGCATTCCTATCTGCACGTATCGCTCCTGACGTCCGGGACAGGTCCAGGATCACGAATCAATCCCAAAGGAACAGAAATGTTTTCAAAGGTCAGCGCGGCTCCCATGATCGGTTTCCTTTTGGCCACTATCACGGCCGTGCCCGGCCTCGCCGCGTCGCAGCCGCCGACATATTCGTCGACATACGCGCAGGATCGCGCGGAGATCGAGGATTTGCAGGCTCGCTACATGTTCGCTTTCGATTGGCTCGACGCGGATACCTATGCGTCGACATTCACGGAAGATGGGGTGCTCGATTGGGCAAACGGCAAAGAGAATGGCCGCGATGCCATTCGCGCTTTCATCAATAAGATCGCGGCGGGAAGGACGGAAGCGGAGGCCAAGGAAACGCCGCCGCTGCGCCGTATCCATTTTAGCCATGACATCACGAACCTGGTTTTGAAGATCGAGGGCAATCACGCCACGGCACGCGCCTACTGGCTTCAATTTCGTAACTCCAATCCGGAGCGAAAGGCGACGCTTGCCGCTTACGGGCATTATGAAGACCAGTTGGTCAAAGTGAATGGCCGCTGGCTGTTCAAGTACCGCAAGATCTACAACGAACAACTTGACCGGATCGCCTCGAAAGGCGGCAATCCCGCCTGGTAGGCGGCCACGTCACTCGTAGCTCGAGCGCGGTAACGTGAAGGCAATGGATTCCGCCGCGAGTCCGACCAAGCGGCAATCCCAGGCTGCTCGGCCTCGTGACGGAAACACATCCCCTTGGAGTTTTGAACCGTGACAGACGCATACCGCTTGAAAGATCTGATCGACGATCGGGCGGAGGCGGGTGTTTTTCGGGTAAGCCGATCGCTGTTCAATGATGCTGCACTGTTTGAAGAAGAGCTTAGACACGTCTTCGAAGGCGGGTGGTTGTTCCTCGGACTAGCGAGCCAGGCGCCCGAACGGCATGACTTTTTTACCGCCCGCGCCGGCCGCGTTCCGGTGCTGATCAGCCGCGGCCAAGACGGCGAACTACGTTGCTTCCTCAATGCGTGCCCGCACAAGGGTGCTCGGATTGCGCCCTTTCCCACGGGCAACACGAAATTGCATGTTTGCCCGTATCACAGCTGGTCATTCGACAGTGCTGGCATTTGCAAGAACATCAAATGGCAGAAGTCCGGAGACTATGCTGACGCCTTTCATGAGCAGGACCACAACTTGGTCCAAATTCCAAAGTTCGGCGAATATCGTGGACTGTTGTTCGGCAGCCTAAACGAAGACGTTCCGTCCTTGGAAGAACATCTCGGCGAAGCACGCAAGATGCTCGATCTGGTCGTCGACCAAAGCGATCGCGGTCTCGAGTTGGTGCCGGGCCGCGTGCGCTTCACCTACGCGGCCAATTGGAAACTCCAGCTTGAGAACTGCACCGATCAATATCATTTTACATCGACCCACCCCAGCTACATCAGGGCGCTTGAGGATCGGTCTCGCAAAAACTCGGCCGAGGCTGTTCAGTCGAGCCTTAGTTCCTCCAGTTTCTGGAAAGCGGGCGGCGATGAAATCGTCGCAGGCTCATTCGCTTTTGACCATGGGCACGCGGTGGCCTGGGGCAAGATGGACGTCGGCCCAAGCCTGCCGCTGTACGATCGCGCGGATGAGCTGGCTAAGCGGTTTGGCGAGGCGCGTCGCAACTGGATGTTCAACATGCGGAATCTCACGGTTTTTCCGAACATGCAGATCGCGGAAAACGCATCGAGCCAACTCCGGGTGATCCATCCGATCGCACACGACATGACCGAGATGGAAACTTGGTGCCTAGCCCCGATTGGCGAGAGTTCTGCCGCCCGGACGCTCCGGATCCGTCAGTATGAAGATTTCTTCAATCCTACTGGTATGGCGACGCCGGACGACACAGCGGTCTACGAGGAATGTCAGCGCGGGCTGTCGACGCGCGAACCGTCCTGGTTGCAAGGCCATGCGCGCGGCAGCATCAGCACAACCGCCGGCGGGAATAGCCTCTCGGATAGCATTGACATGCTCCCGGCGTTCAGTGTCGCGGGATCGGGCCAACTCGCCGACGAGACATTGTTTCGCAGCTACTATCGCGCATGGGCGGAGCGGATGAAGGGCGCGCTCGTATGACGGCGCTCACCCTGGTGGATGCCGAGCGCATCCTCTACTCGGAAGCGCGGCTGCTCGATGCCAGGGACTTCCAGGCATGGCTCGAGATGCTGGATCCCGGGATTCTCTATTGGATGCCGGCATGGCGAGACGACGGCACTCAAACCGCGGATCCAGAAAGGGAGCTATCGCTGATCTATTACAGCGGGAAGCACAACCTGGAGGATCGGGTCCGCAGGTTGCTCGCCGGACAGTCGGCGGCATCGCGAATGCCGCAACGCGTCGTCCATGCGATCACCAATGTCGAACTCGAACTGCGTGGGCCAGGCGAAGCGACCGTGCTGTCGTGTTTCATCAGCAGCGTTTTCGATCCCCGGGCCGATCGGATCGCGCAGTTCTTCGGGCGCAACGAACATGGGCTGCGATGCGAGGGAGGTCGGTGGCTCATCACGCGTAAGATCATCCGCCTCGCCAACGACATCGTGCCGTCCGTGCTCGACGTGAACATGGTTTGATGGATGGACAGGGGCGCCACGTGAGGGAAGTCTGCATCGTCGGCGCCGGCGCAATGGGGTGCCTGTTCGCAGCGCGAATGAGCCTGGCAGGCTCAAATGTGACCTTGGTCGACGTCGATTCCCGACGACTTGAAACCATCGCCTCCATGGGTCTCGAATTGCACGACGACGATGGTATTCGGTTGGCGCGACCGTTGGCATGCATCGCCAAAGACGTTGCGGGACCAGTCGACATTCTTGTTCTGTTCACGAAGGGGACCCACAGCGCGGCTGCGATCCGCTCGATGGCACACGTTGCGCATCGGAATCTGTCCGTGCTGACCCTGCAGAATGGCATCGGCAACGCAGAGTTGCTGGCTTCCGCGTTCGGAGCGGACCGGGTGCTGATGGGCACGGCGCATGTGCCTGCCGACCTCTCGCCACCCAACAGGGTGAGCAGCCATGGTCATCTCGAAGTGCATCTTGGCCCGATGACGCCCGTGGGCTTCGAACGTGCCAGGGCAACGACGGCTCTGCTATTCGCGGCTGGTTTCAACCCTGTTATGGCCGCGAACGTCGGGGCTGTGATCTGGGAGAAGCTGGCGTTCAATGCGGCGCTTAACGCGCTGGCGATGGTCACCGGCTCGACGAACGGAGCAATGAACAACGCTCCGGCGCTACGCATTGCGCATGCGATCGTAGACGAGGCCACCGCCGTGGCCCACGCGAGGGGGCTGGAGCTATCCGCGCAGGACATCAAGCTCGCGGTGAACAGGGCGGTGGCTGATCACGCAGCCCACAAGGCTTCGATGCTTCAAGACAGGGAGGCTGGGCGTACTACCGAAATAGAATTCATCAACGGCGCGATTGTCCGCTCGGCGGAGAACCTCGGAATTCCGACGCCCGTGACTGCCACTATGGCCGATCTAGTGCGGGTAATTGAGGCAGCCCGAGGTTAGGTAGCGGCAAAGGAGCGCGGCAGCGTTCGCGCAGGTTGGGGTTGGATCACTTCTCGCGAGGATCGGTTTCGCCCAACTCAGGGTAGAACAGTGATCTCACGCGAGCGAGGGACTCGTTCCAGATCTGCCGCTTCTTGAACAGCCAACGCCCCTTAACCTTTACAAGCTCGTCCTGATAATGGCCCATGTACAACAGCTTTACGGTGCCATCCGGCGTGTCGTTGGTCATCGCGAACCAATAGGCCTTTTGGGTCGCTGTGTTGCCGCTGACCTCGATTACCTCGTTGACAATGTTGTGCTGTGCCCGAGGACGTGATGTGGTGTCCGCGGGGACCTTCTTTGCCCGACCGAACTTGGACTTGGCGATCACATCGTAGATCGCCTGCCGACCGGTCGCTGTGCCGCCGCCATAAATCAAGACACCGTCAGGAGTGAAGGTATCGGCATAGGTCTTCGGGTCCAGCGCATCGAAAGCGATGAAATAGCGAGCGGAGAGATTCTCGATCTCTGCTCGGTCGTCGGCGTAGCTTGCGTGCGCCGCAGTGGCTACAGCGGTCAGAATGATGCCGGCTAGGCCGATCGCAACCCTTCGCATCTCCATCTCCTCCCTGGTTCTCGTTTAGCGAGAGCCGTAGAGGTTTGCGTGAGCCGCAAAATACCCCCGATAGGGGACAGCCCCGCACGATACTCCGATGCCAGCCTTCCAGCGGGCGTTGCGATCAAATTCCGCGATGAGTAATCCACGTTCTGAAGGAGGGCGCTCGTTGATAGCCGAGGGGCGCCGTGCAAGAACCTTTTTGGGCTTCACGAGCGGTTCGACCCGCGAGCGGGACTTGGATGCGGGCCGCGCCGTAGCGCCACCGGCCCTTCTTAAAAATTTGCAACAGCTGTAGCGAAAGAAAGAAGATAACGTGGCTGACGAAAACGACCGAGGTTCGGGATTGCGTACCATCGCGCTCCTAAAACAGATTGCGGAAAGTGGTAACACGTTCACGATAGCACAACTCTCTGGAAAGGCTTCTCTTCCGCCAAGTAGTGTTCATCGACTCCTCCAGCCACTAATCAAGGAGGGATTTGTCGAGCGTGGACCAAGTCAATCCTATCGGATCGGCAGCGAGTTGTTGCGCATCGCCTCACTTGTGCTTCGGCAGGTCGACGCGGCCGTGCTGGCGCGCCCGATCCTCCGTCGGCTATGGACCGAGTGGGAAGAAACGAGCTCCTTGGCGGTCTACAAGCCGACCAGTCGCAATGCGGTAGTGGTGGAAATAATCCAAACGCCACATCCGCTTCGCTTTGTGATCGAGCCTTTCACCGAGCTGTCGTTGACATGGGGTTCCTTGGGCCGGGCGATCCTGGCTTCATTGCCTCCAGCGGAAGCGGAGGACGCGATGCGAAGCCCTGCCGCGGGACCACTTAGCGGGCAGCCACCGTTAACCCGCGCGGCAATGGGAGAGATCATCGCAGAAATTCAGGCGCAAGGGTTCGCTCAGTATCGCAACGAGCAGGTAGACGCCGCCGGCGTCGCTGCGCCGGTCTTCCGGGCGGATGGCTCCGTCCTCGGGAGCATCGGTATCACGGCGCCAGCGCAAAGACTCCGAAAAGAGCTGGTGCCCGCAATGGCAAAGGCAGTGCAGGCGGCCGCTGCCGAGCTGTCGGCAACATTGGGATACGGCCCTCCTTGATTCCGTATTTCGGAACATAGATTACTTATATCGGAATCTTTGTTGACCCCTCGTTCCATCGCGGATAGTCGTCGCGTGACCCAAAGTGGGCACGTGGAGCGACGCAGAGCGCTGATGAGGGAGACTGAGGATGGTTTCGAGGCAAAGTGGACGTGGCGGCTTCGCACCGTGGGGTAGCGGTTGCTCCGCGATCGCAATCACCGCACTAACGTTAATTTCGGCCCCCGCCGGCGCACAGAGCACGGCTCGATCGGGCGCACCCGCTTCGAATGCTTCAGAATCGGCTGCCGGCCAAGCCACGGGCACCGACGCGGCGACCAACGCCGACATTGTCGTCACCGCCCAGTTCCGCTCGCAGCGGCTTCAGGACACGCCGATCGCGATCACTGCGGTGAATTCCGAAATGCTCACGGCTCGCGGGCAGACGAACATCAGTCAGGTCGCGGCAGAAGCACCGAACGTGAATCTGCAGCGTGCGCCCTCGACCTTTGGGCCGGCGATGCAGGCCTTCATTCGCGGTGTTGGTCAATCTGACTCGAACATCGCACTTCAACCGGGCGTCGGCCTGTATGTGGACGATGTCTACTATTCGACGCTTCTGGGCTCGATGCTGGAACTGCTCGATCTCGACCGCGTCGAGATCCTGCGTGGACCGCAAGGCACGCTCGCGGGTCAGAATTCGATCGGTGGCGCAATCAAGCTCTATTCCAAGATTCCGACTGGCGACGACGGCGGCTTTCTCGAAGGCACGTACGGCAGTTATCACAAGACCGAACTTCGCGGGGCGGCCGGCTTCACGATCGTTCCCGATCACCTGTTCGCCCGGCTTTCCGGTGTAGCGAACAATCAGGACGGTTACGTCACCCGCTACGATTACCGCTGCACTCATCCAGGCTCGACCGTTCCCAGCTTCGCTACAAGCGACAAGTGCAAGCTTGGAACCGAAGGTGGCAAATCCTATGGCGCGCTGCGCGGGACCCTGCGCTGGGAGCCGACCCATGGCGCCGAGTTCACGCTGATCGGCGACTATACGAAAGACAATAGCGAGTCGGCAGCTGCCACTTTGCTCTACGTCGGGTCGACCGCAGCCCCGGGAGCGCCCGCGACGGCTCCCTATTCGCTTGGGGGTGTGAGCCTCGGAACTGCGACTGGCTCCCCGTTCATCACATACTCGCCTTTTGGAAACTTCTCACAAGATACATTCACGCATAGCCCGTACGTTAGTTATGAAAATTACCTGAATTCCGCGCCGCGTGACGGGACCACCGCCTATTCAACGCCGGCAAAGAACTACGTCAATACGTGGGGTGTTTCGGGCCGTGCAAAGATCGACATCAGCGATGTTTTCTCGGTGGTCTCCATCACAGCCTATCGCTCCTACAACTCCATCTTTACCTCGGGCGACTCGACGCCTTTGAATGTCTCGCTGACGACGAATGACGATCGGCACACCCAGTTCAGCCAGGAGGTGCGCCTGAACGGGAGCGTGGCCTCCCTGATCGATTTCACCGTTGGGGGATATTACCTTACCCAGCGCGACTCCAATAACCAGCGCGTCCAACTCCCGACACTGGAATTCGTCCAGTCGGACAGGGTGCATCAAGTCACCAAGGCGGCCTTCGCCAACGCCGATGTGCATCCCTTCCAGGGCCTCGATGTGATCGGCGGCATCCGTTACACCGATCTGCAGAACGACTTCTTTTACGGGCGCCTCGGTACACCGGGCAGCATCTATGGCGGAGCCGCCCCGCCTTCGCTCGCCCCGCTGAACGGGCTGGCGGTGCCTTTCTCGAAAAAGCGCGTCGATTATCGAGCGACCGTCCAGTATCGCTGGAGCCCGGGGCTGATGACATACGCCCAGTTTTCGACCGGCTTCCGGAGCGGAGGAGCCAATCCCCGGCCCTTCTTCCCGTCGCAAGCAATCAACCACGGCCCCGAGACGCTCAATGCGTACGAGATCGGCTTTAAGAGCGACTTGTTCGACCGTCGGATCCGGCTCAACGGCTCAGCGTTCATAAACAAGTACAAGGACATTCTGGTCACAGTATCGACCTGCCCTGTCGCGCCTGTCGCGCCGTGCGCCCTGCCGATCAATGCGGGCGCCGCCAACATCAAGGGCTTCGAACTGGAATCGACCTTCCGTCTGGTCAAGGGATTGCTGATCGATGCGTCACTTGGCTACCTTGATTTCAATTACACGTCGTTGTCGCCCCTCGCGATCGCCGCTGGCCTCACGACCAGTAACGACGGCCCGTTCGTGCAGCGCTTCAGGGGAAGCGTCGGCACCCAATATACGATCGATGCGGGGAATTTGGGGACGTTTACGCCACGATTGGATGTCAATTTCCAAAGTCGCTATTTCTCCAATCCGGTGAACAGGCCGCCGTTCAATGAAATTCCCGCACGGACCATCCTCAATGGTCACCTAACCTACCAAGACCCCGGGAAAATCTGGGGCGTGACCTTGGAAGTCAATAACCTGACTGACAAGCTCTATTATGACGGCATCTTCGACAATCGGGGCTCGACGAGCTTCGTGCAAGGGTCGCCTGCGCTTCCCCGCACGTGGCAGGTCAGCATCCGCCGTAACTTTTAACTCGAATTGTATCGATCTGTAGGAGAATAGTCATGGCAACACTCGTCAAACCTGCCGCCTTGACGGATAACGTCTTGCCGCCGCCCATTGCCGCCGGCTTGCCTATGCCGAAGTTCAAACGCATCGGCGTGGACCCGATCAGCGGCGCATGCGGCTGTGAGATTTCGGGTGTCGACCTTCGGGGGCCACTCGACGACGAGACGCTCGCCGAGGTGATGAAAGCCTTCGAGCAATTCACGGTCATCGTATTTCGGGACCAGGACCTGACGCCCGACCAGCACAAGGCGTTCTCGCGCTATTTCGGCGAAATCACCGAGATTCCGCAGGCGCCCATCTACGGCGAACACCGCGATATGCAGGAGGTGCGCCGCGAAGCGCACGAGCCGGAAAGCGTGGTGCCCTCATTCGAGCATTTCCACACCGACAGCCCGTTCCTTCTTCAACCGCCCAAGTGCGTCGTCATGCGTGCGCTTGCCGTCCCGCAATGGGGTGGCGACACGGCTTTCTCGAATGCCTACCTCGTATACGAGCATCTTTCCGACAGCATGAAGAAAGTGGTCGACGATCTGAAGGTCGTCTACTCCGGTGCGGATCTCTGGAAGAAAAATCTGAGCAAAGCGCCGGACGAGCGGATGCGCTTGCGTGAAAGTCATGATTTCACCGAAGACGAGCTCACCAGCATTCACCCGGCGGTCCGCGTCCATCCTGTAACAGGTCGTCGCGCAATCTTCGCCACAACTGCCTACTTCAAGGGCTTCGTCGGCTGGAGCGAAAGTGAGAGCAAGGCACTGCTGGAATATCTTCAGGGTCTCGCACAGCACCTTCATTATCATTGCCGTGTAAAGTGGAAGAAGGATACGCTGCTCGTCTGGGACAATCGCTTCACGCTTCATCGCGGCATACACGACTTCAAGTATGAGCGCCGGCATCTCATCCGCACGACCATCAAGGGCGAACGTCCTATCGGTCCTAGCGACTTCAAGGGCTGAAGGCAGGATCATGAAGGTTAGCGAAGCGATTGCTGAAATCCTGAAGCGCGAGGGCGTCGAGGTAATTTTCGGGTATCCACGTAACGCGGTGCTCGAGACGGCGGCAGCGATCGGCATTCGCCCGATCATTGTCCGCCAGGAGCGGGTGGGCGTCCACATGGCGGACGCCCTCTCGCGAATGACACGCGGCCGGAAGATCGGTGTCTTCGCCATGCAGCACGGACCTGGCACCGAAAATGCCTATGGCGGCGTGGCCCAGGCCTATTCGGAATCGATCCCGGTTCTTGTGTTGCCGCAGGGCTACGCGCGAAGGATCGCGCATATCCCGGATAATTACAACGCGACCGTCTCGATGCGCGACGTGTCGAAGCACGTCGAGCCTATCAATATCGCCGGTGAGGTGGGCAACGTCATGCGGCGGGCCTTCACCCAGCTCCGCAACGGCCGCCTCCGCCCCGTGATCGTCGAACTTCCGTGGGACGTGCTGCCCGAAGAGCTGGAAGCGCCGCTCGACTATCATCCTTCAGTGAGCGTTCGATCCGGACCGGATCCCGAGGGTATTCGCGTCGCCGCCAAGATGCTGGTCGAGGCGAAGCGACCGGTCATTTATGCCGGACAGGGCATCCATTGGGCCGACGCCTATGAGGAACTCCGCGCGCTGGCCGAGCTTCTGGCGATTCCGGTATCGACCAGTCTGGAAGGGAAGAGTTGCTTCGACGAGACTCATCCGCTCGCGCTCGGCTCGGGCGGGGCCGCTGTTCCCGGCCAACTGCGCCATTTTCTTGACGAGGCCGACCTGATCTTCGGCATCGGCTGCAGCTTCTCCGAAACGGCTTTCGGCGTGCGCATGCCCGCCGGCAAGCGCGTCCTCCATGCAACGCTCGATCCCGCGGACATCAACAAATCCGTGCCGTGCGAGCATGCGTTGGTCGGTGATGCGCAGCTCACGCTTACCGCGTTGCTGGCCGCATGCCGGGACCTGGTGGACGGACCGCGGGACAGCGCGGCTATTGCTGCCGAGATCGCCGAAGTCGAAGCTCGCTGGATGGAAGGGTGGCTGCCAATCCTGACAAGCGACAGCGCGCCGATGACACCATACCGGGTGCTCTGGGAATTGCAGAAGACCGTCGACGTAGCCAACACGATCATCACGCACGACGCTGGCTCGCCGCGCGATCAGCTCACGCCTTATTGGAAGAGCATCACTCCGCTGAGTTACATCGGATGGGGCAAATCCACCCAGCTTGGATACGGTATCGGCCTGGCAATGGGCGCCAAGCTCGCCTGTCCCGACAAGCTGTGCATCAACGTGTGGGGCGACGCCGCTATCGGGTTCACCGGGACGGACTTCGAGACGGCGGTGCGCGAGCGACTGCCGATTCTGTCGATCCTGCTCAACAACTCTGCGATGGCGATCGAGCTGGATATCATGCCCGAGGCAACCGAGCGCTTCCGCGCGACCGACATCTCGGGTGACTATGCCGCCTTCGCACGAGCGCTCGGCGGTTATGGCGAACGCGTCGAAAAGCCCGCAGATATCGCGGATGCGATCCGTCGCGGCATCGCCGCCACCGAGGCCGGTCAGCCGGCCCTGATCGAGTTCATCACTTCCAAGGAGAAGAGGGCGTCACGTCTATGATGCCGGCAACCGACGGAGCGCTGGCCGACGGGCCTGCGATCGAAGCAAGAGACATCAATACCGGGAGCGACTGGTCCTTCGCGACGGTCTACGGCTTGGGCTTTCTGACCTTCGTTTCAGCGTTCAACTATCTGGATCGCTCGCTGCTGGGCTTGGCGCTTCCGCAGATCAAGCGCGAGATGCATGTTTCGGATACCGTTCTTGGGCTCGTGTCCGGCCTCGCGTTCGTACTCTTTTACTCGATCATGGGTGTACCGATCGCCTGGGCGGCGGACCGCTGGAACAGGCGGAACATAATCACCATCGGTTTCGCCTTTTGGAGCTTGATGACGCTGCTTACCGGTTGGGTCGGCAACATCTGGCAACTCGCGGTCACACGTTTCCTGATGGGCGCGGGTGAGGCCTGTGGCATCGCCCCCTCCAATTCCATGATTGCCGACCTCTTCCGCGCTGAACGCAGGCCGTTTGCGTACTCGATCTTCGGAACCGCAACCTCGATTTCATCGATCCTGTTCTTCCCGATCGCGGGCTGGATCGGTCAGCAATACGGCTGGAGGCAGATGTTTGTCGCGGCTGGCGTCCCCGGCCTCGTGCTCGCGCTGATCTTCGTATTGACGGTGCGGGAGCCAGTTAGGGGAGCGTCGGAGAAGCGCCGCTATTCCACGACCACACGCGAGCCGTTTTGGGGCAGCGTCCGGTTCCTGGCCGGCTCCCGCGCTTACATTGCGTTGCTCGGCGGCGCGACTCTGATGGGTCTCAATGTTTTCGGCGCCGCGGTTTGGACACCTACCTTTCTCACGCGTGTGCATCATCTCTCACTGGGTCAGGTTGCCGCGACAATTGGTCCGATCCGTGGTGCGTGCGGGGTTGCAGGCGTGTTGCTTGGCGGCATCCTGATCGACCGGCTCGGGCGCCGCGCGCCGCATTGGCGGATGACCCTGCCCGCTATCGCTTGCCTGATCGCGGGTCCGGCCGAAGCCGTGTTTGCGTTTGCGGACGACAAGTCCCTTTGGCTGTCGGCCTTCGCAGTCAGCGGTTTCTTTCTTTTGATCCATCAAGGACCTGTCTTCGCGGCGGTGGTAACCGTTGCCCGTGTCCGCATGCGGGCGGTCGCGACTTCAATCCTCCTTTTTTGCGCAGCTTTGTTCGGGCAAGCTGCGGGACCTCTCGTGATCGGATTCATGAACGATACGCTGAGGTCCAGCTACGGCGACAACGCCATCCGCTATTCGATGCTGTTTATCGCCGCGACCGCCGTGCTCGCCGGTGTGCTGTTTCTGCTCGCCGGGCGGTTCATCGCCGCTGACGCCGAACGGGTCACGGAGTCCTGAACAGCGCCTTTTGGAGCCGCGACACGCATATGACCGACCCTCTGATCCTCGCCCCGAGCGCCGACCATCCGATCACAATCAGGCCCAACCCGCGACGGGTCGTGGTCGAGGCCGGCGGCCAGGTCGTGGCTGATTCCTGCGAGGCGTTGATCCTCCACGAAGCGAGCTATCCCGCAGTTCAGTACATTCCCCTCAAACACGTGATGATGGCTTCGCTGCGGCCCTCCACGCATTCCACCTACTGCCTCTACAAGGGGACTGCGGCCTATTTCGATCTGCTTCCGCTGGGGGATCGAGGGGCAAACGCTGTGTGGACATACCTCAGTCCATACTCGGTGGCGGGCGCGATAGCAGACCATGTCGCCTTCTACGCGGACCGCGTCGAAATCAGGGAGCTGGAGTGTCGATCGTGATGGCTGCGCCGCCACGACGTGGTCGCCGGCAGCCGTACAGGTCGACGCCCTGTCGGCCGTTGTCTGGAATTTGAGGAGAATATTATGGCTCGCATCAGCCTGGAGGCGGCCGGGGACATTATTGAAGCCGTCTTTGCAAAAGGCGCAGCGTTGGGGTTGAAGCCGCTAAGCGCCGCCATACTGGACGCGGGGGGACATCTGATCGCATTCGCGCGGCAGGATGGAGCATCGACGTTGCGACCACAAATCGCGGTGGGCAAGGCGGCGGGCGCGCTTGGTCTGGGGGTCTCCAGCCGAGCGATAGGCCAGATGGCGGTCGATCGGCCGACGTTCGTCGCCGCGCTCGGGTCAATTGTGCCATCCGGCATCGTTCCAGCGGCGGGCGGTGTGATCGTCGTGGATGCTGGAGGCCAGCCGATCGGTGCGGTCGGCGTCACCGGCGACACCTCCGACAATGATGAGATCGCGGCCCTGGCCGGCATCGCCGCCGCTGGCCTCCAGGCGCAGGCATAAATCGATGGCGCAGATGGTGGATCGCCCCGGGCTTAAAGTCGCGGCGTCGCTGGCGTCCCTTATTGAAGATCGGGTCCTTCCCGGCACAGGCTTCGAATCCGGAGCCTTTTGGGCTGGCGTTGCAGGTATCTTTGCTCGCTTCGCGCCCTGGAACGCGACGCTTCTCGCCAAGCGAACCGATCTGCAAGCGCGCATCGACGCCTGGCTCGTACAACAGGGTGGCCACCCGGCCGATCACGCCGCCTATCAGGCCTTCTTGCGCGGAATCGGCTACATCGTCGCCGATCCGTTGGAACATCCGACGGGCATCACTATCGCGCCGAGAAATGTCGATGCCGAGGTGACGAGCCTCGCTGGCCCGCAGCTTGTCGTGCCGGTTCTCAATGCACGATTTCTACTGAACGCGGCTAACGCGCGCTGGGGCAGCCTTTACGACGCGCTGTACGGGACTGACGCGTTGCCGGGACCGCCGCCGGGCAGAAGCTTTGACCCGGCGCGCGGCGCTCTGGTGATCGCGTGGGCCAAGGGCTTCCTCGACAGAGCCGTTCCGCTCGCCCAAGGGCGATGGGCGGACCTGACCGGTAAACCGGTGCTGGCGGATCCCTCGCAGCTCGTAGGCCGGGCGGGACGGAACCTGCTGTTTCGCCACAACGGCCTGCACATCGAGGTGGTGATCGATCCTCTTCATCCGATCGGCGGGACGGATCCTGCCGGCATCGCCGATGTCATCATCGAAGCAGCCCTCACCACCATCGTCGACTTTGAGGACTCCGTCGCGGTGGTCGACGCGAAGGACAAGGTCGAGGCCTACGCCAATTGGCTCGGGCTGATGCGGGGCGATCTCGAGGCTACCTTCAGAAAAGGCGGAAACACTGTCGTTCGCAGGCTGGAGCCCGACCGTCAGTATGTCGCCTCGGATGGCTCTAACTATGTACTGCCTGGGCGCAGCCTGCTCTTCGCCCGCAATGTCGGTCATCTCATGACCACGCCGGCGGTCATTCTGCGGGATGGCAGCCAGGCTCCCGAGGGGATTCTCGACGGCATCGTAACGAGCCTTATCGCGCTCCACGATCTGAAGGGGAAAGGGAAGTTCCGGAACAGCCGGACGGGCTCGATCTATATCGTCAAACCCAAGATGCACGGACCAGAGGAGGTGCAGTTCACCGATCACCTGTTCGAAGCAATCGAGGATCTGCTCGGCTTGGCAAGATACACCGTCAAGGTCGGGCTGATGGACGAGGAGCGGCGGACCTCGGCGAACCTCGCCGCATGTATCGAGGCCGTAAAAAATAGGCTCGTCTTCATCAACACGGGCTTCCTGGATCGCACGGGTGATGAAATCCATACGTCGATGCGGGCCGGCGCGATGGTTCGCAAGGGCGATATGAAGAACTCTTCCTGGATCAAGGCTTACGAAGCCCGCAACGTCCAGATCGGCCTCGCCTGCGGGTTGTCTGGCAGAGCCCAGATCGGCAAGGGCATGTGGGCAGCCCCCGACCGCATGGCGGATATGCTGGAGCAGAAGATCGCGCATCCGCTGACAGGTGCGACCACCGCCTGGGTGCCAAGCCCGACCGCCGCTACCCTGCATGCTACCCATTATCATGAGGTGGACGTCTTCGCCCTTCATCCGGCGCGCCGCGCAGAGGCGGTTGCCAGTCTCGACGCGCTGCTGACCATGCCTGTCTCGCCAGGGACGAACTGGTCCGAACAGGAGGTGCGCGACGAACTGCAGAATAACGTCCAAGGAATCCTCGGCTACGTCGTGCGCTGGATCGATCAGGGCATCGGCTGCTCCAAGGTGCTGGATATCAACGATATTGGCCTGATGGAAGATCGCGCGACACTGCGTATCTCCTCGCAGCATATTGCCAACTGGCTGCTGCACGGCGTGTGCACCAAGGCGCAGATTGATGCTGCGTTTGATAAGATGGCCGCCAAGGTCGATGCGCAGAATGCAGGCGATCCGCGCTACTCCCCAATGGCCGGTCGCCCAGAAAGCATGGCGCTGCAGGCGGCTCGGGCGCTGGTGTTCAAGGGGGTCGAGCAGCCGAATGGCTATACCGAGCCACTCCTTCACGCTTGGCGCGAACGAGTGAAAGCAGAGGAAGCGGCGGAAGCCGGCGAGCTCAAAAGAAAGCTGGGAGCTTGAAGAGTGAGCGCTGGCGGAGAGATACTGCGAGCGCTCAAGACGCTGGAGGAGTTTCAAGGCGAATTTGCCGATATCGCCGCGCGCACGGATGATGCTCGGCGACGTGAGCTTGTCGTGTTGCGGCGCAGGCATGCCGAGCAAATGGCGGCGATCGCCGATCTCTGCGATCCCTTCTTCTCCGCGCTCGGTTCAAAACAGGCCGATGCATATCGCCAAAAATTCTCGCGGATGCGATCAGCGACAGCGCTTCACCAGGCCGAGTGGCCGGCGGTAAGATTGAACGAAGCTGCGGAGGGATACCGAAGTTCGGCGCTGCGTGTCCGCCAGACATGCCTCGAATTTATCACGTGGGCGCGTGCAACGCTTCACGTGTCAACGCCGGGATAAAAACGGGCCAGGCACCGGTTTAAAATGGGGCCAGTTGGTTTGAACAAAAAGCCCCAAGGTTGAGGCTGGGCAGCATCGGCAGCGGGGAAGCGGCTGGAGCGGAGCGGAAGCCGATTTCCCGCTGCCGATGGCCGCCCGTTCTTAGGTCATTTATCCTCCCCCTTGTCCTTCTGGCGCTTGCGGCTGCTGGCGAGACGGAAGCTGTCACCATTCATCTCGAGAATGTGGACGTGGTGTGTCAGCCGGTCGAGCAGGGCGCCGGTCAGGCGTTCGGAGCCGAACACCGATGTCCATTCATCGAAGGGCAGATTGCTGGTGATCAGCGTGCTGCCGCGTTCATAGCGCTGGCTGAGTACCTCGAACAGCAACTCGCCGCCCACGGCGGTGAATGGTACATATCCCAACTCGTCGAGGATCAGCAGCTTTACAGATGCCAGATGCTTTTGCAGGCTGCGCAAGCGACGCTCGTCGCGAGCCTCCATCAGGTCATGGACCAACGCCGCGGCCGTTGTGAAGGCCACGCTGTGCCCTTTCTGGCACGCAGCCAGTCCTAGCGCGAGGGCGGTGTGGGTCTTACCGGTGCCGCTGGGGCCCAGCGCAATGACATTACGCCGCCGCTCGATCCATTCACCGCGCGCCAGTTCCAGAACCAAGGCCTTGTTCAGTGATGGCTGGGCTGCAAAGTCGAAGGTGTCAAAGCTCTTGGTGTGCGGGAAGCGAGCCATGCGGATACGGCGCTCCACCATCCGGCGCTCGCGATCAATCCGTTCAAGTTCGCACAGGCGCAGCAGATAGCGGGGGTAATCGGCCCGATCCTGCGCGGCCTCGAAGGCGACCTTCTCATACTCGCGCACAAAGGTGGGCAGCTTGAGCGCTTTGAGATGGTTGGCCAGTAGTACAGCGGGCGGCACGCTGGTGGGTTCGGCCTCGATGGCTGGCAGCGGCATCATGGGATCACTCATGCTGCCACTCCCGTCGCTGGAGTGCCTGCCTGCGAGAGCAGGCCCATGTAGGTGCGCGGATCGGTACGCCCGACATTCGCGCGCGGCAAATGCGGGTAAAATTGCAGATCGAGGCGCGGCACACGCTGTTCGAGGCGGGCCAGCGCGATCATCTTGATCGCATCGAAGCTGATTGCCCCCATCTCCAGCGCGCGGGCCACTGCCCATTCCACCAGGGACTGCTCGAAGCGTTCGCATAGCCGCAGCACCTGGATGAACTCGCGCCGTCCCTCTTTGCCGCTGCGCGCCTCCATCAGTCGTCGGATGCGATGCATCGGTTCAGCCAGCACCCAGCCATCGAGCGGCGCTGCCTGATCAAGCGCGCGGGGTTTCTGTTCTAACAGCGCCAGATAGTGCAGCGGGTTGGCAATGAAGTCCTCCCGCTCATAGCTGCGCGGATGCACTGCGATCAGCTCCCCGCCACAGATGATCGCAACCCGATCGACATAGCCTTTGATTACGACCTCCTGGTGGGCATAGGCCGTCGGCACCGAATAATCATTGGTACGATAGCGCACCAGCGACATCGACGAGGCCCGCCCCGTCACCATATGGCAGGGATCGAACGGCACCGCCGGTAGCGGCATAAAGGCCGCCAGATCAGCCACCAGCCTGTCACCGATGCTGCGCTCATGCCCGCGCAAGATGGCCTGTCGTCGCTCCATGCATTGTTCGACAAAGCGCGCGTTCAGCGCATCAAAGCTGGGCGCCTCTGGCCTCGGCACCATGAAGTGGCGCCGGGAATAACCGACCAGCCCCTCGACCTTGCCCTTGTCGTTACCCTTGCCGGGGCGCCCGAATTTGTCTTCGAACAGGTAATGGCTCTGGAGGGTCGAGAACATCCGGCTGCGCTCGCGCTTCCCGTCGCCCAGGATCTGCGCCACTGCCAGCTTGGTGTTGTCATACAGGATCGACTGCGGGATGCCGCCGAAGAAGGCAAAGGCCGCCACGTGCCCTTCGCAAAATGCCTCAGCCACCTCGGCAGGATAGGCTTTAACGAACGGCGCATCGCTGTGCGGCAGGTCCATGCAGAAATAGTGGAACCGCACCAACTTGCCGTCGATGATCCCGTCCGCCTCACCAAAATCCACCTGCGCATGCCCCGGCTTGTGGCTCAATGGTATGAACACCTCGCGGCTGCGCAACTTGGCGCCCGCCACATAGTCGCGAACAATGGTGATGCCGCCGGTGAAGCCATGTTCATCGCGCAGACGCTCGAAAATACGCGCGGCAGTGTGTCGCTGTTTGATGTGAACCTTGCGGTCATCCACCAGGATTTGGTCAATGATGTCGGTAAATCCGGACAGCTTGCGGCTGTAGGTTTGCCCGCTCCGGCCGTGCGCTGCTGGCTCTGGAAAGCACAGCATCTTGTCGACGGTCTTGCGATTGATCCCAAAATACCGGGCGGCAGCGCGACGGCTCATCCCGTCAATCAGCACGGCGCGGCGGACCTTCTGATAAAGCTCCACTCTCTTCATCCTCCACCTCCGCCCAAAAACGGAGGTCTAGCAGGACTGGCCCCTTTTTAATCCGGTGAGACTGGCCGATCCGTGGCCCCTTTTATTCCCGGTGTTCTCAGGCGCAGACATGGAAGCCGAGGAACGGCGATCCCTTCGATGCATCGCGAACACCCGTCTTCTCCGGTGACACCGCCAGACGCAGCCGATCAGCGAGGAAGTGCTGTATATCGGCCATGATCTGCACAGCATCCGCCTTGCTGCCGATCACACCGACAAGGAAGTCGTCGGCATATCGGCAATAGCGAAGGCGGCGGAAGCCGGGGTCCATCGGATCGACCGACGACACTGTCAGCCGTTCCTTCTTGATGGCCTTGATCCGCGCCTGAAGAGCACGGGCCTCGGCATTCTCCGCACCATCGGCACGAAGAGCATCGATCTTCTTGCGAAGTTCGGCGATCCGGTTGGAGTGCGAGAGATAGGCGGGATTAGACCGCCTGCGCGCTCCCTGATCAAAGTCCGCCCGCATTTCCTCCATGAACAGATCAAGCTCATGCAGATAGATGTTGGCGAGCAGCGGCGAGACGACGCCGCCCTGCGGCGTTCCGCTATAGGTCCGCTCGACCTTCCAGTCTTCCATGCACCCCGCCTTCAGCATCGCCTCGATCAGGCCGACGAACAAAGGATCGTCGATCCGGCGCGAGAGCAGCATCAGCAGGATTTCATGGTCGATGTTGTCGAAGAACCCGCGGACATCCACTTCGATCAGCCATTTGACGCCCGTCCAGGTGTGCCGGATCTCTTCGAGAGCCGTGTGGCACGACCGACCCGCCCGGAACCCGTGGCTGTGTTTCGAGAACACAGGCTCATAGATTGCCGAGAGGATCGTCCGGACCACCTCCTGGACGATGCGGTCATCCGCTGTCGGGATGCCCAATGGGCGTAACTTACCATTGCCCTTGGGGATATAGACCCGCCGCACAGGGCGAGGGCGGTAACGGCCTTCGGCCACACTCCGGGCGAGACGGTCGAGTTTCTCCAGCGTCATGCCGTCGAACGTCGCGCCATCGATGCCCGGTGTCATTGCGCCCCGGTTCCGGGACACCCTGACATAGGCCCGCTCATAAAGGTAACGAGGCCTCATGAGGCGGTGAAGACCATTGATCCGCTTGCCCACCCGCGACAGGGCCGGAAGCGTCTCGATCCGTCTCAGGATAGTAGCGGTCTGCATCAGCAGTTCCTTTCCATCGAGTTGTCGAGTTTTACAGAACTGCCGTCCTTCCCCCGGATGCGCCGGGTTTCGGCACGATCACTCGCCCCTTATGCCGATGCTCCGTCCGCTTCGTGGCGGCTGTCCCGGCCGTTACGCCGGGCGTTTGAGTACTATGACGGCTCCGTCGCCGTGCAGGTCCGGGCAAGCCGTCCTGTTTAGGCGATCCCGCAGTTGCGCGAGCGAGGAGTTGCGATGCGTTTAGGTGCCCCGTTCGTTCTCGTGATCCCCTTACCGGGGCTGCGCCGTGTGCATTGGCAGTGATCCACAAGGACGGGCTTCACACTGCACACGGGAATGGCGTGTCATCCGCATTCGCCACCGCTTACCTATTAACCGCAGAGAACTGGGATTCAGACAATCCAGTCTTCACCATGCGCACCTTGTCTGCGGGTCAGCCATCAGGCTGCGGAGCTCGATTTCGATCCCTTCACCGACATGCTATGGTCCCGTTTCCCTTTCGGGATTTCAGCCGGCTCATCACCAGCACCGGTAAGTCGGTCAGACAGAAGCTACGCCAATAAGCTTCGTTCGATAGAACACTCCTTTCTTCTTCGCGCCACAACGGCGCACGCCATGCGGTGACGATCGCTGGCGTGGCTGATGACGCCGCGCCTGCGCGCGGCGGCGTTGTCTGTGCCTCTCCCGGTACGGCGGGTGCGGGCGGCGCTCCCGGCTAGGCCCGTCGCGGCCGAAGCCAACCCCTTCGGGGTGCTCCACATCCGTTCCGCCCTGACGGTGTCTTCGCCCGCTCGAAGCCGGGCCTCTTGGTCGCGTCTCGCCGCCCACCCCCGCCTTCCGGGGAGGCTTGCTGCTTTTCGGGTGGCGATGGAGGACAGCGATGCGCAAGACCACCAGCCGCCGTGCCCGCTGCGAGGGTGCCGAACCGAACCGCGACGAGGGTCGCGCCAGCCTCTATGACGAGGTGACGGCGCGGATCGTTTCCGAACTCGAAGCCGGGCGTTTCCCTTGGGTCCAGCCTTGGGGACGGACGGGCGGGACCGGCCCCGGCCTGCCGAGAAATGCGCTCACCGCGCGCAGCTATTCGGGCGTCAACGTGCTGATCCTGTGGGGCGCGGTGATCGAGCATGGCTGGTCTTCGCAATCGTGGCTGACCTTCCGGCAGGCGCAGGACGCGGGCGGATGCGTGCGCAAGGGCGAGCATGGCGTGACCGTCGTCTATGCCGACCGCTTCACCCCCGAGGCCGAGAAGGAACGCGCCGCGCGCGAGGGGGGCGACCCCAAGGCGGTGCCGTTCCTCAAGCGGTTCACCGTCTTCAATGTCGCGCAGTGCGAAGGGCTTCGCGCCGGGCTGGCGTCCGATCCCGCGCCGCTGCCCGAGCGCGAGATCGTGCCCGTCGCCGAGGAGGTGATTGCCGCATCGGGGGTCGATTTCCGCATCGGCGGCGACCGCGCCTTCTATGTCCGGAGCGAGGATTTCGTGCAGGTGCCGCCGCAGCCCGCCTTCTACGAGCAGATCAACTATTACCGGACCTGCCTGCACGAACTGACCCATGCCACCGGGCACCCCGCACGGCTGGCGCGTGACCTGACCAACGGCTTCGGCAGCAAGGACTATGCCCGCGAGGAACTGGTCGCCTTATCTGGACAGTCTGCGCCGCTCGCAACTTTGCAGTAAGGTCGGCGATGGACGCCCACGGTAGGCAGTAATCAGGCTGGCCGTAGCGCTGACCCAAGAGCTGGCGGAGGCCAGCCTGATTGCTGCCGGGTCATAGTGCGCAACGGTGTGAAGGTCAGCTTCCCGGTGGGGGGGCCGGGGGGAGGGCTTCGCGCCGGTGTCGATCATTACTGTTTGCGAGCGCCGCGAGGCCAGGGGCCTCGATGCGCATGTGCCGCTGATCCTGCGCGGCGACGCGCTCTATGATCCCGATCTGGATCGCTTCTTTCTCGACCTGCCGTTGTCGGGCGTCCGCTCGCGGCACTCGCTTCGCGCCTATGCCTATGATGTCGTTGTCTGGCTTCGCTTTCTCGATGCCTGCGGCAAGACCGTGTGGGCTGCGACCCGCGACGATGTCGACGCCTATCATCGTGAGCGACGCCGCGACGAGGCCGATCACCGGATAACGGCCGCAAGCTGGAACCGCGCCGTCGCCAGTCTCGATCGCCTTTACCGATGGGGTGAGCAGCACGGGCTGATCACCGACGCGCCGTTCAGCCGCCGCGCCGTGTGGCGACCGGCGCATGGTGGCCGTCGCGGCATGATCGCGGCGCGCAATGACGCCTATGAACGTGTTGCCAGGCGATCAGATGTGCGGTTCGTCACGATGGACGACTACCGTATTTTCCGCGAGGTCGGCCTGCGCGGCCTTACCCCTGACGGCACCGAGCGCCCCGGCGCGCGCGACCGGAACGGGCTGCGCAACGCGCTGTTTGCCGATCTTCTCGTCACCACCGGCCTGCGCCTCGAAGAGGCGTCGGGCCTGCTCGCCGCCGAGCTCGCGGCGATCGACCGCGAGGACGGCGATGCCCAACAACTTTGGCTGCCTCTCCCGCCACCGCTGACCAAGGGCGACCGGGGACGCAGCGTCCTGCTCCCGCGTCGGCTGCTTCGTCAGATTGCCGCTTACGTCGCCGTCGAGCGCGCAGCGGGCGTGGCCAAGTTCGCCGCGCGAGACGGCGCGACCAAGCTCGAACGATCGATCCCTGTCACCCGCGCCGGTCTCGACCGCATGCGCGATATCTGCACCCCGGAGGAACGATGCCGCCTGATCCTGTACGACGAGGATGGATCGCCCCGCGAGCCGGCGGCGCTGTGGCTGACCGAGGTAGGGCAGCCTGTTCGGCCCAACTCGTGGGAGGTGATCTTCACCCGCGCCTGCAACCGGTGCGCGGAGAACGGCTTCCCGCTGTCGATCAACCCGCACCAGCTTCGCCACACATTCGCAGTCCATATGCTCGCCTTGCTGATCCAGCAGCGGTTGCGCGAAGCGGCATTGCCGGTCGGACCGCTGGAGAGCTATCGGCTGATCCTCGGCGACCCGCTGCAGCAGGTGCAACGCCTGCTTGGCCACGCCAGCCTCACCACCACCTATATCTACCTCGACCATATCGCGACGCGCGCCGATACGGTGGACGCGGCCGTCGAGGAGCTGCTTGCGCTGCTGCCGGGACCGCAGGGCGCATGAGCGGCCATCCCCGCAAGGGCCGGCCTGTCGCCTTCGCGCCGATCACGCCGGAGCCACAGAAGCCCGATCCGGTGCTCGGCCTCAAGTTCACCATCGAGGCGCGGCATGGCGGAACGGTCCTGGTCGATATGGCCGCACTCGATCCCCGTCCGCTCGCTATCGCCTTCGCCGGCGCGCTGCGTCGATCGGCTGCGCTCGGGGGACCGATTGGTGCGGCCAGCGTCATCAAGCAGTATGTGCAGGTCTATCGTCACTTCTTCGCCTGGCTTGGTGATGGTGCGCCGGGGGTGACCGGCGTCAACGACCTGCGTGCAGTCCATATCGATGGGTTCGCCTCCGCGCTCGAACAGCGCGGGATGGGCGCGATCCACCGGCACATATCGGTCGGCAAGATCGTCAACACATTGCGCGCGATCGAGGCAGACCGGCCCGATCGGATCGCGCCCGACCTGCATGAGCGGCTGCGCTACACGCTGGCCACATCGGCGGGCCGCTCGACCCCACGCGATGCTTATAGCCCCTTCGTCGCCCGCGCGTTGCGCGACGCCGCGAGGACCGACGTCGAAGCGATGTTCCGCCGTCTCGGTGCCGACGACCGCACCGATGAGGGCGACCCGGTCATCGCCAGAGCGCGGGCCGACGTCGAAGCGATCATCGCGCGGCAGGGCTTTATCGTTGCAGACCACCCGGCGCTGAAGAGCCTCTATTTCATGCGCATGCGGCGCGGATTGCCGATCAGCACGCTCATCGATGATCTGCATGGCCGCCATCACCCGCTTGCGCGCGATCTGCCGGCGCTGCTCGTGCTGCTCACGCTCGATACCGGCCTCGAGCCCGAGTGCCTGAAGACGCTGACCACAGATTGTCTCACCAACCCCCATGCCGGCACGGTGGAGCTGCGCTATCTCAAGCGCCGCGCCTGCGGCGCCGAGCACAAGAGCATGCGCGTGCGAGATGGCGGTGGGGGCACGCCTGGTGGTCTGATTCGTCGCCTGATTGAGGTCACGGCGATTGCCCGCAAGCATCTGAACGACGATCGTCTTTGGGTTTATCACAACGCTGGCGGCCTGCGGGTAGGCATCCGCCACCCGACGGAACGGATCGATGCCTGGGTAGCTCAGCACGCTATTGTCGATGACGACGGCGAGCCGCTCCACTTGCTGCTCTCGCGGCTCCGCAAGACCCACAAGGCGCTGTGGTACACCAAGACCGAGGGGCACATGACCCGCTTCGCGGTCGGCCACTCGCGCGAGGTGGCGGCGCGCCACTATGCCGATCTGCCGTCGCTCCGGCCCGTGCACGAGACGGCCGTCGCCGACGCCTTCCGCGCGGCGGTCGCCGCCGCGATGCCGACCGTGCTTCCGCCCACCGCCGAGCAGACGTTGCGCGAAGCACCCGAACAGGCCGCGCCGCTGATGCCGCCCGATACCGTGGGTCCGTTGCTCGACGGCGAACAGGATGTCTGGCTCGCAGCCTGCGCGGGCTTCCACAACAGTCCCTTCGCCGAGGCCGGATCACCCTGCGCGCAGCCCTTCTGGGGCTGCCTTGATTGCCCCAACGCCGTCATCACCGTGCGCAAGCTCCCCGCGATCCTCGCCTTCCTCGCCTTCGTCGAAGAGCAGCGGCTGAGCCTGCCCGCGACCGACTGGGCGGCCAAGTTCGGCCGCGTCCATGCCCGCATCACCGCCCAGGTCCTGCCGGCCTTCTCCGATGCCGTCATCACCGATGCGCGCCGGCAGATGGAGGGCGAACGGCTTTATCTGCCGCCGGAGGTCCGCGCATGACCATGCCCGTTCATGCCCAGGCGCCCGCTTTCGACGATCGCCCCGTGCTGGCGAGCGCGCCACTCAAGGAAGGCCATACCCGCGAGGCGCTATCGCGCGTCGGCGACCCGAGCTGGGATCTCGGTCCCGCCGTCTTCCGCGAGAACGCCCGGCGCTGCCACGTCACCGTGCATTTCCACGTGCTCGAACATGCCGATGTGCAGGCGGCGATGCGCGCCTATCTCTACGCCCGCCTCAACGCCGATCTCCCCGGCTATCGGACGAAGTTACCACCCGCCTGTATCCGCCAGGCATTCAACCGTGCCCGCCGGTTCTTCGCCTTCGCCCGCGAGCGGCTCGGACGGCTCGACGTTTCCCGTATCGATCAGCCATTGCTCGATGCCTATGCCCGTCATCTCCGTGACGATCCTGCCCGACGACCCGTCATCGTCGGCCACCTCCTCGAAGTGGTCTCAGATCTCTATTACTATCGCGACCACCTCGATAGCGGAGGCCTTGCATTCGAGCCTTGGGCCGGACAGGCGCCCGCCCGCGTTGCGGGCTACCGCCATGTCCGGGAGAACCGCACGCCGCGCTTCCCGGAAGAGGTCATCGCCGCGCTACTCGCCTGGTCGTTGCGCTACGTCACCATATTCGCGGACGATATCCTCGCCGCCCGCCGCGAGCTTGCGCGGCTCGAAGTGCGCCGGGATCGCCTTGCCGCCGCCGATGCCGGCCTTCCAGACCCTGATCGCCGGCAACGTCGCCGCACCCGCCTGAAGGCCTATTTCGGCCGCCGACGCCGCGAGGGGCGCGGCGCGCCGATCTGGGGCACCGCTCATAACGGCAAGCTGCGCGTCGACCCCAACACCGGCGCAGTGACCCCACCGATCAACGCACATCTCCTGCATCTCCATGTCGGGATCGACGTGCAGGCCGAGCCTGGCGCGCATCTTCTGCTGACAGGCGGTGAAGCGAGGTTGATCGACGCAGTGGCGGCCGAGCTGGGGGTAGAGGTCGGCGGCATGGACACGCCGATCACGATCGATCCTGACAGCGGTCGGCCGTGGCGCGAGCGCTTCGATGCGAAGACTCTCGCACACGAGGAACGGATGCTTCAAGCCGCTGCCTATATCGTGTGCGCCTACCTGACCGGCATGCGCGACTGCGAGGTGCAGGCGATGCGGCGCGGGTGTCTCTCTATCGCGCGCAGCGAGGACGGCCTGATCGAGCGCCATCGCATCCGGTCGACCATCTACAAGCGCCGGGCGGCGGTGGGCGAGGCGGCGAGCTGGGTGACGATCGAGCCGGTCGCCGCCGCGATCATGGTGCTCGAACGCCTGTCGGCAGGGCCGGCGCGCGCCAGCGGCAGCGATACGCTCTGGCCGGTGCTGCGCGCGAGCGCCGTCTCCAAGACGCATCTGTCGAGCGAGGTGGTCCGCCAGCTCAACACCTTCCGCGACCACCTCAACAGCGCCTTCGGCACCCCCGATGAGCCGGTCATCCCGCCCGGACCCGATGGCAAGCCGTGGCGCATCACGACGCGGCAGTTCCGGCGCACGATCGCGTGGCACATCGCCAACCGTCCGTTCGGCACCATCGCCGGCATGATCCAGTACAAGCACGCCTCGGTCGCCGCGTTCGAAGGCTATGCCGGGACCAGCGCATCAGGGTTTCGCGCCGAGGTCGAGGCGCAGCGTCGGCTCGGTCAGATTGACGATCTGCTGGACTATTTCGACCGGCGTCAGGGCGGCGCATCGCTCGGTGGACCGGCGGGACCGCGCATCGCGCGGACGCTCGACGATGCCGCCGTCAGACAAGGGCCTTTGCCCGCCATGATCGCCGATCGCGCCCGCCTGCGCGTCATGCTCGCCAGCGTCGCGCGCACCTTCCATGTCGGCCCGCTCGCGGATTGCTTCTTCGATCCCGCGACCGCGCTCTGCCTCAAGCGCGTGACGACCCCCGATCCGGCAGGGCCGCTCACTGCCCTGTGCGAGCCGACCCGCTGTCCCAACGCCTGCATCACCGCCCGCCACAGGCCGGCCTGGGAACGCGCGGCGGCCGATGCCAGGGCGCACTTACGCGAACGGCGCATCTCCGATCTCCAGCGTCAGGCTCTCCAGCGCGAGCTGGATCGCCTGAGCGTGGTGATTGCCGGGATCGACCCTCCCGCGCCGTAGACCACCCCGGTTGTTGGCGGAGTCCTGCGCCGGTCGGCGCGCCCGCGCAACGGCTTCGCCGTCCTTCGCTTCGCTGCGGCCCTGACGGGTGCGCGAGCCCCCCTGTGCCCGGCGCGAACGGGCCTCCGCCGCCGGGGATGGTCCCCGGCGCGAGAACGGAGAACAGATCATGTCAGCCTCACAACGCTCAGACGTCTATGCTCGCGTCACGCAAGCGATCGTCGACGCCATCGAAGCCGGCACCGGCACCTGGCGCATGCCATGGCATCATTCCGGCGCCGACGTCACCCGCCCGACCAACGTCGCCAGCGGCAAGCCCTATCGCGGCATAAATACGGTCTCGCTCTGGGCGGCCGCCTATGGCAGCGGCTATGCGAGCGGGGTCTGGGGCACCTATCGCCAGTGGCAGGCGCTCGGCGCGCAGGTCCGCAAGGGTGAGCACGCCAGCCTCGGTGTCCTCTGGAAGGAGTTTCACGCGAAGGGCGACGACGCCAGCGACGATGACGACCATCGACGGCTTTTCGCCAAGGCGTTCGGCCTGTTCAACGCCGATCAGGTCGATGGCTATGCGCCCAAACCGGGGCCGGACCTGCCCGAGAGCGAACGCCTCGCCGCCGCCGAAGCCTTCATCGCCGCCCTCGGCATCGATACTGTCTACGGCTCGGCCAGCGCCTATTATCACATCGCCGAAGACCGCATCCACATGCCGGATTTCAGCGCCTTCCACGACGCTCACGGCTTCTATGCCACCCGTATTCACGAGGCCGCTCATGCCAGTGGCGCAGCCCATCGGCTCGACCGGGATTTCAGCGCCAAGTGGACCAGGCACGCGCTCGCGATGGAGGAAGCGACCGCCGAGCTGACCGCCTCGTTCCTGCTCGCCGATCTCGGGATCGCCCACGAGCCGCGGCCCGACCACGCCGCCTATATCGCTTCCTGGCTCCAACTCCTGAAGGATGAGCCGCGGGCGATCTTCACCGCAGCCAGCAAGGCGCAGGCCGCCGCTGACTGGATGCACGCCCAGCAGCCATGAGCGTCGTGCTCATTGACTCGATGATATTACGGATATACTCGTAGTGTCATCGAGTCGTTATCAGGAGCCATTCCATGAAGCGCATCCATCTGCACGTCAGCGTGCCCGATCTCGGCGCGTCGATCCAGTTCTACGAGACGCTGTTCGGCGCCGCGCCCGTCGTCGTGAAGGACGACTACGCCAAGTGGATGCTCGACGATCCCAAGGTCAACTTCGCGATCTCCGAGCGCGCGCGCGCGGCCGGCATCGACCATATCGGCATCCAGGTCGACAGCGCCGATGAGCTCGGCGCGCTCGCCGGTCGCCTCAAGGCCGCCGGGGCGGAGACGTTCGATCAGGAAGCGACCACCTGCTGCTACGCGCAGTCGGACAAGAGCTGGGTCCGCGATCCCGCCGGCGTGCGCTGGGAGACCTTCTTCACCTTCGGTGAGGCGACCAGCTACGGCGAGGACGAGGTGCTGCCCGAGCCCGCCGCGGCCTGCTGCGGCCCCGCCGATGCGCCCGCGCCAAAGCAGGCGTGCTGCTGATGGACGCGAACGCTGCCGTCGCCTCGCTCTCGGCGCTCGCGCATCCGGGCCGCCTCGAGGTCTTTCGCCTGCTGGTCCGCGCCGGCGCCGAGGGCATGGCCTCGGGCGATATCGCGCGCGCGACGGGCCATGTCCCGCAGACGCTCTCGGGCAACCTCAACATCCTCGGCCACGCCGGGCTCGTGTCGTCGCGGCGCGAGGGCCGGTCGATCATCTACACCGCTGATTATGCCCGCATGACCGACCTGCTCGGCTTCCTGATGGAGGATTGCTGCGGCGGCGCCCCGGAGATCTGTGCTCCGCTCGCCGACGTGGTCACCAGGGCCGCCTGCTGCCAACCCGGAGCCGTTCAATGACCGACCGTGTTTTCAATGTCCTGTTCCTCTGCACGGGTAACTCGGCCCGCTCGATCCTCGCCGAGAGCGCACTGAACAAGCTCGGCGAAGGCCGGTTCCGCGGCTATTCCGCAGGCAGCTTCCCCAAGGGCGCGGTCAACCCCGACGCGCTGAGGCTGCTGGAGCGCATCGGTTACCCGACCGAAGGCCTTCACTCGAAGAGCTGGGAAGAGTTCTCCGTGCCGGACGCGCCGGTGATGGATTTCGTGTTCACCGTTTGCGACGATGCGGCGGGCGAGACGTGTCCGGTCTGGCCCGGCCATCCGATGACCGCCCATTGGGGCATCGAAGATCCGAGCCATGTCGAGGGCAACGACATCGAGCGCGAGCGCGCCTTCGTGACAGCGCTGCGCTATCTCGAGAACCGCATCAAGCTGTTCATGGCGCTGCCGTTCGACCAGCTCGACGTGATGGCATTGAGGGCACATGTCCGCGAGATCGGTCAGGGCGAAGGCGCGAGCAACCGGCGCGGGGACGCCGCGTGAGCGATGCCGCCGCGGCGGCGAAGCCCGCGATCGGCACCTTCGAACGCTATCTCAGCCTCTGGGTCGCGGCCTGCATCGTCGTCGGCATCGCGCTCGGCTATGCGCTGCCCGGCTTGTTCGCGCGCGTCGCCGCGGCCGAGATCGCGAACGTCAACATCGTCGTCGCGGTGCTGATATGGCTGATGATCGTGCCGATGCTGCTCAAGATCGACCTGGGCGCGCTGGGATCAGTCAGGCGGCACTGGAAGGGCGTCGGTGTCACGCTTTTCATCAACTGGGCGGTGAAGCCCTTCTCGATGGCGCTGCTCGGCACCTTCTTCCTCGGCTATCTGTTCCGCCCCTGGCTGCCCGAGGCCGAGATCGGCTCCTATATTGCCGGCCTCATCCTGCTCGCCGCCGCGCCTTGCACGGCGATGGTGTTCGTCTGGTCCAACCTGTGCGAGGGCGAGCCTAATTACACGCTGAGCCAGGTCGCCTTGAACGACGTCATCATGGTGTTCGCCTTCGCGCCGATCGTCGCGCTGCTGCTCGGGGTCGCGTCGATCACGGTGCCGTGGGACACTTTGCTCATCTCGGTGCTGCTCTACATCGTCGTGCCGGTAATCGCCGCGCAGCTTGTCCGTCGCGCGCTGCTGGCCTCTGGCGGACAGCCGGCGCTCGATCGCCTGCTGGCAGCGCTCGGCCCCGTATCGCTGATCGCGCTGCTCACCACGCTGGTGCTGTTGTTCGGTTTCCAGGGCGAGGCGATCATCGCGCATCCGCTGGTCATCGCGCTCATCGCCGTGCCGATCCTCATCCAGGTCTATTTCAATGCCGGGCTCGCTTATTGGCTGAGCCGCCGCTTCGGCGTCGCCTGGTGCGTCGCCGCGCCCGCCGCGCTGATCGGCGCGTCCAACTTCTTCGAACTCGCCGTCGCCGCGGCGATCAGCCTGTTCGGCATCGGATCGGGCGCGGCGCTCGCCACCGTCGTCGGCGTGCTGGTCGAGGTGCCGGTGATGCTCTCGGTCGTCGCGCTCGTGAAGAAGACGCGGCCCTGGTATGAGCGGTCGTTGCCTGCATAATCCTGCGCGGCGCGTTCGCGATCATCAACGATAGAAGACCTGGGCGGCCGCTCTCTCTCGGGATCGGCCGCCCAGTCGCATAGGCGATCGGCACGGGCTTCGCCCGCACCCAGCGGTCGCCGCTGGCGCGGCGGCGCTGTTCGTCGGGCCTCCCTCAAGGCGGGAGTGGTCGGCGCTCCCTTCTAGGCCCGCCACGGCGCGCTGCAAGTCCGGCTGCGCCGGACTGCTCCATTGCATTTCGCCCCTGCGGGTGCAGCCCGCCGCTTCGGCGGGCCTCTCCGGTCGCTCTCGCCGCCCACCCCCGCCTCGGGGGAGGCCATGGGGTTTTGGGCAGTGCTGGAGGCACCGATGGATTTCACCTTCCAACCGCCGTTTTTGGCTGGACTGTCAGGATATATCGCCGAGGTCGGCAAGCCTTTTGTGGAGGCGCGGCCGGGCGACAGGATCGACGGTCGATTAGTGCGCCGGATCGACCTCGCGAGCGGGCGGTTTGCGCTTGTCGAGAACGCGAAGGAATTCACGCTCGTGCCCTGGCGCCCCGTGCTCGAAAATCAGCTCGGCAAATCGGCATCAGGGATCATGCGCGCAGACGGTGTCAGTTGGCGCTTCGGGCGCGGACGAGCCGGTCCGGAGATTTCGTGATTGTGCGCTGGTATCGCTGGCAGGGTAGCGTCTCCAGCGGTTGGCCGCTACTCTCGGGTCCAAGCGAAATTGTCTTGCCGGGCGCCGAATCAGGCAGCGAAGCCCGAATGGACGGGGGTAAGACGGCCAAGCATGTTTGTGACAGACCCGGGACCGGCGTGAGTTTACGCCAGCTTCCCACCGATCCGCATCTCGCCACCTCGACCAGCAAGCTGCTGGATTGCTTTTACGTGCCCGCGCTCAAGCAGTCGATTGTCTATGACCGCGGCGTCGGCTTCTTTACCTCGCACTGGCTGCGACTGGCCGCATCGGGCTTGGCAGGCCTCGCGGCGAACGGCGGCCGGGCGCGGATCATCGCCAGTCCGATGCTCGATCGCGACGACTGCGTGGCTCTTTCGCAAGGCGCTGACGCGCGCGCCGATCCAAAACTCAAGGACGCGCTCGACCGCGCTATCTCGGATCTCGAGCAGGATCTGGCGACCGACACGCTCTCCGCGCTAGCCTGGATGATCGCTGACGGGCTGCTCGATTTCCGGATTGCCATTCCCACGGCCGATCTTGATGGCGATTTCCATGACAAATTTGGCATTTTGCGCGATAGCGAAGGCGACGCAGTCGCGTTCCACGGTTCGCCCAACGACAGCGCTCAGGCGTTCCGCAACTATGAATCGATCAGCATCTATTATTCGTGGATCGATCGGCGCGAAGCGAGCCGGGTGACCGCCGAGTCCGCGCGCTTCGACCTGCTCTGGTCGAACGGTGACCTCAATTTGCGGGTCTATCCGCTCCCCGATGCGGTCAAGCGCAACCTGATCGCCTTCACGACCCGCCTGCCGCGCCCCTATGCGCCGCCTAAACATGAGCCGCAGAGCGACCGCTGGATTCACCAGAAGGAAGCCTCTGCCACCTTCCTCAAGGAACGTCGCGGCATTCTCGAAATGGCGACCGGCACCGGCAAGACGCGGACTGCGCTTTCCATCCTCAACGAACTCGGCGAGCGCGATCTCGTCGAAACGACTATCGTTTCAGCCTATGGCACCGACCTGCTCGACCAATGGTACAAGGAGCTGGTCAAGCATAGCGGCATTCCGGTCTATCGCGCCTATGAGCAGCATCGCGAGGCTCAGGCATTCTTGAATTCACCGCGCGGCGCGGTGCTGCTGACCGCCCGGACCAATCTCGCCGAGGTGCTGCCGCGCCTTGATCCGGCAGTTTTCGCCAAAGCCCTGCTGATCTGCGACGAAGTTCATGGCATGGGCTCGCCGGCGCTGGTCGCGGCGTTGACCGGAAAATTGCAGTGTTTCGCCTACCGTCTCGGGCTCAGCGCCACCCCCGAGCGGATCTACGATGCCGACGGCAACCGCTTCATCGAAGAAGAGATCGGACCGGTCATCTTCCGCTTCGGGCTCGAGGAGGCGATCCAACGCGGCATTTTGTGCGAGTTCGACTATGTGCCCCTGCCTTATGCCCTGTCGGACGACGATAAGGCTGCGGTGCGCCAGGCGATCAAGCGCTATCACGCCAAGGCCCGCGCCGGTGAGGCGGCACCGATCGAGGCGCTCTACCGCGACATTGCTCGGGTCCGAAAGCTGAGCCGGGAGAAGGTCGCGCCGTTCGAGGCCTATGTCGAAGCCAACCCCTCGGTCCTCGATCGGTGCATTATCTTCGTCGAGACGGCCGAATATGGCGCATTGATCCAGCCGATCCTGATGCGCATGCGCAGTGACTTCCACACCTATTATCAGGATGACGATCGCGACAATTTGCGGCGCTTCGCCAAGGGGCAGCTCGAGTGTCTGCTGACTTGTCACCGCATCTCCGAGGGCATCGACATCCAGTCGGTCAACAACATCGTGCTGTTCGCCTCCGCACGCGCCCGGCTCGAAACCGTGCAGCGGCTGGGCCGGTGCCTGCGTGTCGATCCCGCCAACCCCGACAAACGCGCCCGCGTCGTCGACTTCGTCGAGCACAAGCCCGACGATGTCGATGATCCGACCGGTGAACTCGGCGCCGACGAGGAGCGTGAAAGCTGGTTTCTTGCGCTATCGTCGCTTCGCCACGATCATACGCCGAGCAGCGGCGCGTCGAGGGAAGGAACGAGCGGGTGCAGTTAGATCCGGCCATTTCAGAGGCGATGGACGCCGTGCTGGCCGGGCATCCCGATCAGTCGGACACGTTTCAGCGCCGGTATCGCAACTTGGTCGAGCTGGTCCTCGGTGGGAACTACCAGGACGCCGATGTTCGCCGGGTGATGGAGCTGCTCAGCGTCAGCCTTGAGGTTGACGACTGATGGATGTTCGTCTGACCGGCTGGAAAGCCAAGAATCTCCGCGGCGGCCTGCGCGATGTCGATATCGACCTCGGCGATAACCCCAGTCGCTGGACGCTCATCCAGATGCCGAACGGCACCGGCAAGACGACGACGATGGAGCTTTTGCGCGCAACGCTCAATGGCGTCGACCTGCCTGCCAAGACCGTGCGTGAGCTGCGTGCCGACGATCATGTCGAGACAGGCTTCTTCGAGGCGCGCCTGCTAGTCGACAGACAGCCCTATCGCCTCCAGCTCGAGCTGGATTTCCGGGACGGCAGCGCAACCCCATGGACGGTGCAGGAAAAAGAACGCGGCGGGGGCCGGGAGGAAGGCCGCAACCTGCCGGCTGACCTTCGGACGTTGCTCAAACCAGCGCTGACCGAGCTCTTCGTCTTCAACGGCGAACTGGCGACCGACATCATCGATCTCACGAAGTCGTCCGCCGCCGGTGCAATTCGGGCATTGTACGGTTTGGATACGCTCGAATCGGTCACCAAGCGCGTCGACAGCCTGATCGATCTCGAGCAGCGCCGCGCCGCCGCGATCACAACCGCAAAAGAACGCAAGGGCATCAACCAGCTCAAGAATGCCTTTGACGAAGCGCGGAGCACCAACGCGCGGCTGGAACAGCAGCAGAAGTCCACGTCGGCCCGACTGGTGGAACTCGAGCAAGAGCGCGCGCGGCTGCAGGCCGATATTCAAGAGCGCATGTCCGAGGATGCCGGTCTGCGCGCCCAAATCGAGGCGCTGGACGAAAAGCAGCAGGAGGTCGACGCGAACGCCGTTGATCTCAGTCACCAGGCGTTGGAGGCGCTGCGACGGCCCGCCTATGTTCATCCAACCCTGCTCGCCCGGCTCCAGAATCTTGGCGGCAAGCTCTATGAATTGAAGCTGCCCGAAACGATCTCGCGCGAGTTTTTCAGCGAACTCGCCCAGCAGGAGCGGTGCGTTTGTGGCAGGCCGATCGGTCATGACGAGCGCGACGAGATCGTGAGCGGCGCTCAGCGCTATCTCGCGCAGGACCAGATTTCGGTAATCAATCAGATGAAGCTCGCGCTTCGCGAGAGCCAAGGCGACCCCGACGAGCTGTCGACCACGGTGGCGTCGCTCCAGGCGCAGCTCGACGAGCGCCGCCGCATCAAGGCGGAACGCGATCGCCTCGCCTCCGAGAAGATCGCAGAGGGCGACGAAGTGCTGCGGAAACTGCGCGAGGACGTCGCCGGCCTGTCCGATGAGATCACGGCGCTCTCGGGCACGCTCGAGCGTCTCACCACCAAGGATCCAAGCCGGCAGCGTGCTCTGCGCCTCTCCTGGGAGACCAATCAGCCGCTTTGCGAGATCGAGCTCAAGGCGCGCGACAATCGGCTTCAGACGGCGACACGGACACGGACCTTCGCGCTCCAGGGCGAAAAGCTGAAGGCGATCGTGCTCGCGACCAGCCGTCAGGCACTCGACATCCTGCGCGAGCGCGTGCGGCTTTCGACGAACGACAAACTAGCCCGTATTTTCGCCACCGAAAAAATTGAGGTCGGTCGGATCGGCGGCAGCCTCGAACTCAGGACCGCTGGGCTCGGCGTCAAGGGCGGGGCCAGCGAAGGCCAGAAGCTAGCCATCGCCTATGCCTTTTTAACCTCGCTGCTGGCAGAGGCGCCTTACCGCCTTCCGTTCATCGTCGACAGCCCCGCCGTCTCCTTGGACGCGGCCAATCGGCGCGAGGTCGGAGCGCTGATCCCGGACTTTTTCAACCAGATGGTCATGTTCGTGATCTCGACTGAACGCGAGGGGTTCGCCGAGGCCTTTTACGATCGACCGAGTGCCGACGTCTGTTTTCTGACCGTAACCCCCAAGGGCGGCGGATCCGTCGACATCGCCGAGGGTCTCACCGCCTTCAAAGCCTTCCACGCGAAGGAGGGCTGATCGATGAGCTTCACTCTCCCCGCAAATGCCCGCAACTTCTTCGGCTTCGAGGGGCCTCGCGCATTCGCGCGGTCCCAGACTTCGAAGCGCGATACGTCGGCACGCTTCCTGCTGTTCGATGCCTTTTATTGCTGCATGCTGCTCGGGCTCGATCAGGCGAAACTCGGCGACGTCAGTCGCCTTGAGGCGGCAAATTTCATCATCGGCTATCCCGAACCCTACAAGGGCCAAGCCGAGCTGATCGCCGGCCTTCTAGTCGATGCCGAGATCCGTCGCCTCGAGATTCAGCCCGACGATCGCGACGACATCGAACGGCAGATGGTGCACCTGCTCGATCTCTCGTCGCCCTCGCGCCTTAGCGTCGATGGCGACGATCTCCTCAATCGCTATGCCGTGTCGGGCTTCGACCGGCTCAAAGCTGCGATGACCGAATGCGACAATCTTGAGGACTTCCTGGTGGGCTACCACCGCATCTGGGCGCAATCATGAGCGACGAAGACCATGGCCGCGACCAAGCCTCGATGCAGATCCATTCAGGTCAGGTCAGCGTCGGCGACATGCTTTCCAACCGCGGCACGTTCGAAATCCCGAAATATCAGCGCAACTATGCTTGGGACGACAGTCAGGTTGTGTCGTTCCTGAAAGATCTGGACCTGTGTCGCGCCGGGCGAGAAGGAAAGAAGCGACGCCACCATTTCTTCGGGAGCATCGTCACTGCGGCAGCCCCCGTCGCCAACAGCACGCGCCAGAATAACGAGTTGATTGACGGCCAACAGCGCCTCGCGACTTTCATGATGCTGATGGTCCAGCTCAAGCAGGCAATGCTCCAGCTCGCAATCGAGGCCAAGGCCGCAGGCAATGAGCCGCTCCAGACCTTCCTCACCACCAAAGCCGGCATCATAGCCGACCGCTACGAGGCGTTCCGCGACACGATAAACATGACCGTGGTGCCGGTCCCACGCATTCGCATGTCGCTACCGGACCAGCCCTTTTTCGATGCGCTATTGCGCGGCGCCAATCCGCCCGCGACCCGTAAATCCCACACGCTCCTCGCAGCCGCGTTCGGAATGATCGGGCAGCATCTTGGTTCGATTGTGAATGCGATCGCCGATGCGACCGATAAAGCCGCCGCGCTTGAGATCATCATGCAGGTCGTCGAGCAGGACTGGACCGTCATCCACATGGCGGCAAATGAGCGCAAAGACGCGTACATGCTGTTCCAGGTGTTGAACGACCGCGGCCTCAGCCTCACCGAAGGCGAACTCTTACGCGCGAGCACGTTAGAGGCGATTGAGCCGGTTGCGCCCGCGAACGTCATGGAGGCGGTCGAAAAGGATTGGGACGACATTCTGAGCGGCCGCGAGCTCGAAGTCCGCAAAGGCCTGCAATGGGTCTACGCTTCGCAAGTGGGGGATTGGCCGGGCCGCTCGACTCTGTTGGCCGATCTCACGCGCAACCTCTTTCCGCCGCTTGCTGCCGAGGCCGCGCTGACCCGGGAACAAGGCGATGAAGTAGCGCGCTCGGTTGCATCGCTACGGCACGATTTCAGCATTCTCAGCGACATCATGGGCGGTGAATGGCCATTGCCGGCGCATCAAGCGATTCGCGCATGGGACAAGGACCGGCTCCGCCTGCTCGTTGTGCATCTGCGCCAGGTTGATTGTCTGCCGCTGCTTATCGCGGCAAGCACGCTCACGCCCCAGCGCTTTTCGGATATCGTACAGGCGCTCGAACGCTTTTGCTTCCGGTACAGCATCATGGTCGACGGTCCGCCACTTGAGGCAATCGCGATTTACAATCGCCACGCCGTAGATATCCGACGTGCGCCCGACGATTATCGGCCCGGTGCGCTAATTCAGGATCTATCCGACCTCGTCGCTCGCCTCGCGCCGGACGAGGTGTTCAAACAGCGCCTCGAGGCGCTGCACTACCCCCGATCGGAAAGCCGCAAGCCGCTCAAGTATTTCCTGACAACGCTCGAACATTATGTCCGCTGGTTCGACGATGGCGCCCAAGGTCGGCCCGATTGCCGCGACAGGACGCGGGTGGTCGATTTCGAAAACAGCACGATCGAGCACATCTACCCAGAGCATGCAGCCCAGCCAGACCAAGCGCTTGAGCCGTATCTCGACAGTCTTGGCAATCTCACCATTCTGGGACCGGAAGACAATGACGCCGCCGGCGACAAAAGCTTCGCAGACAAAAAGCGCTATCTCGCGCCATCTCATAGTCTGCTCAATCGGCAGATCGCCGACGAGGCGGGATGGACCGTCGACGTGCTGTTGCGCCGCCAGGAGCGACTGGTCGAAATGGGGCTTAAAGTCTTCAGACCGTAGCAGTGACCGCCGTCGGCGAGCCCGCCAACCGGTTGCTCTCCGCGATGATCAACTCGCTCGCACGATCCATGTCTTCCGCAGTGGTGAACCGGCCCGGCGATATCCGGAAGGCGCCGCGCGCCCGCGCCGTATCGCCGAACATTGCGACCAGGACTGGCGATGTCTCGATCTTCTCGGTGGCACAGGCCGAGGAGGCTGAGAAACTGATCTCCTCGCGGAGGCGCCGGATCAGCGCTAGGGGCTCGACCCCAGGAATTGACATCGAAAGATTATTGGCGATCCGCCGCTCGGGATCGCCATTGAACAACACACCGGCGATTCCGGCTTCGAACCGCGCGCGCATCCGCGCCACCATTCCGCTCAGGCGCTCGGCATCTTTGCGCCCCTGGCGCGCGGCTAGCGCCATCGCCTCGCCCATGCCGACAATCGCAGGCGTATTGAGCGTGCCGGGTCTGAGGCCGCGTTCTTGGCCGCCGCCGAACTGAATCGGGGCCAGGCGCACGCGGGGCCGACGGGACCGGATATAGAGCGCGCCGATCCCCTTGGGACCATAGGCCTTATGCGCCGACAGGCTCGCCAGATGGACATGGTCGCGCTCGACGTCGAGCAGCCCATAGGCGCCGATCTGTGCGGCATCACAATGGAACAAGATGTCGCGCTGCGCGCAAATCGCGCCAATCTCGGCGATCGGCTGGCGCGTGCCCACCTCGTTGTTCGCCGCCATGATCGAGACCAGAGCGGTCTCGTCGCAGAGCGACGCCGCGAGTTCCGCCAGATCGACCCGGCCCGCTTCGTCGACACCCAGCACGGTGACGCGCCAGCCATCGCGTTCGAGCGCCCGGCACGGCTCCAGCACGGCGGGATGCTCGATCGCGCTGGTGACGATATGGCGCTTGTCCGGATGAGAGCGGGCGGCGCCGAGCAGGGCAATATTGTTGGCTTCGGTGCATCCGCTCGTGAACAAGATCTCGTTCGGCCGAGCGCCGATTGCGTCGGCGATCTGTTGGCGCGCCTGATCGACAGCTTGGCCGGCGGCATGACCATGCGCGTGCTCGACGCTCGACGCGTTGCCGAACAATTCTTCGAGATAAGGGAGCATCGCCGCGCGTACGCGCGGATCAACCGGCGTAGTCGCATTATGGTCGAGATAGATCCCGCCCGCCACGCCGTCTCACGCCGTCGGAACGAGACGCAGAACATCGGCGGGCGACTTGGCCCTGACCGACAATGTCCCGACACCGCGATGGATATGCCCGCGTAGCCGCGCGAGCAGCTCGTCATTTTCGAGTGCGTCGGCTGAGGTTGCCCCTTCCTCGACCCAGCGCAGCAACGCCGCGAACAACGCACCATATTCGCCGGTCAGCGTGTAGGCGTTGAACTCGGATCCCTCCTCGTCAGGCGGATAGGCACCGCCGAGCGGACCCTCCTCGAGCGAGGTCATCAGCGCGATTCGGCACAGCAGATTGGGGGTCAGCCCGGTGCGCTGGCGCAACGAGCGCAGCTTGCTGGTCGCGTCGCCCGAGATTCTAAGCTTGCTGTAATGCACGGCGGCCCTCCGCTGCATGGCTATCGGTGCCAAAATAGCCGGGCGTCACGTCGGTCCGGCCGTCGACCTGATCGAAATCGAGTCGGTAGCTGTGCGAGATGCTCGGCTTGAGCTTCGCGAGCAGCCCTTCGTCGATTTCGGTGTCGGTCGACAGTAGGATCACCTGATGCGAGGCGCGCGGGAAATAGCGCTCCACCAGCTTGGCACGGTGTTCGGAATCGAGCCGCGCAAGCGGCGTGTCGATGATCATCGGCAGCGGCCGGCCGCTTGTGCGCGCCAGCGCCCAAAGCATCGCGATCGCGTAGATCTGCTTCTCGCCGGCCGACAGCGACGCCTTCGGCATGGAGTTGCCGGCGCGATCGATCAGCGTGATGGCAAAGCTGGTCGGGTCGATCTCGACGTCGGCAACCAGATTCTCCTTGCGTGCAAGATGATTGAAGCAGCGCACGAACTCGCTCTTGAGCTGACCCAGTTTGTGGGTCAGGAGCCGCTCCTCATAGTCGGCCAGCGCCTGGGCGGCGCGGGCGGCCAGCGCGGAACGCATCTGCGCCTTCTCGGACCCTGCCTGTTCGCTCAGCAGTCGTTTCTGCTCACGCTCCAGCGTCACCAGCTGACCCTTAATGAGCTTCCATTCCTCCTGGCGCGCGGCCAGCACTGCCTCGGTGGCGCCAAGCCGGCGTTCGGTCAGTTGTAGCTCGTCCAACAGCAGTCCCGCCGAAGCACTATCGGCTCGGCCTAGCGCGGCCTGGAGCGCGCCGTCGCGGACGGAGAGCCGGTCCATTTCGGACAGGAGATCGGCCACGCGTGGCCGGACTATCGATTCGACCTCGTCAAGACGTGCGATTGCCGTCGTGCCGTCGCCGACCTCACGGATGGCCGGACAATCGGCCGTGGCGTCCGGCGCGCGGGTCCGCGCGCGCAGGAATCCCTCCAAATCGGCCCAATGGGCCGTGCTCCATTTGGCGTCGCGCGCGGGCACACCCTCGGCGCGCCATTCCACGATCGCATCCAGCAGCAGTGCGGTCGCGCCGGCATCATAGCCGGCACCGGCACCCGCCAGCGCATCGCGAAACGCGGCGGTGAGCTTGGGCGCCATCGCGAACGGCAGCAGTTTGTTGGCGGTGTCGCGCAACTCATGCTCAGCGTGCCCCATCGCACGGCGCACCTCGCCGCGTTCGGCTTCGATCTTGTCGCGCTGCACGGCCGCGTCGCCGCCTTCAGCGACGAATTGCCGTCGCACCTGCTCGGCGGCACGCGCCTGAGAATCGCGCTGCGAGACGAGTTCCGCGACATCATCACCCAGCACCGCCGCGCGCCGCTCGGCGACTTGGATATCGCGATTGACCGCTTCGAGCCATGTCGCCGTAGCGCTGTCATCATCCTTCTGATGGCGGGCGATATAGAGTCCGAGGTCGACCCGCAGCCGGCCGACGAGATCGATGCCAAGCAGGCTGCGAATGGCGGTGCCCAGTTGCTCGTCGTCGTCGCGGCCCTCGGCAATCTCGCTGATCTTCTCGCCATCGAAGAAGAAAAGCTGCGACACGCCCGGCGGAATCAGTTCCTGGAGGAAGCTGTGCCACTCCTCACGCGGCACCGAGGTGATCATTTCGCCGTCCTTCAGGAGATCGAGCGTCTCGACCACGCTGCGCCCCCGCGTCGCCCATTCGCGCCGAATCCTGTAGCGGTGAATGGTGCCGGCCTCGGCATAGTCGAACTCGAGCGACACCGCCGCACCCTCGCTGCCCGATGCCCGGTTCACCCGATCGCGCAGAAAGGCATCGTAATCGGCCTGGGCCACGCGCGCGCCGAGCGCGCGGCGCCCATAGAGCGCGAGTCGGACCGCTTCGAGCAGGGTCGTCTTGCCGACGCCATTCTTGCCCCCAATCAGGATGACAGGAGCGGTGTGGCCGTCCTTGCGCCTGGGGATGAGGTCGAGTGTGGTCGTGCCGGCGTAGACGCCGAAGTCCTGGAGCGTGACGTTACGGAGGATCACGCCGATACATCCTTGTCGAAATCGAGCGCCGGCTGCATCGCCAGCGCCTCCAGTTCCTCATCACCTTCGACCTCGTCAGCCTGGCGGCCGGCAAGCCGCTCTTCCAGAACCGCGTCGAGATCGCGCCACTCCTGCCGGAACAGATCCTCGATCCGCGTGTGTACGGCGTGGCGTCGCTTGAGACCGTGCGCCGCGCGCTCGACATCGAGCAGCTTGATGACCAGCTCGGTCGGCACGTCGCGGTCGCGGCAGAGTTCGTCGAGCAGGCGGCCGTCGTCGGCGGTGAAGGCGATGCTGTCCTCGATCACCCAATCGAGATCACGGCCCAACGTCTCGCGCACGATCAGCGGCACTGAGTCCGCCCAATCGCCGCGTTCGGCGCGCCATATGCGGCGGATCTCATGCAATTCAGCGTCATGCACAAGCAGAGTGTCGTCGCCTGGGGGAGCCTCGCGCTGGACCTTGAGCTGGGTTTCGAGCAGACGCTTGAGAAGCGTCTTGCAGAAATCAAGCGTATAGGGGCCGGGCACGGGCGTGTCGGTGCCCTTGATGAAAGCGACCTGACCACTGCGCCGCCGGAACTCGCGATAGAGCTTCTTCTTCTCGGGAAGTTGGGTTTCCGCAAGCATGTCGCGGAAATCGAGCAGGGGTTCGAGCCAGTCCTCGCCCGAATCGATCATCGCTTCCATCGAGCGGTCGCGCTCGACCACCGTGCAGACCCAGCAGCCGAACCGAGAATTGCCGCAGCTCGGCGTCGTCGTGTCGACCACGAGCGGGCATTCGCCGGCCTGGGCATTGCGGTACATCGCGACCAAATCGCGGTTGTCGTTGCCCCAGGGCGAGGGATGCTGGAGCAGGTATGTCCACACGTCGTCGGTCGAGAAGGGCTCGATCGGCGCATATACAAAGGCGTTGAGCAGCGAGGAATGGCGCGACAGCGCCGATCCCTTGATCTTGTGAAACGACATCACCTGCGCGCGGGTCGCGCTCTCGGAAGTGCGAACCCCGAGCACCATCACCACTTCACCGAACTCAGCGACACGGCCGCGAATGAAATCATTTGCGGGCTCGATCTTGAGCCGCTCCGTACACCATCGGAACCGCCGCGACGGCGCAGGGTAGCCACGCCCGATCATGTTGACCCAAAAGCTGCGGTCGACATTGGGGGTGACCTTCTCGGTCTTGATCGGCAGGCCCTGTTCGGCAGCGGCGCGCGCGATCCGTTCCAGAGTCACGTCGATATAGCGCACGATCACCGGCGTCTCGACCAGCGTATCCGAGCTGATCACATAGATCGGCTTCTGGCGCTGTTCGACCGGCAACTCCAGTAGCGCGGTCCACAGCATCTGGAGCGCGCAGGTCGAATCCTTACCGCCCGAATAGCCGACCACCCAGGGCCGATTGTCCGACAGATAGACTTCGCGGATTTCGCGGTAGCGGTCGGCTAAGCCGGTGCCGTCGAGTGCGGAAACCTTGGCCATCAGCTTGCCGCCCGGAGCTTGGGCATCTCGGCCGGCGCATAGAGGTCCTCGACGCGCTGCGCTTCGGGAGTGAGCGCCATACCGAGCGTGCGGACGATGAGATTGGTCACGAGCGTCACATTGTTCTTGGAGATGTTGACCTTGCCCGCGACAAGCGCCCGGTTGTCCCAAAGGGTCCGATTTGCGCGCGACCAATCGATATCCTTCAGGCGTGCGAGCCGCTTCTTCCAATCCTTGGGATGCGAGACGATCAGCTGCGATCCCGCCTTGCCGATCGCCTGGACCGCGACGCCATGAGCGTGGATGCAATCGCGCCTGAGTTCGTAGGTCGATACCTCGCGCTTTGCGACCCTTTGCCAATCCGGCATGTTCGCGATCACCTCGGTCCAATATTCGATCGCCAGCGGTTTGTCCTGCTCGTCGACTTTTCCCGAGCGTCCCTTGCCGATCAGTTCGATCGTCGCCTGATGAATGCTGCTCAGCGTGAAGAATTTCGTCGATCGGTTGGATATGCTCGTACTGTCATAGCAGGTGAAGTCGCGGAACAGCGGGATCGCCGCGACCACATCGCGCGACAGCGCCGCGAGCGCATCGCGATGATTGTAGAGCAGCTTAATCGAGCGGGTCGGCTTCACCGCATGGATGTTCAAGTCGGCGAACATCTGCTGCGACCGCTTGAGACCGCGATCCGCGAACACGACGACCGAAATCGTCTCGTTTCCGAGCGATGGCCGCTCGCGGATTGCCTCCTCGATCGCCGCGCGCCGATGCTGACCGTCATTGATCAGGATGGTGGCGCCCAGATCGATCCTGAGCTGACCCACCTTTCGCAGCGGGCCTTCGGCCGCAGCGGGCACGAACTCGATTTCGCCGTCGATCGACGCACACAACGAGGAGAGGATATATTCGTTGGCGTTGTTCGCGATGTAGCTCGCGATCGCCGGCACCCTGGCCTTGTTGAGGACGCGCTGCGCGCGCAGATCCGCCGGCATCGCTTCGTCGTCGAATTTGAACAGGCGCGGTACGACCTTCAGCGGCACCATGATCACATAATAGGCGCTGCCGGCTTGGACACCGCGGATGGCCGTAAATTCTAAGCTGTCCCCATCCATGTCCGCATTCCCTCGACGAGAACGGGACAGTGGCTTGATACGGTTTGGAAGTCAATTCTGAACCGATGGAAGTTTATTCCATGTCGATAGATAACTTCCACATTATGGCCTGATCCGTGCGGCGGAGCAACCGGGATGAGAGGGCCTGAGCCTCAAATCGGACTAAGGATCCACAGCGAAAACGGCGAGTCCGCCAATCGGTACGTGGCGGCCCCAGAGAGGCTCTGACGAAGCGCAGTGCGATCCCCGAAGTTAGCGCCCAAGCCCGCGCAAACTGATTCTGTTGCGGGCGGAGGCCCGCATGACCCCAACTAAATTGCTCATCGGACAGATTGTCGTAGTGTTCGCCATTGTGCTGGCGGGCGTGTGGTTCGCGACGCAATGGGCCGCAGCCGAGCTTGCCTACCAACCCGAGCTTGGCCGGCCATGGTTCAGCGCATTCGGCCGTCCGATCTATCTGCCGTGGGCCTTATTCGGCTGGTGGTTCTCGTTTGAGGCCTACGCTCCGACGATTTTCGAAGAAGCGGGCGCGATCGCTGCCGCGAGCGGCCTGATCGGATGCGCCGCTGCGATCTTCGGGTCGCTGTGGCGTGCCCGGCAGCGGCGCAACGTCACCACCTACGGGTCTGCACGCTGGGCAACCGCCAAAGACATCCGCGCGGCCGGTCTCCTGAAGGAAGCCGGCGTTTTTCTCGGACGGACCGGTCCGCGTTATCTCCGGCATGACGGTCCGGAACACATCATGGCGTTCGCGCCGACCCGGAGCGGCAAAGGTGTTGGCCTGGTCGTGCCCACCCTGCTCGGCTGGTCGGGCTCAGCGGTCATCCACGACATCAAGGGCGAGAATTGGCAGCTGACCGCGGGCTGGCGTCAGCGCTTCTCCCACTGCCTGCTCTTCAATCCGACCGATGCCCGCTCGGCGCGATACAATCCGCTGCTCGAGGTTCGCCGCGGCACCGACGAGGTGCGCGACGTCCAGAACATCGCCGACATCCTGGTCGATCCCGAAGGCGCGCTCGAACGCCGCAATCACTGGGAGAAGACCAGCCACTCGCTGCTCGTCGGCGCAATCCTCCACATCCTCTACGCCGAGGAGGACAAGACGCTCACCCGCGTCGCGTCCTTCCTGTCCGATCCGCAACGGCCCTTCACGGCGACGCTGAAGCGGATGATGACCACCAACCATCTCGGCACGACAGACGCGCCGATCGTCCATCCGGTCGTCGCATCAGCGGCGCGGGAAGTGCTCAACAAGTCCGAGAATGAACGCTCCGGCGTGCTGTCGACGGCCATGTCGTTCCTTGGCCTCTACCGCGATCCAACGGTCGCGATGGTCACTTCGCGCTGCGACTGGCGGATCGCCGATCTCGTCGAGGGCAAATCGCCGGTTTCGCTCTACCTGGTAGTGCCGCCGTCGGACATCAGTCGCACTAAGCCGCTGATCCGTCTTGTCCTAAACCAGATCGGCCGCCGGCTCACCGAGCACCTGCACGCCGAGCACGGCAACAACGCGGCTGCCCGGCACAAGCTGCTGATGATGCTCGACGAGTTTCCGGCGCTCGGTCGCCTCGATTTCTTCGAGACCAGCCTCGCGTTTCTCGCCGGCTATGGCGTGCGCGCGTTCCTGATCGCGCAGAGCCTCAATCAGATCGAAAAAGCCTATGGCGAGCACAACGCCATCCTCGACAACTGCCACGTCCGCATCGCCTTTGCGACCAATGACGAGCGGACAGCCAAGCGCATTTCCGATGCGCTGGGCACGGCGACCGAGCAGCGTGCCATGCGCAACTATGCCGGACATCGCCTCGCGCCCTGGCTCGCGCACGTCATGGTTAGCCGGCAGGAGACCGCTCGCGCGCTTCTGACTCCGGGCGAGGTGATGCAGCTCCCCGCGACCGAGGAACTGGTCCTTGTCGCCGGCACGCCGCCGATCCGTGCGACCAAGCTGCGCTATTTCGAAGACGGTATATTCAAGGCACGCGTACTGCCTCCACCACCGCACACGGCCGGCGACTATGTTGATCGACCGGCGTCGCGACCGGATGACTGGGCCGGCATTGTCCGTGGAACTGATGCGCGTCTTGGTGCCGCAGGCGACGAGGATGGCGATGACGTCGGCGGTGGGCTCGAACAGGCGCGCCATCCGAGCCAGGAACTTGATTGTCCGCTGACGCCAGATCCGACTGCTGCCGATCCGCTCGGTCTCGGTGCCGACGATGACGATGTCGCGGCCGACCAGCGCGCGATGGATCAGGCGCGAGCGCTGGGCACGGCCCGCACAGTCTATGCAATCGATGCCGCCGATCATCGGCCCGGCGACCTGCAGCTGGATCTCTGACCATGGTCGAGAAGATCCGCCATCAGCTGTTCCTGCCCAAGCCGGTCAGTGACCGTCTCGAAGCGCTCGCGGCGAAGCCGGGTGCGTCCAAGTCGGCGATCCTGACCGACGCCGTCACGGCGTGGCTCAACCGGCGCGGTGCCTCCGAGTTGGAGGACAGGTTCGCCCTCCGGCTCGACCGAATGACCTCCGCGATCGGAAGGCTCGAGCGGGACGGGCATATCCAGCTCGAGACGCTGGCGCTGTTCGTCCGGTACGAGCTCGCGATCCAGGCGCCCCTCGCCGAGAACGATTCCGCCGGCCGTGCCATCGCCGCCAAGCGGTTCGAGGCCTTCATCGCCCAGGTTGGCAGGCAGATCGCTGCCGGACGCCGGACAATCGTCGACAGCTTCGGCGCTGTCGCGGAGTCCGGCCAGTGACCGCCGGCGTTTCCGCGGAGCGCCGGCGGGCGATGCTGCGCACGGCAATGGGACCCGCGATCGCCGAGGCCCTCGCCGATCCTCGCGTCATCGAGATCATGGTCAATCCAGACGGAGCGCTGCGGCTTGACCGGCTCGGCGAAGGCCGCACCGAGACGACTGTCCGCATGGATGCGACCCAGGTCGAGCGGATCATCCGCCTTGTCGCTTCGCATGCGCGCGCCGAGGTGCATGGTGATGCGCCGATCGTATCGGCTGAGCTGCCACCGCATATCGAGGGTCGTGCAGGCGAGCGGTTCGAAGGCGTGCTTCCACCCGTCTCGACCGCGCCCTGCTTCTCGATCCGCAAGCCCGCCGAGCGCCTCTACAGCCTCGACGACTATGTGACCGACGGCATCATGGCGCAGGCGGCTGCCGATCGGCTGAAGGCCTGCGTCACGCAGCGCTACAACATCCTCGTCGCCGGCGGCACGAGCTCGGGCAAGACAACCCTCGCCAACGCCCTGCTCGCTGAAATGGCCTGGGTCGACGAGCGCGTCATCCTGATCGAGGACACGCGCGAACTCCAAAGCCCGGCCGCTGATACGGTGGCTCTCCGCACGCGGCCCGGCATCGTGACGATGGCCGACCTCGTCCGCTCGACTTTGCGACTACGTCCCGACCGCATCATCGTCGGTGAGGTGCGCGGCCCCGAGGCGCTCGACATGCTCAAGGCCTGGAACACCGGGCACCCGGGCGGCATCGCCACCGTCCACGCCAACAGCGCCATGTCGGCGCTCTACCGCATCGAGGGCCTCGTCCAGGAGGCGGTGGTCACCGTGCCGCGCCGACTGATCGCCGAGGCGATCGACATCATCGTCTTCATCTCCGGCCGCGGTCTCCAGCGCCGGATTGCCAGCATCGCGCGCGTCGCCGGGCTCGACCCGGACACCGGCAGCTACGCGCTCGCCGATCTCCTCAACCCCGCCAACCCCCAAGGAGAATGACAATGCAGCTTGCCAAGATTCCGTCCCGCAGTTCCACCTTTCTCGTCGGTGTCGCCATCGGCCTGACCCTCGCCATCAGCAATTCCGCCGAGGCGGCGGGGTCGGGAATGCCCTGGGAGCAGCCGCTCCAGCAGGTGCTGGAATCGGTGCAGGGACCGGTCGCCAAGATCGTCGCCGTGATCGTCATCATCGTGACCGGCCTGACGCTGGCGTTCGGCGAGAGCAGCGGAGGATTCCGCCGACTGATCCAGATCGTGTTCGGCCTGTCAATCGCGTTCGCGGCGTCAAGCTTCTTCCTCAGCTTCTTCAGCTTCGGCGGCGGGGCGCTGATCGCGTGATCGGCGCCGGCCAACATCTGGAAGGATTCGAGGCTCCCATCCACGGGAGCCTCGGGTCGCCGATCCTGCTCGGCGGCGCACCGCGCGGACTGGCGATCGTCAACGGCACGGTCGCCGCCGCGATCGGGCTCGGGCTCCAGCAATGGATCGCCGGCCTGGTGCTCTGGGCTGTCGGACACAGCATCGCCGTGTTCGCCGCGCGCCGCGACCCGGACTTCGCGCCCGTCCTCATCCGTCATCTTCGCCAGAGGGGCTATCTCGCGTGCTGAACCTTTCCGAATATCGCCACCGGTCGGACCGGCTGGCGGACCATCTTCCCTGGGCGGCACTGATCGCGCCGGGCGTCGTCCTCAACAAGGATGGCAGCTTCCAGCGCACGCTCCGGTTTCGCGGACCCGATCTCGAATCCGCGACCGAAGCCGAGCTGATCTCCGCCTGCGCGCGGGCCAACAACGTGCTCAAGCGTTTCGGCACCGGCTGGGCGCTGTTCTTCGAAGCGGAGCGGCGAGAAGCGTCCGCCTATCCCGACAGCGCCTTTCCCGACCCGGCATCATGGCTGGTCGATCAGGAGCGGCGCGCCAACTTCCTTGCCGAGGGCGAGCATTACGAGAGCCGCTACTATCTGACCCTGACTTGGCTTCCGACGCCGGACAGCGCCGAGGCGGCGGGCAGATCGCTGGTCGAACGCCCCGAAGCTGACAAAGGCCGTGACTGGCATGGCGCGCTCGCCAGCTTCATTGTCGAGAGCGATCGCGCGCTCGATCTCCTTGGCAGCTTCATGCCCGAGGTACGAGCGCTCGACGACGCAGAGACATTGACGTTCCTGCACGGCACCGTTTCGTGCCGCCAGCATCGTGTCGCCGTCCCGGAGACGCCGATCTATCTCGACGCGCTGCTCACCGACACCCCGCTGACGGGCGGTCTCGAGCCGCGGCTTGGCGACACGCATATCCGCACGCTGACCGTTCTCGGATTTCCGAGCATGAGCCGGCCGGGAATCCTCGACGCGCTCAACCATCAGGATTTCGCCTATCGCTGGGTCACGCGCTTCATCGCGCTCGACAAGAGCGATGCGACCAAGGCGCTGACCCGGCTGCGGCGGCAGTGGTTCAACAAGCGCAAGTCGATCACCGCGCTGCTGCGCGAGATCATGTACAACCAGCCCTCGCAGCTGCTCGATACCGACGCCGACAACAAGGTGGTCGACGCCGATCTCGCGCTCCAGGTCCTCGGCGGCGATCATGTCGCATTCGGCTATCTGACCACGACGATAACGGTGACCGACGCCGATCGCGGCCGGGTCGAGGACAAGGTCCGGCAGGTCGAGCGGATCGTCAACGGGCTCGGGTTCACGACGATCCGCGAGGGCGTGAACGCGGTCGAGGCATGGCTGTCGTCGCTGCCCGGCCAAGTCTATGCCAATGTCCGGCAGCCGCTCGTCCACACGCTGAACCTCGCGCACGTCATGCCGCTGTCGTCGGTCTGGGCAGGACCAGCGCGGAACGCGCATCTCGACGGACCACCGTTGCTCCACGCCAGCACGGCGGGTTCGACGCCGTTCCGCCTTTCGACCCATGTCGGCGACGTCGGACACATGCTCGTGGTCGGGCCGACTGGCGCCGGCAAGTCCGTCCTGCTCGCGCTGATTGCGCTTCAGTTCCGGCGATACGCGGACTCGCAGGTCTACATCTTCGACAAGGGATTCTCCGCACGCGCCGCGGTGCTGGCGATGGGAGGCGCGCATCACGCGCTCGGATTGGGGGCCGATGCCGGCGAAACGCTGGCGTTTCAGCCCCTGCGGCGGATCGACGATGCCACCGAGCGGAGCTGGGCCGCAGAATGGATCGCCGCGCTGCTAGCGCACGAGCGAGTGATCGTTACGCCCGAGGTCAAGGACGCGGTCTGGTCCGCGCTCGGCAGCCTTGCTTCGGCTCCTCCCGAGGAACGGACACTGACCGGCCTCACTCTGCTGCTCCAGTCGAATGCGCTGCGGACCGCGCTCGGCGCCTACACGCTCGACGGCCCCTATGGGCGGCTGCTCGACGCGGCCGAACAGCATCTCGCCTTCGCCGATGTCCAGTGCTTCGAGACCGAAGCGCTGATGGGTCAGACCGGCGTGGTCGCGCCGGTGCTGACTTACCTCTTCCACCGACTGGAGGAGCGGTTCAACGGCCGGCCGACACTGTTGATCCTGGACGAGGCCTGGATCTTCCTCGATCATCCGCTGTTTGCCGCGCGCATCCGCGAATGGCTGAAGGTGCTGCGCAAGAAGAACGTCGCGGTGCTGTTCGCGACCCAGAGTCTTGCTGACATTGCCTCGAGCAGCATCGCGCCCGCCATCATCGAGAGCTGCCCGCAGCGCATATTGCTGCCCAATGACCGTGCGATCGAGCCGCAGAGTCGCGAGGCCTATGAGCGGTTCGGGCTGAACGTCCGCCAGATCGAGCTTGTCAGCCGCGCGACGCCGAAGCGGCAATATTATCTGCAATCGGCGCGCGGCAACCGGCTGTTCGAGCTGGGGCTTGGGCCGGTCGCGCTCACGCTTTGCGGCGCCTCCGATCCGGCCACCCAGGCGCGGATCGACGCGATGATCGCCGAGGGCGGTCAGGTGGATTTCGCCGCGCGCTTCCTCGTCGGTGCCGGCCTCGGCTGGGCCGCCGACCTTCTTCCCGATTTCCCCGCTCCCCAAGCATAAGGAGTAAAGTGATGCGTTTCCTCACCCGCAAATACCTGATCGCGAGCGCGCTCGGCATGAGCGCCATCGGTTCGCTCGCCGTCGGCCTGAGCCTGACGACCACGCCGGCCCATGCGCAGCTGACCGTGTTCGATCCCAGCAACTACAGCCAGAACCTGCTCACCGCGGCCCGCACGCTGACCCAGATCAACAACCAGATCCAGTCGCTCCAGAATCAGGCGCAGAGCCTGATCAACCAGGCGAAGAACCTGGCGACGATCGATTTCCCCGAGCTGCAGGCGCTGACCCAGGCGCTGCAGCAGGTCGATCGCCTGATGGGGCAAGCCCAGGGCATCCGGCTCCAGGTCTCCGGTCTCGACCAGCAGTTCCACCAGCTCTTCCCGCAGAGCTTCGGCCAGGCATTGCGGATGAACGATCAGGTCGTTGCTGCGCGCTCTCGCCTCGATACCGCCATGACCGCCTACCAGCACACGATGACTGTGCAGGCGCAGGTCGCCGAAAACGTCGCGGCCGATGCCCAGACCTTGTCTTCGCTGGTCGCGAAAAGCCAAGGTGCCGAAGGATCCTTGCAAGCGCAGCAGGCCACCAACCAGCTGCTCGCGCTCAGCGCCAAGCAGCAGTTCCAGATCCAGAACATGATGGCCGCCCAGTATCGCGCCGAGACGATCGAGCGCGCGCGGCAGGCGCAGGCGCAGATCGATGCGCAGGCGGCGACCAAGAAGTTTCTCGGTTCCGGCACCTCCTACACCCCCCAGTAGGCGCGCCGGTCGGGGCGGTGGCGGTCCGCCTCCCGCCGCCGTCCGCCGCGGGGCGGGGCTTCGCTCCCCCGGTCTCGCCCCGCGGCATCCCACCTCTTGCAGGACTTGTCCGACGTGAATGATCTCAATGTCATCGATCGCTTCATGCAGGCGTTCATCACCTATATCGATGCCGGCTTCGGGCTGCTCGGCGGCGACGTCCGCTTCCTGACCGTCACCCTGATCGGCATCGACATCACGCTTGCCGGGCTGTTCTGGGCGATGGGCGGCGAGGACAACGTCATCGGCCGCTTCCTCAAGAAGATCCTCTACATTGGCACGTTCGCGTTCATCCTGAACAGCTTCTCGACGCTCGGCGACATCATCTTCCGGTCGTTCGCGCAGGCAGGTCTCACCGCCGGTGGTGGCACGTTGACCGCCGCCGATCTTCTCAAGCCCGGGCGACTTGCCGGCACCGGCTTCTCGGCCGCGTGGCCGCTGCTCCAGCAGGTGTCGCAGTTGATGGGGTTCACGACCTTCTTCGACAATTTCCTGACGATCGCCGTGCTGCTTTTCGCCTGGGCGATCGTGATCATCACCTTCTTCATCCTTGCGGTGCAGATGTTCGTGACAATTATCGAGTTCAAGCTGACCTCGCTGGCCGGCTTCATCCTCGTGCCGTTCGCGCTCTGGAACCGGACCAGCTTCCTTGCCGAGCGCGTGCTCGGCAATGTCGTGTCGTCCGGCATCAAGGTCATGGTGCTCGCCGTCATCGTCGGCATCGGCTCGAACTTCTTCACCGAGTTCACCAGCGCCTTGCAGGGGCAGGAACCAGACATCGCGCAGGCCATGAGCCTGACACTCGCCAGCCTGACGATCTTCGGCCTGGGCATCTTCGGTCCCGGCATCGCGTCCGGCCTGGTCTCCGGCGCGCCGCAGCTCGGGGCCGGGGCCGCGCTTGGTACCACCGTCGGTGCGGCGGGCATCACCATGCTTGCCGGCGGCGCGACCGTGGCAGGCGCGCGCGCCCTGGGCGGCGCTGCTCTCGGCGCGGTCCGCGCCGGCACTTCGATGGGATCGGCCGCCTCGGCCGCCTATACGCTTGGCAAGGAAACCGCCGCAGCACCGACGATGGGCGCCGGAATGAGCGGCGTGGCGCGCGCAGCCGGTAATGCCGCACGCGATCGAGTCTCCAACGCCTTCGGTCTTCGCGAGGCGGCGTCGCAAGGTCGCGCCGCCGCGTGGAACGCGCTCAACCGCACGGCCGGCGATGGCGCGTCGCAGTCTGCGACCGACGACGGCGCCCCCGGCTGGGCACGCGCCATGCGCAATCAGCAGACGGCCCGTCACCACCGCCAGATTGCCCTGCACACCCTCCAGCAGGGCGATCGCGGCGGCGCCTCCGCAACCCCCGATATCAAGGAAAGGGACGACTCATGATCTTCAAGCGCGCCCTCCAGCGCTATGGACGAACCCCGGAGCCCGAGACGCCCTATCAGCGCGCCGGCCAGGTCTGGGATGAACGCATCGGCTCCGCACGAGTGCAGGCACGAAACTGGCGGCTGATGGCCTTCGGTTGCCTGGCACTGACCGGGGGCCTCTCCGCCGGCGTCGTCTGGCAATCGACGCAGAGCCGGGTGACGCCTTACGTTGTCGAGGTCGACCGGCTCGGTGAGGCGCACGCCGTCTCCGAAGCCGAGGCCGGTTATCATCCGACCGACCCGCAGATCGCATGGCACCTTTCGCACTTCATCGCTCATGTCCGGGGGCGGTCGCTCGATCCGGTCCTGACGCGCCAGAACTGGCTCGAAGCCTATGATTTCACCACCAAGCGGGGCGCCCAGTTCCTTGGGGACTATGCGCGTGGCGCCGACCCTTTCGCCAGCATCGGCGAGAAGACGGTGTCAGTGCAGGTCACCAGCGTGGTGCGGGCATCCGATCGCTCGTTCCAGGTCAAATGGGCCGAAACGGCTTATGAGCGTGGCGCGGAAGCCGGCACATCCCGTTGGACCGCAATCCTCACGGTGGCGATGAAGCCGCCGAGGGATGCCGACACGCTCCGCAGGAATCCGCTCGGCGTCTATGTCGATGCGGTCGACTGGAGCCGCGAGCTCGATCCGCCATCGCAGCCGCGCCCATCAGCGCCGCTGATCTCGACGCCGACGGTGCCCGCCCTGCCGCTCGGATCGCCGCTCGATCCCAACCTCGCTGCGCCCGCGCAGCCCAGCACGGAGACCCGTCCATGAAGATGATCCTTGCCGTATCGGCATTGGCCCTTTGCGCCACCTCCGCCGCCGCCCAGAATACCGCGGCACCGTCGCCGGCAGCGCCTGCCGCCGCCGACAAGCAATCCGCCCCGAAACCCTCCGTCCGTCATGCACGGGTCCGAAAGCCAGTCAGTCCGGCGGTGGCGCGAGTGGCAACCGCCAATCGCGCAGCGACGCAGCAACCGACGGCGCAGGCTTTCGTGAATGCCGTGCAGGTCTATCCCTTCTCCGACGGCACGATCTACCAGGTCTACACGGCGCCCGGCGCCGTTACCGATATTGCCCTTCAGCCGGGAGAGAATCTCATAGCGGTCGCAGCCGGCGACACGGTGCGCTGGGTCATCGGCGACACGACGAGCGGGGCCGGTGCAGACAAGCGGACGCACATATTGGCGAAGCCGTTCGCCTCGGGGCTTGCGACGAACCTCGTCATCACGACCGATCGGCGCAGCTATCACCTCCAGCTCACCGCGACGTCGCGCACCGCGATGGCCGCGCTGTCCTGGACCTATCCGGCCGACCAGCTGATCGCCCTGCGACGGGCCGCCGAACAGGCTGCCGCAGCGGCGCCGGTCTCGGAAGGGCTCACGGTCGACAACCTGCGTTTCAACTACGCGGTCAGTGGTGACCAGCCGGCATGGCGGCCGCTCCGCGCGTTCGACGACGGGCGGCAGACCTTCATCGAGTTCCCCGCCAGCATTGCGGTTGGCGAGGCTCCGCCACTTTTCGTCGTCGGCCCGACCGGGGAAGCCGAGTTGGTCAACTATCGCGTCCGTGGTCGCTACTATGTCGTCGACCGGATCTTCGACGCCGCCGAGTTGCGGCTTGGCACGAAAAAGCAGCAGATCGTTCGCATTGACCGCGTTGTCGACGGCCATCCGGCCCGGAAGGGCAAGCGCGCATGACCGAGGCTGTTATTGCGCCCGCCCCGAAAGTGGATCCGGAGACACTGGCGATCCGGGCAAGACCGGCGCGCGCCATCCGCTTTCGCCGGGGCGTCATCGTCGCCATTGCTGCGTTGGGTTCTATCAGCCTGATGGCGGTCGCCTGGGTCGCGCTAAAGCCGCGCGTGTTCGGCACGGTGGCCGATCGGCAGGAACTGTCCGAGCCGAGCAATCGGCCATCGACAGACTCGCTGAACGGCCTGCCGTCGACCTATGGCGATGTTCCGAAGCTCGGCCCGCCGCTGCCGGGAGACCTCGGTCGCCCGATCCTCGAGCACCAGCGTCAGATGGCTGCGGAGACCGGTTCGAGCGTCGATGCCGCCGGCCAAGCGGCAGCGCAGGAGCCCGAACGTCGGCTCGCAGAACTGAAAGCCGCGCGAGAATCGGGTGTGCTCGTGCAGGGACGTTCGGCACCGCCGCCAACGGCGGAGACCGATGCAGCGGCCGTTCCGGCCCCGGCTCCGACAGGCGCTGCCAGCCCGACACTCGATCCGGATCGTGATCCGAACGCGCAGGGTCGGAAGGCTCAGTTCGTTGGCACACTCGATCAAAGTGGTGATGTCAATCCGCACGCACTGACCGCTGCACCTTCGCCGTATCTCCTGTCGGCGGGCAGCGTGATCTCGGCGAGCCTGATCACGGGTCTTCGGTCCGACTTGCCCGGCCTCGTTACCGCGCAGGTGACAAGTCCGGTGTTCGACAGCCCGACCGGCCGCATACTGCTCATTCCGCAAGGCTCGCGGCTGATCGGCAGCTACGACAGCGTCGTGGCTTTTGGTCAGAAGCGCGCGCTGGTCGTCTGGCAGCGGATCATGTTTCCGGACGGCAGTTCGCTCCGGATCGACAACGTGCCGGCGACCGACGCGTCGGGCTACGCTGGCCTTCAGGACAAGGTCGATTTTCACACCTGGGCACTGCTCAAGGGTGTGGCGCTGTCCACATTGCTCGGGGTGGGATCGCAGCTGACGGTGTCTGGCGAGAGCGACCTCGTCCAGGCGATCCGGGAGTCGACGCAGCAGAATGTGTCGCGCGCCGGCGATCAGCTTACCTCGCGCAATCTCAATATCCAGCCGACGATCGCGATCCGGCCCGGCGCAACGGTCCGGCTTGTCGTCCACAAAGATCTCATCCTCGCGCCTTGGCGCGAGAAGGAGCGTTGAAATGGCTGACCTCAAGCTGCCCCAGCTTCCGGATCGCAATCCGGTGAAGCTCAACATCTCGGTCATGCCGGATTTGCATCTAGCACTCACCGAATACGCAGCGCTCTACGCCAGTACCTATGGCCGCGACGAGCCGGTGGTCGAACTGATCCCAGCGATGCTCGCCGCTTTTTTGGACAGCGACCGAAGCTTCACGCGCAATAGAGGACGGGGGTGAGATATGACCCGCCTCACAGAGCGGCAGTCTGACGCCGTCGTCATCGAGCCTCTTTCAGTCCGAATATCGACTGCGGTTCAACTCACCGGTATCAGCCGTTCGCGCCTTTACGAGCTTATCCAGTCTGGCGATCTTGAAACCGTCAAGGTCGGCCGATCGACCTTGATCCCATACAAAAGCCTCAAGGCGCTGACGGGCGGATAAATGGCTTTTCCGCCACGTCGGCATCCGCCCAAGCGACAAGATGATCCCATGTCACAAGCGGTCGCTGCCGCTCGCCTTTCTTTTTCCTGCGAGGCGTGCGCCTGCTTTCGCCTTCCGAAGCTTTCTCAGCCATCGCCAGCAAATCCCGCGACGTGGTCTTCGCGGACGACATGAACATGCCTTCAAATGTGGTCAGCATGAGCCACCTGGCAACCCGAGGATCATCGACGTCAAATTCAACGCCGATGTCGTGCGCGGCGCGCACGGACGTCTGAGCGATCTCGGCTATCAATCCGTCCAACGCCTTCTTCGCGGCTTCATATCGGTCGAGATCGCTCGTCATGGTATCCTCGCAACTGCCCCGGTCGCTAGCGAGCTAACGTCGGACGCCGAAGTGCGGACGAAGAATTTTTGCGCCGTCTCGTAGCTGCTCCAGATAGTCCGACCAATGCTGCATCATCTTGACGCGCTCATCCCAATACTCGCCACGGGTGTAGGCGCGGCGGACCATTGAGGTATCGAGGTGAGCGAGCTGCTTCTCGATGGCGTCTGGATTCCAGATCCCCATCTCGTTGAGCAGGGTCGCGGCCATCGCTCGGAAGCCATGCGCCGTCATTTCTTCCTGGCTGTAGCCGAGCCGTCGAAGCGCCGCGTTGACGGTGTTTTCCGACATGCACTGCTTTGGCGAGCGGAAAGACGGAAAGAGAAATCGCCCATCGCCCGTCAAAGCGTGGAGCTCTTCGAGCATATCGAGCACCTGACGCGAGAGCGGCACCCGATGCGGCCGCCGCATCTTCATCTTCTCTGCCGAGAGCGACCAAACTGCTCCCTGCGTATCGAACTCCGTCCATTCAGCACTGCGCAGTTCGCCCGGTCGCACGAACAGATGCGGTGACAGCCGAAGCGCGATGGCGGTGATCTCGTGACCGGTATATCCTTCGATTGCGCGAAGGAGCCCGCCAGCCTCCTTCGGCGTCGTGATCGCCGCTAGGTGTTGGACCTTCGGCGTGATGAGGGCGCCGCGCAGGTCGGCCGCGACATCGCGATCGGCTCGTGCGGTCGCGATACCGTATCGGAACACCCGGCTGAGCACGCTGCGCATCCGCCGGGCGCTCTCGTAGCGGCCGGTCGCTTCCACCTTGCGCAGGACGGCAAGGACCTCCTGCGGCGTGATCTTGGAGATCGGTAGAGTGCCGATCATTGGGTAGGTCATGCCGAGCAGCCAGCGAATCTTGTCGAGCGTGATCGGCGCGCGCCCCTCCCGTTCGTTCTTGGCTACCCATTCCTCGGCGATGGTCTTGAAGGTGTTGTCGGCGGCAACCTTGCGCGCGAGGGTTTCGATCCGCTTCTCGGCGGCGGGGTCGAGACCGGCTGCGATCTGTTCCCGCGCCTTGTCACGCTGCTGGCGTGCCGCCGCGATCCCCACTTCGGGCCAGGCGCCGAAATAGAGCGTCTTCTGCCGGCCGAGGTGCCGGTAGTTCATGCGCCAAAGCTTCGCGCCGTTCGGCTGGATGAAAAGATACAGCCCGTCAGAATCGGCCAGTTTGTAGGCCTTGTCCCGACGCTTAGCGTTGGTGATCTGGATGTGATTCAGTGCCATGATGGTGCCAGCTCCAAAGGGCTCGCCGGAACCATCAAAAACACCATCAAAGTTGATGGTATGCCGATGGTTCCGGGTGGATGAACCCGGATTCCATTCGGCGATTCTCTCTGAAAAAATGCTGGAAAACCAGCCGCTTGGTGGACGTTTCCGGACGTTGCCGGAAAGGCCATTGGTGCCCAGGAGAGGACTCGAACCTCCACGGCCTTGCGGCCACTGGCACCTGAAGCCAGCGCGTCTACCAATTCCACCACCTGGGCATCAGGTTCGGAGGCCGGGCGGATAGCGGTGAGGATCGTGCCTTGTCAACAGCTTCCGTGCAGGGCAATGCGGAGAAAATCACTCATCGAGGGAATCTGGGAAATGGGCCGTCTTGTCACGATCTTCGGCGGGGGGGATTTCTGGGCCGTTATGTGGCGCAGGAACTGCTCAAGGCGGGTGCCCGGGTCCGCATTGCCGAGCGTGATCCGTCCGACGCCTGGTTCCTGAAGCCGCTCGGCGGCCTCGGGCAGACCCAGTTCCTGCCCGCCAGCGTCACCCATGTCGCCAGTGTCGAACATGCGGTCGCCGGCGCCGATTCGGTGATCAACCTGGTCGGAATCCTCAAGGGCGATTTCGACGCGATCCATCGCCGGGGCGCGGCCAATGTCGCCGCTGCCGCGAAGGCGGCGGGGGCGGGAGCGCTCGTCCATGTCTCGGCGATCGGCGCCGATCCCGAATCCGCCTCGGCCTATGGCCGGTCGAAGGGGGAAGGGGAGGCGGCGGTGCGCGCGGCTTTTCCGGACGCCACGATCATCCGTCCCTCGATCGTCTTCGGGCAGGAGGACGGCTTCCTCAACCGCTTCGCCGGGATGCTCGCCATGCCATTCGTGCCGGTGCTGCGCGGCGATGTGAAGTTCCAGCCGGTCTGGGTCGCCGATGTCGCCAGGGCGATCGCGGCGGCGGCGCTCGATCCGAATGCGCATGCCGGCAAAACCTATGAACTGGGCGGCCCCGAGGTGGTGACGATGGCCGGCCTCAACCAACGGCTAGCCGACGCAACCGGCCATAATCCCACCTTCATCCCGGTGCCTGATGCGATCGGCGGCATATTGGCGACGGTCGCGGGCGCGCTGCCCGGCGCGCCGATCACCCGTGACCAGTGGCTGATGCTCCAGGCCGATAATGTCGTTTCGCCCGGCGCCAGCGGGCTGGAGGCGTTCGGGATCAAGCCGACGCCGATGGAGGCGGTCGCCCCCGCCTGGCTGGTCCGCTATCGCCCGCACGGCCGTTTCGCGCCGCAGACCAAGACCGCGGCCTGAACCCAGCATGGAAATGTCGCTGCTGTCGATCGTCCTCCTCGGCATCGTCGAGGGGCTGACGGAGTTCCTGCCTGTCTCCTCGACCGGGCACCTCATCCTCGCCGGGGAGGTGATGCAGGTGCCGCAGGGCACCGAGACCTTCGACATCGTCATCCAGCTCGGCGCGATCCTGGCGGTGGTGGTGCTTTATCGGCAGCGTTTCGCGGCGGTGCTGGCCGGGCTCGGCCGCCGCGATCCGGGGGCGATCCGCTTCACCCGCAATGTGGCCGTGGGCTTCCTGCCCTCGGCGGTGATCGGCGCCTTGGCCTATGGCGCGATCAAGGCGATGCTCAACGCGCCGATCGTCGTCGCGGTTGCGCTGATCCTGGGCGGCATCGCCATTCTGGCGATCGAGAAAATGGTGAAGCACCCGACCTGCGACAGTGTCGAGGGCATGTCGCTCAAGACCACGCTGGGCATCGGCTTCATCCAGTGCCTGTCGATGATCCCCGGGGTCAGCCGCTCGGGTGCGACCATCATGGGCGCGCTGACCCTCGGCGTCGAGCGGCGCACCGCGGCCGAATACAGCTTCTTCCTGGCCATCCCCACCATGCTGGGAGCAACCACGCTTGCGCTGTGGAAGGCCCGGCATGAACTGAACGATTCGCAGACGATGGCGATCGTAATCGGCTTCGTCGTGTCCTTCCTGGTGGCCATCGCCGTGATCCGCTGGTTCCTGAACGTCGTCACCCGCCACGGCTTCGCGCCCTTTGCCTGGTATCGGATCATTGTGGGCTCCATCGCCTTGATATGGTTGCTTTTTAGATAGGTCCGATACGGACTTATAATCTTCAAAAGATGTACAGATATTCAGCCGCCGCGTCGATTTCCACAGAAATTAGGTCATAATTACTGACTCATTGCACGAAACGCGCGTGACTTGAGCTGGCATTTATGAGATTTGCGCCTTCGGACCGGAGGGCAAATCGTCATGGCTGAAGAGCCGATGTTGAAATTCGTGAATGTCGGGCAGGCTTTTCCGCCGAAGCGCGCCGCGGAATCGCGTGTCGCCGATTTCGGCGAGATCGCGCCGCTCTACGCCGATGCCAAGGCCGGGGAACAAGCGTCGCGCTGCTCCCAATGCGGGGTGCCCTATTGTTCCACGCACTGCCCTTTGCACAACCACATTCCGGACTGGCTGCGGCTGACCACCGAGGGGCGGCTTCGCGAGGCCTATGAGTTGTCCAACGCCACTTCGACCATGCCCGAGATCTGCGGCCGCATCTGCCCGCAGGATCGGCTGTGCGAAGGCAATTGCGTTATCGAATTCTCCGGCCATGGCGCGGTGACGATCGGCTCGGTCGAGAAATATATCACCGACACCGCCTGGGAGCGCGGCTGGGTCGAGCCGGTCCAGGTCGGCCCGGCGAAGGGCCAGTCGGTCGGCGTGATCGGCGCCGGTCCCGCGGGGCTGACCGTCGCCGAACTGATGCGGGCGCGCGGCTATGGCGTGCATGTCTACGACCGGCACGATCGCGCCGGCGGCCTGCTCACCTATGGCATCCCCGGCTTCAAGCTGGAGAAGCCGATCGTCATGCGCCGCGTCCAGCGGCTGGCCGATGCCGGCATCGTCTTCCACCAGGGGTTCGAGGTGGGCCGTGACGCTTCGCTCGCCGAACTGCGCCAGAAGCATGATGCGCTGCTGATCGCGACCGGGGTGTACAAGCCGCGCGCGATCAAGGCGCCGGGTGTCGGCGCGCCCGGCATCGTCGAAGCGATCGACTATCTCACCGCTTCCAACCGCAAGGGCTTTGGCGATGCCGTGCCGGCGTTCGACCAGGGCGGGCTCGACGCGAAGGGCAAGCATGTCGTCGTCATCGGCGGCGGCGACACCGCGATGGACTGCGTCCGCACCGCGATCCGGCAGGGAGCGGCCTCGGTGAAGTGCCTGTACCGCCGCGACCGTGCCAACATGCCGGGTTCGCAGCGCGAGACGAAGAATGCCGAGGAGGAGGGCGTCGAGTTCGTCTGGCTCTCCGCGCCCGAGGGCTTCGATGGCACGGAGGCGGTGTCGGGCGTCCGCGCGATCAGGATGCGGCTCGGCGAGCCCGATGTCTCTGGCCGCCGTACGCCCGAGCCCGATCCCGGCAGCGAGTTCCGGCTGGAGGCCGATCTGGTGATCAAGGCGCTGGGCTTCGATCCGGAGGACTTGCCGGGGGCCTTCGGCTCGCCCGAATTGTCGGTGACGCGCTGGGGCACGCTGAGGGTCGATCACAAGACGATGCAGACCTCGGTCGATGGCGTCTTCGCGGCGGGCGACATCGTCCGCGGCGCCAGCCTCGTCGTGTGGGCGATCCGCGACGGCCGCGACGTGGCGGAGCGGATGCATCTTTATCTCAAGGCGAAGGCGAAGGCCGAGAAGGTGGCGGCATGATGCGGCCGATACTGATCATTGCAGCTATTGCGTGGCTCGCAGCGGCCCATTCCGTGTCGGCGGGCCTTGCCGATGCGGCAAAATCGCCCGTGGCTTCGGCACCGGCTGATATCAAGCCGGCTGACCCCCGCGCTGCCGCGGCTGTCGACAAGCTTCTGTCAGTAACCGGTGTCGCAAATCAAATGAACGCCTTGGGGCCTCAGATCATCGATGCCTTGCTGCCGGCGCTGGTCAGGGCGAATGTTGGTAAAGAGCAGGAAATTGAAGCGATCTTGCGAGAACAGTTTCTGTCGATATTCGCTGGCCTGACGCCCGACCTCGTCGCTCATGCACGTTCAGTCTATTTGGCGCATTTCTCAGCAGACGAGCTTGAGGCGATCATCGCATTTTACGAGTCGCCTGTGGGCCTGAAGATGACAAGCGAGACTCCGGCCATCACGCGGGAAATGTTCGCTTATGGCCAACAGGCCGGGCGAGCGGCGGTGGCTGGCGCCATGCCTCGCATCATAGACCGTATGCGCGCCGCTAACCTCGCGGTCCCTGCCGGTACCTGATTTTCGGAGCGAATGATGACCGAGTTCCTCACTCCCGAACATGAACGCCTTGCCCGCGAGGGCATGTACCGGCCCGAATATGAGGGCGATGCCTGCGGCGTCGGCCTCGTCGCGGCGACCGACGGTAAGCCGTCGCGGCGTGTCGTGTCGGCGGCGATCGACGCGCTGAAGGCGGTGTGGCATCGCGGCGCGGTCGATGCCGACGGCAAGACCGGCGACGGCGCCGGCATTCATGTCGATCTGCCGATCCGCTTCTTCGATGACGCGATCGAGCATTCGGGGCACCGGCCCCAGCCGAACCGGCTGGCGGTCGGCATGGTGTTCCTGCCGCGCACCGATCTCAACGCGCAGGAGACCTGCCGTACCATCGTCGAAAGCGAGATCATCGATTTCGGCTACAGCATCTATGGCTGGCGGCAGGTGCCGGTCGATGTCTCGGTGATCGGCGAGAAGGCGCTTCAGACCCGCCCCGAGATCGAGCAGATCATGATCGCCGGGCCGATGCCCGACGCGATGAGCCTGGAGGAGTTCGAGAAGAACCTCTACCTGATCCGCAGGCGTATCGAGCGCAAGGTGATCGAGGCGCAGATCCAGGGTTTCTACATCTGCTCGCTGTCGGCGCGATCGATCGTCTACAAGGGGCTGTTCCTCGCCGAGGAGTTGTCGGTGTTCTATCCGGACCTGAAGGACGAGCGCTTCGTCAGCCGGGTCGCGATCTTCCACCAGCGCTATTCGACCAACACCTTCCCGCAATGGTGGCTGGCGCAGCCGTTCCGCACGCTCGCCCACAATGGCGAGATCAACACGATCCGCGGCAACAAGAACTGGATGAAGAGCCACGAGATCAAGATGGCGTCGCTCGCCTTCGGCGAGCACTCGGATGAGATCAAGCCGCTGATCCCGGCGGGGGCTTCGGACACCGCCGCGCTCGACGCGGTGTTCGAGACGATCTGCCGTTCGGGCCGCGATGCGCCCACCGCCAAGCTGATGCTGGTGCCGGAGGCGTGGCAGAACGTGCCCGACATGCCCGATGCTCGCCGGGCGATGTACAGTTATTTCGGATCGGTGATGGAGCCGTGGGACGGCCCCGCCGCGCTGGCGATGACCGATGGCCGCTGGGCGATCGCGGGCGTCGACCGCAACGCGCTGAGGCCGCTGCGCACCACCCGCACCGCCGACAATCTGCTGATCGTCGGGTCCGAGACGGGGATGGTCGTCGTCCCTGAAAGCACGATCATCGCCAAGGGGCGCATGGGCCCCGGGCAGATGATCGCGATCGATCTGGAAGAAGGCCGGCTCTATGCCGATGCCGAGATCAAGGACCTGATCGCCGCCGAGAAGCCCTATGGCGACTGGGTGAAGAACTTCATGGTCCAGGCCGACCTGCCGATGCCCGATGGCGACATGGTCCCGCGCTGGCCGCGCGCCGAACTGCTGCGCCGCCAGGTCGCGGCGGGCCAGACGCTGGAGGACATGGAGCTGATCCTCAGCCCGCAGGTCGACGACGCCAAGGAGGCGGTTGGCTCGATGGGCGACGACACGCCGCTGGCGGTGATTTCGGACAAGCCCCGGCTGATCAGCCATTTCTTCCGGCAGAATTTCAGCCAGGTCACCAACCCGCCGATCGATTCCCTGCGCGAAACGCGGGTGATGAGCCTCAAGACGCGCTTCGGCAACCTCGCCAACATCCTCGACAATGAGGGGCAGCAGGCCGATGTGCTGGTGCTCGAAAGCCCGGTGCTCCACTGCCGCGACTGGCATGCGCTGAAGGATCATTTCGGTGCCCAGGCGGCGGAGATCGACTGCACGTTCGACGTCAACGCCGGCCCCGATGCGCTGCGACAGGCGATCGCGCGCGTCCGCGCCGAGGCCGAAACCGCCGTGCGCGAGGGCAAGGCCGAGCTGTTCCTGACCGACGAGCATATCGGCACCGATCGGGTCGGCATCGCGATGGTACTGGCGGCGGCGGCGGTCCACACCCATCTCGTCCGCAAGGGGCTGCGCTCCTATGCCTCGGTCAATGTGCGGTCGTCCGAATGCCTCGACACCCATTATTATGCGGTGCTGATCGGGGTCGGCGCGACCACGGTGAACGCCTATCTGGCGGAGGCGGCGATCGCCGATCGCCATGCGCGCGGCCTTTTCGGCGATCGTAGCCTGGCCGAATGCCTGAAGCGCCACCGCAAGGCGATCGATGACGGCCTGCTCAAGATTATGTCGAAGATGGGGATCGCGGTGATCTCCAGCTATCGCGGCGGCTATAATTTTGAGGCGGTCGGGCTCAGCCGCGCGCTGGTCAATGATTTCTTCCCCGGCATGCCGGCCAAGATTTCGGGCGAGGGCTATAACTCGCTCCAGCACAATCTGATCCTGCGGCACGAAGCGGCGTTCGACGATGTCGTCGTCGCGCTGCCGGTCGGCGGCTTCTACAAGCAGCGGGCGGGCGGGGAGGTGCATGCCTATTCAGCGCAGCTCATGCACCTGTTGCAGACATCCTGCTCGACCGACAGCTATTCGACCTATCTGCAATTCTCGCGCGGGGTGCGCGATCTGCCGCCGGTCTATCTGCGCGATCTGCTCGAGTTCAACTGGGCGCGCGAGGGCATCCCGATCGACTCCGTCGAGCCGATCACCGAAATACGCAAGCGCTTCGTGACGCCGGGCATGTCGCTGGGGGCACTCAGCCCCGAGGCGCACGAGACGCTGGCGATCGCGATGAACCGGATCGGCGCCAAGGCGGTGTCAGGAGAGGGCGGCGAGGACAAGAGCCGCTACACGCCCTATGCGAATGGCGATAACGCCAATTCGGTTATCAAGCAGGTCGCATCGGGCCGCTTCGGCGTCACCGCCGAATATCTCGGTGCCGCCGAGGAACTGGAGATCAAGGTCGCGCAGGGCGCCAAGCCCGGTGAGGGCGGCCAGCTGCCCGGCTTCAAGGTGACCGAGATGATCGCCAGGCTGCGGCACTCCACGCCCGGCGTGATGCTGATCTCGCCGCCGCCGCATCACGACATCTACTCGATCGAGGATCTGGCGCAGCTGATCTACGATCTGAAGCAGATCAACCCGCGCGCGCGGGTTTGCGTGAAGCTGGTCAGTTCGGCTGGGATCGGTACCGTCGCAGCCGGCGTCGCCAAGGCGCATGCCGACGTGATCCTGGTCGCCGGCCATGTCGGCGGCACCGGCGCCTCGCCGCAGACATCGGTCAAATATGCCGGCACGCCCTGGGAGATGGGGCTCAGCGAGACCAATCAGGTGCTGACGCTCAATGGCCTGCGCCACCGCGTCAAGCTGCGCACCGATGGCGGCCTCAAGACCGGGCGTGACATCGTCATCGCCGCGATCCTGGGCGCCGAGGAATTCGGCATCGGCACGCTCTCACTGGTGGCGATGGGCTGCATCATGGTGCGGCAGTGCCATTCGAACACCTGCCCGGTCGGCGTCTGCACCCAAGACGAGGCGCTGCGGAAGAAGTTCGTCGGCACGCCCGAGAAGGTGATCAACCTGATGACCTTCATCGCCGAGGAGGTGCGTGAGATACTCGCCAAGCTCGGCGTGCGTTCGCTCGACGACATCATCGGCCGCACCGAGCTGCTCCGTCAGGTGAGCCGCGGGGCCGAGCATCTCGACGATCTCGATCTCAATCCGGTGCTGGCCAAGGTCGATGCGCCGGCCGACAAGCGCCGCTTCGACATCCCGACCTTCCGCAACGAAGTGCCCGACAGCCTCGATGCGCAGATGATCGAGGACGCAAGGGCGGTGTTCGAGCGGCGCGAGAAGATGCAGCTCACCTACACGGTGCGCAACACGCACCGCGCGGTCGGCACGCGCTTCTCGGCGGAAATCACCCAGCGCTTCGGCATGTCATCGCTCGCTGACGGCCATGTCCATATCCGGCTGCGGGGATCGGCGGGCCAGTCGCTCGGCGCTTTCGCGGTGAAGGGCATCACGCTGGAGGTGTTCGGCGACGCCAACGACTATGTCGGCAAGGGGCTGTCGGGTGCGATCATCGCGGTACGGCCGATGGTCTCCTCGCCGCTGGAGACCAAGTCGAACACGATCATCGGCAACACCGTCCTCTACGGCGCGACGGCAGGCAAGCTGTTCGCGGCAGGGCAGGCGGGCGAGCGCTTCGCGGTCCGCAACTCGGGCGCGACGGTGGTGGTCGAGGGCTGCGGCGCGAACGGCTGCGAATATATGACCGGCGGCATCGCGGTGATCCTCGGCCGGGTCGGCCCGAACTTCGGTGCGGGGATGACCGGCGGCATGGCCTTCGTGCTGGACGAGCATGGCGATTTCGAGCGCAACGCCAATCCGGAAAGCATCCTCTGGCAGCGCTTCGCCTCGCTCCGCTGGGAGATGCGCTGCAAGGCGCTGATCGCCGAGCATGCCGAGCGCACCGACAGCAAATGGGCCCATAGCGTCCTCGACGACTGGGACCGCTGGCGGATGCGCATCTGGCAGGTCTGCCCGAAGGAGATGGTCAACCGGCTCGACTATCCGCTGAGCGACGCGGAGCATGAGGTGGTGGCGGCGGAGTGAACTTCCCCTCCCTTTAAAGGGAGGGGATCGAGGGGTGGGTGCTTCGCCGAATGGCGAAGTTGACTTACCCACATCTCACCCGCCCCCTGGCCCCCTCCCTTTAAAGGGAGGGGGAAAAGCCTGCTGACAGAATTGTTCCATCCGACTAGGTTGGCCACCCCATGTGGCAGCTTTACCAATTCCCGCTCTGTCCCTTTTCCCGCAAGGTCCGGCTCCAGATGGAGGAGAAGGGCATCGCCTATGATCTCGTCCGCGAATCGCCGTGGCTGCGGCGGGACGAGTTCCTCGATCTGAATCCGGTCGGGCAGACTCCGGTGATGGTCGATCCGGCGACGGGGACCACGCTGATCCACAGCTGCGCCATCTCCGAATATATCGAGGAGACGGTCGAGCCGGTGCCGATGATCCCGGGCAACGCCGCCGCGCGCGCCGAGATACGCCGGCTGGTCGCCTATTTCGACGAGAAATTCTATTCTGACGTGGTCGGTCCGCTGCTCTATGAGCGCGCGCTCAAGCGCATCGTCCACCGCGCCCCGCCCGATGCCGGCGTGCTCCGTCAGGCGATGAAGGCGGTCAACGACCATCTCGACTATATCGACTATCTGGTCGGCAGTCGTCGCTGGATCGGCGGCCAGCTGATCAGCCTCGCCGACCTCGCCTGCGCCGCGCATATCTCGGTCGCCGACTATCTCGGCGGGATCGACTGGCGCGGCCATGACGAGACCCGGCAATGGTATTCGGGCATGAAGTCCCGCCGCTCGCTGCGGGTGATCCTGTCCGAGCGGATGGAGCTGGTCGGCCCGCCCGAACATTATGAGAAGCCCGATTTCTAAGCCTGATGGCGGCAGCGCTATGGGCTCCCGCCGAAACCGTGGATCAGCTTCTCACGCGCCAGCCACGAGCCGCTCGTAAAGGGCCTCGACATCGCGGGTGTAGCCAGCGCTGTCGAACAGCGGGCTGCTCATCCGCCTGTCGGCCAGCTTGACCTTGAGCGTCGCCAGTGCGGCCGGATCGGTGGCGATCTCCAGCGCGCGCTGCTCATAGGCGGCGGCCGACGGAGTGACCAGTTCGGGCATGTCGAGCGCGTGCAGCAGGCTTCCGGCCACGCGGGCCACGAAACTCTCGCCCAGCTTTGTCAGCACGGGGACGCCCATCCACAGCGCATCCGTGGCCGTGGTGTGGGCGTTCACCTTGAACGTGTCGAGGAACAGGTCGGCATGGACATGTCGGGCCATGTGATCGGCGGCCGACATGCGTTCGGCGAAAACCAGCCGGTCGGGCGAGATGCCGCGCGCCTGCGCCTCCCGGCGAAGATTGTCGGCCGCCCAGTCATTGTCCTGCAGCAGCCACAGCACGCTGCCCTCGACCCGGGCCAGCAGGCGCATCCAGATATCGAAGGCGTCGGGCGTGATCTTGTAATTGTTGTTGAAGCTGCAGAAGACGAAGCCGTCCTCCGGCAGGCCCAGCTCCGCCCGCGAGAAACGGCGATCCGAAACCGCGCAGCGATCGTCGGTCGGGTAATAGCTGTTGGGAAGATAGGCGATCTTCTCCGAGAAGAAGTGCTGCCGCTCGGGCGGTATGACGGTCTCGTCCGCGATAACATAATCGATGAAGTCGGAACCGCTGGTGCCGGGAAAGCCGAGGAAGCCGACCTGGACCGGCGCTGCGCGCCGCGCAAAGATGCCGAGCCGGGCATCCTGGGTATGGCCCTTCAGGTCCACGGCGATGTCGATCCCCTGGGTCCGCGCCAGTCGGGCGATGTCCTCGTCCGACAGATGGGCGACGGGGTGGAAGCGGGCGACTGCATCGGTCAGGCGCTTGCGCATCTCGTCCTCGATGTCGGGGCCGTAGGAGAAGATGTGGATTTCGAAGCGGCTGGGATCGTGCAGTTCGAACAGCCGGGCCATGCAGTGGATGGTCGCATGGTTATGGAAATCGGTGGAGAAATAGCCGACCCGGATCGGGGCGCCCGCCGCGCGACGGCGCGGGGCCAGGGTTCGGCCGGGGCCATATTTCGCTGCCGCCCAGTTTCGCGCGCACAGCAGCTGGCGTTCGAGGCTGTCCTCGAAGCCCAGCATGTAGAAGGGCTGGAAGGCATCGGTGCCTGTTCCAAGAGGCGAGGGGCCGCCTTTCGCTTCCTCATCCTCCCACAGGCACATATGCGCCTGCAGATTACGGGCCTCAGCTTGGGCGAGCGCCGATGCCGGCGCGATATCCAGCGCCCGCCGGTGGCTTGCCAGGGCCTCGTTCAGCCGCTTCATGCGGCGAAGCAGGCTGCCACGATTATTATGGGCGTTGATCTGGGCCGGTGCCATCGCGATGGCGCGCTCATAGCTTGCCAGCGCCTCGTCGGGGCGCTTGAGCATGGTCAATGCATTGGCACGGTTGACATGGGCTTCCGCCAGGCCCGGCTTCAGCCCGATTGCCATGTCGAATTCCGCCAGGGCATCGTCCACCCGACCCAGATCCAGCAGCGTGTTGCCGCGCGCATTATAGGCTTCGGCGCATTTCGGGCCCAGCTTCACGGATCTGTCGGCGCTCGCCAGGGCCTCGTCCAGGCGCCGCAGACGCCGAAGCGCGATGCTCCGGTTCAGATAGGCTTCCAGATTGTCGGCATGCAGCCTGATCGCCATGTCGAAGCTCTGCAGCGCTTCCTCTGAACGGCCATGATCGTTCAGCGCGATGCCCCGGTTATTATAGGCTTCGAAGAAATCGGGCGCGAGCTCGATCGCCTTGTCGTACAGGCGGATGGCTTCATCGTGGCGGCCGAGCGACGCCATGATCGCGCCGCTGATATTGGCCAGTATCTCGCAATGAGGGAAAAGGGCCAGCGTCACTGCCGCCCGATCGGCCGCCTCCGCGCCACGGCCCTGCCGATAGAGGGCGAGGATGGCCTCCAGATCGGCGCCGGGCGCGTTCTGGATCGCCGGGCGGGACAGTTCGCGAAGCTCGTGCTGGAGCCGCTTGTTCGCCGGAAAGCGCGCGAGCATCTCGCGATAGAGCAACTCGGCTTCCTCGGAAGAGAGGCTGCGTGCCTTGCGAAGCGCCTGGTCGACGGACATCTTCATGCGGATCGGACTTTCCTTTGGCCGCGCCGAGGCGCCGGGAATGTCCGCCCTGCTAAACGATCATGGTTAATCCTTTATTGGAGAGGGCAGGCGCCCGTCATTCAGGCGCGCGCCGCTCCCCGCTCAGCCGCGTCATCAGGATCGCCGCGCGTTTTGCCTGCAGGGGGATCGATGTCAGGTCCACCCTCTCGCCGGGCGCATGGTCGCCGGTCGAATAGCTGCCCATGCCGACATAGGAATCGACGTCCCTCGCGACGAAGCTGATATCGCCCGCGCCGCGCTTGAGCGGGTCGAGCGGGGGCATTTCGGGCAGGCCGAGGTCGCGGTTGACCGCGTTGAGCCGGTCGAGGATCGCCCTGTTGCCCTGGGTCGGCGCCATTGCCGGGTAGCCGCCCTTGTCGAAGGCGATTTCGGCGTTCGTCCCCGGCAGATGATCGGCGACGATCGCGGCCATCTTCTGCCGCACCCGCGCGGTCTGCTCGTCGGACAGGGTGCGCATGTCGCCGCGCGCTACGGCGACGGGCGGGATGATGTTGGTCTTGCCGGTCGCCGACATGCGGATGCCGTCGGGGTCGGTCGTCTGAGTGGCGCCGCCCGCGATCAGGCCGACATTGTAGGTCAGGTTGGTCTCGGGCAATTCGCGGCGGAAGCGGTCGATGATCCGCGCCAGCTCATAGATTGCGCCATAGCCGGCCTTCTCGCCGAAGATGCCGCTCGAATGGCCGGTATTGCCGCTCGCCCGGACGGTCCAGCTGTTCGATGAGCGCCGCGCGATCGATCCCATGTCTCGGCCATCCTCGCGCGCCAGCCCTTCGAAATCGAGCGCGATGTCGGCGCGTTTGCCGGCCGCGATCAGGTCGGCGCGGGCCAGTTCGATCGGGTCGCCCGAATCCTCCTCGTCGCCGGTCAGCACGATCTCGATATCGGCGCGGCCGAGCGTGCCCGCCGCCTTCATTGCCCGGAGCGCCGCGACGATCACCGCCATGCCGCCCTTGTCGTCGCCCGCGCCGGGACCTTCGGCCCAGTCCCGCCCCTCGGCGTCCTTGCCCTTGAGTGTCCAGGCCTGGAACGGGCTGTCGGGTTCGAAGACGGTATCGAGATGGCCGATCAGCAACAGGCGCTTGCCGCGCCCGTCGCCCTTGTGCACCGCGACGATATGGCCCGCCCGGCCGGTCTTCTCCATCGGGACCCAGCGCACCGTGAAGCCCAGCGGTTCCAGCTCCGCCCGCATCATCTGCCCGACCTTGGCCACGCCGGGCAGGTTGCGCGATCCCGAATTGACGTTGACCAGTGCCTCCAGCAGCCCGATCGTCCGCCCACGTTCGGCATCGATCACCTGCACCATCCGGCTTTCGGCCTTGTCGAGGGCGGCGAGGGCGGGCAGAGGCGCCGTTGCGCAGAGGACACAGGCTACGAGTTTCCGCCAGTTTTTCGACATTGGTCGCACCTCGGCTTGCAATCGCGTCCGTAATGGATCATATGCCGCTCCGCGTCGATGCTGTTCTGCAGCATTTGGCCATGAGCAGCGTGATCTCCTGATCTGTCCAACGATCAGGCCGGCTCTGGCCCTCAGGAACGCATCCAAGCTGAGGCTTCCCAATTCACGCGGGTCGTCATGTGAACCCGCTGTCGCATGGACGCCGTCCGTGCGCCCGCACCACTGAAAGTGCATTTGTGACCAAATTTTCCGAACTCGGCCTGATCGAGCCGCTCCAGCGCGCGCTGGCCGCCAAGGGCTATGACATCCCCACGCCGATCCAACAGCAGGCCATCCCGCCGCTGCTCGAAGGCCGAGACCTGTGCGGCATCGCCCAGACCGGCACCGGCAAGACCGCGGCCTTCGCGCTGCCGTCGCTCCATTATCTTTCCGAAAACCTCAAGCATACGCCGCCGCAGGGCTGCCGGATGCTGATCCTGGCGCCGACCCGCGAGCTGGCCAGCCAGATCGCCGAGAGCTTCGTCCAATATGGCAAGTTCCTTCGTCTGAGCGTCGCCACCGTGTTCGGCGGCGTGCCGATCAACCGGCAGATCCGCCAGCTCCAGCGCGGTGTCGACGTGCTCGTCGCGACGCCCGGCCGCCTGCTCGACCTGATCGACCAGCGCGCGCTGAGCCTGAAGTTCGTCGAGCTGTTCGTCCTCGACGAGGCGGACCAGATGCTCGATCTCGGCTTCATCCACGCACTCAAGCGGATTGACCAACTGCTGCCGAAAAAGCGCCAGTCGCTGTTCTTCTCGGCCACCATGCCCAAGGCGATCGCCGATCTGGGCGACCGTTTCCTGACCAACCCGGTCAAGGTGTCGGTCGCGCCGCAGTCGACCACCGCCGAGCGGGTCGAGCAGTTCGCTACCTTCTGCAACCCGCAGGAGAAGCAGGCGCTGCTGATCATGCGCATCCGCTCCGAGCCGATCGACCGTGCGCTGGTGTTCACCCGCACCAAGCATGGCGCCGACCGCGTCGTGAAGCATCTGCGTGCCGCCGGCATCGCGGCCGAAGCGATCCACGGCAACAAGAGCCAGCCGCAGCGTGAGCGCGCGCTGGGCCTGTTCCGCCAGGGCGAGGTGAAGATCCTCGTCGCCACCGACATCGCCGCGCGCGGCATTGATGTCGGCGGGGTCAGCCATGTTTTCAATTTCGAGCTGCCCAATGTCGCCGAGCAATATGTCCACCGCATCGGCCGCACCGCCCGCGCGGGTGCCGCGGGCATCGCCATCGCCTTCGTGGCCGATGACGAGCGGCCCTATCTGAAGGCGATCGAGAAGCTGACCCGGGTCAAGCTGGAGGTCCAGCCGCTGCCGGAGAACTTCGTCAGCGAGAAGGCGAAGATGCCGAAGCCCGCCGCGCCGACCGCCGAGGAGCTCCGCCAGCAGCGCAACGGCCAGAACGGCCGTCGCCATGATGGTGGTGGACGCAACGCCCGCGACGGTGCCGGCGAAGGCCCGCCCAAACGCCGCTTCAGCCGCCCCAAGGGCGCGCCCGGCGCGCACAAGGGGGCGGTGAGGAAGTTCGGCGGACGGTAACGCCTTCCAGATCCTCCCTGCCCGAAGGGCGGGGAGGGGGACCGTTCGCGTAGCGAATGGTGGAGGGGTAATAGGTCGAAGCTGTCGCTGGCGGAGAGGTCGGAAACCCCTCCACCATGCTGCGCATGGTCCCCCTCCCTATCGCTGCGCGATAGGGAGGATTTCAGATCGCCAGCTTCTCCCGCATCGCCTTGAGCCGCGCGATCGCCTCGTCGAGCACCGCGTCCTCCTTGCAATAGCAGAGCCGCAGGATGTTGGTGACCGGTCGCTCCTCGAAGAAGGCCGAGACCGGGATCGTCACCACCCCGCCTTCCAGCGCCATCCGGTCGGCGAACGTCACATCGTCTAGCGCGATGCCCGAGGCAGCCAGATCGACCGAGACGAACCACGTCGCCTGGCTGGGCAGCACGGCATAGCCCGCCGCTTCCAGCCCCGCGACCAGCCTGTCACGGGACCGGGCGAAGCCCGCGCGCATCGCCTCGAACCAGCCTTGTGGCTTGGCGAGGCCCTGGGCGACCGCCCATTGCAGATTGGGCGGGGTGGTGAAGGTCATGAACTGATGGGCCTTGCCGACCTGCTTCGCCAGCATCTCGCCCGCGACCATCCAGCCGACCTTCCACCCGGTCAGCGCGAAGATCTTGCCCGCCGATCCGATCTTGACGGTGCGATCGCGCATGCCGGGTATGGCGATCAGCGGCACATGGTCCCCGTCGAAGACAACATGCTCCCACACTTCGTCGCAGATGGCGACAAGGTCGTGGCGGATGCAGCGTTTGGCGATCATCTCCAGGGTCGCGCGGTCGTACATCTTGCCGGTGGGATTGGCAGGATTGTTGAATATCAACAGCTTGGTCGCCGGTGTTATCGCCGCATCGAGCGCGTCGGCGCTGAGCGTCCAGTGCGGCGGCTCCAGCCCGATCAGCTTCGGCACGCCGCCCGCCCGGCGCACCATCGGCATATAGGCGTCGTAGAGGGGCTGGATCAGCACCACCTCGTCGCCCGGGGAGACGAGGCCGAGGATCGCCGCCGAGATCGCCTCGGTCGCGCCCGATGTGGCGACCACCTCGGTCTGCCAGTCGAGGCTCAGGCCGTGATGCGCGCCATAATGGGCGGCGACCGCCTGGCGCAGTTCGGGGATGCCGAGCATCGGCGGGTACTGGTTCGATCGCTCGATCAGCGCGTCGGCGGCGGCGCGGCGGACATCCTCAGGGCCCGGCGCGTCGGGAAAGCCCTGGCCCAGGTTGATCGCGCCCGTCTCACGCGCGATCGCCGACATCTTCTCGAAGATCGTCGTCGGCAGCGCGGCGTAGATCGGGTTCATGCCTTCGACGCGGGTTTCTTGAGGCGGTGCCAGACGAACCAGATGCCGCTCGCCAGGATCAGTCCGACGATGACGAAATCGAGCTTGTGGAGGATCCCGCTCAGCCGCGCATCGGTGCGCCACTGGTCGCCCAGCTTCATGCCCACCCAGGCGAGGCCGAAACACCAGGGCCAGGAGCCGATAAAGGTGTAGAGGTGGAAGCGGAACAGCGGCATCCGCGCGACCCCGGCCGGGAAGGCGATGAACGACCGGATCGCGGGCAGCAGCCGGCAGATCAGCACGGTCAGGTCGCCCCACCGCGCGAAGAAGCGTTCGGCGCGATCGAGGTCGCTGTGGCTCATCAGGAAATAGCGGCCCCAGCGGTCTACGACGGCGCGCCCGCCGCGCTTGCCCAGTTCATAGGCGAAGATCGACCCGACATTGCAGCCGATCGCTCCGGCCGTCGCCGCCATGTAGAGGTCGAACTGCCCGGTGGAGACGAGATAGCCCGAGAAGGGCATGATGATCTCGGACGGCAGCGGGATGCAGGCGCTTTCGATCGCCATCAGGATGACGATGCCGGTGTAGCCGCCCCAGCTGATCACCGCGATGATGAAGCTGGCGAGCGCGGCGATGATGGCGTGGAACATGGGCTGGGGGATAGCTTCGCTTCTCCCCTCCCGCAAGCGGGAGGGGCCGGGGGTGGACTTCCGACCCCTTGATCCCCTCCCGCCTGCGGGAGGGGAAAGTCACCCCGCCGCCGCCACGATCGCGCCCCAGCCCGCCTCGTCGGTCACCTCGACACCCAGGTCGCTCGCCTTCTTCAGTTTCGATCCCGCGCCCGGCCCCGCGACGACCAGGTCGGTCTTGGCCGACACCGATCCTGCCACCTTGGCGCCGAGCGCCTCGGCCTGGGCCTTCGCCTCGTCGCGCGACATCGTCTCAAGCGTGCCGGTGAACACCACTGTCTTGCCGCTCACCGCCGAAGCCCGCGTCTCGTGGATCACGTCGGCGGGCTGGAGCTGCGACAGCAGATCGGCCACCGCCTCCTGATTGTGCGGCTCGGCGAAGAAGTCGATCAGCGCCAGCGCCACTTCGGGGCCTACGCCTGGCGTCTCGATGATCGCCGCCAGTTCCTTGGCAATGCGGACCGCATATTTGTCGTCGGGTTCCCCCACCGCCTGCACCGCCGCGTCGCGCGCTTCGATCGCGCGATCGATCACCGTCTTGAGCGCGTCCCAGCTGCGATAGCGGCGGGCCAGATCGCGTGCGGTCACCTCGCCGACATGGCGGATGCCCAGCGCGAACAGGAAGCGGTCGAGCGGCGGATTGCGTTTGGCATCGATCGCGGCAATCAGATTGTTGGCTGAAATTTCGGCCCAACGTTCACGACTTAGCAGGGTTTCCTTCGTCAGTTTGAAAATGTCGGCCGGAGACTGAACGAGCTGGTCCCTGAAGAAATTCTCGATATTGGTGATGCCCAGCCCCTCGATGTCGAGTGCGTGGCGCGAAACGAAATGGCGCAGCCGCTCGACCCGCTGGGCGGGGCAGATCAGCCCGCCGGTGCAGCGATAATCGACCTCGCCGGGTTCCCGCTCGGCCGCCGATCCGCATTCGGGGCAGGTCTCGGGAAAGGGCCATGGCCCGCGCGCTTCGTCGCGCGACAGATTCTCGACGATCTGCGGGATGACGTCCCCGGCGCGCTGGACGACCACCCGGTCCCCCGGCCACACGTTGAGGCGGCCGATCTCGTCGGCATTATGGAGCGTCGCATTGGTGACGACGACGCCGCCCACCGTCACCGGCTCCAGCCGCGCCACCGGGGTCAGCTTGCCGGTGCGGCCGACCTGGATGTCGATGTCGTTGAGCAGGGTCTGGGCCTTTTCGGCCGGGAATTTGTGCGCGATCGCCCAGCGCGGCGCGCGGGCGACGAAGCCGAGCCGCTTCTGCCAGTCGAGCCGGTCGACCTTGTAGACGACACCGTCGATATCGAAGGGCAGGTCGGCACGCTTCGCCTCGATCGCGCGATAATGGGAGAGCGCCTGTTCCGCGCCATCCATGCGGACGAAATCGTCTGAGACCGGGACGCCCCAGGCTGCAATGGCGTCGATCACGCCTTTCTGGGTGTCGGCGGGGAGGGCGGAGACTTCGCCCCAGCCATGCGCCAGAAAACGCAAGGGGCGTGAAGCCGTCACCGAGGGATCCTTCTGGCGCAGCGACCCAGCGGCGGCGTTGCGCGGATTGGCGAACTGGCGCGCCTTGGCCGGGTCCTCCGCTTCGGCGAGCAGCCGGGCGTTGAGCGCGGCGAAATCCGCCTTCGCCATATAGACCTCGCCCCGAATCTCGAACACGGCGGGCGGTTCGCTGAGCAGATCGGCACCCTTCAGCCGCTGCGGAATGTCGTCGATCGTGCGGACATTAGCGGTGACGTCCTCGCCGGTCGTGCCGTCGCCGCGGGTCGCCGCCAGCACCAGCACACCATGTTCGTAGCGCAGCGAGCAGGACAGCCCATCGATCTTGGGTTCGGCGGTGAGCGCCACCGGTTCGCCGTCGCCCAGCTTCAGATAGCGGCGCACCCGCTCCACGAACTCGGTCACGTCCTCGTCGGCAAAGGCATTGTCGAGGCTGAGCATCGGCTGCGCATGAGCGACCTTGGCGAGATGCCCCGAGGGCGTGGCGCCAACCAGCTTCGACGGCGAATCCGCGCGGATCAGGTGCGGATATTCCGCCTCCAGCGCATTGTTCTCGCGCATCAGCGCGTCATAGTCGGCGTCCGAAATCTCGGGCGCATCCTCGCCATGATAGAGCGCATTGTGCCGCGCGATCTCGGCGGCGAGGAAGGCGAGCCGTTCGGCGGCTTCGGATTCGGTGGTCATGGGCGTTGTTTAGCGCCGACGGGCCTGCATCGTCGAGACAAGCCGGCAGCCCTCAATCGCAAAAGGTCATGCGGCCGATCGTCAGGCCAAGGCTTTATCCACCGCCGCCAGCGCATGCAGGGTGGTCGTGTCGAATAGCGGCACGGCGCTATCCTCCTCCCGCACCAGCAGCATGATCTCGGTGCAGCCGAGTATGATCGTCTCCGCTCCCGCCTCGATGAGCCGGGCGATGATCTCGCGATAGGCGGTACGGGAGGGTTCGCGAACCTCGCCCTTCACCAGTTCCTCATAGATGATCCGATGGACGGTCGCGCGGTCGCCGGCCTCGGGCACCAGCACCTGCAGGCCATGGCCCGCCAGTCGGCCCCTGTAGAAATCCTGCTCCATCGTAAAGGCGGTACCGAGCAGGCCGACCCGGGCCACGCCCGCCGACTTCAGCGCCGCGGCGGTGGGATCGACGATGTGGAGCAGGGGGATGGCGACGCTCGCCGCCATCTCGTCCGCCATGCGGTGCATCGTGTTGGTGCACAGAACGATGAAATCCGCACCGCCCCGTTCGAGCGCTCGGGCCGCCTCGATCATCTCGGCGGTCAGGCTTTCCCAGTCGCCGTCATGCTGGAGTTTCTCGATCTCGCCGAAATCGACCGACAGCATCAGGCTGCGCGCCGAATGGACGCCGCCCAGCCGCCGCTGCGCCTCGCGGTTGATGATCCGATAATATTCGGCCGAGCTTTCCCAGCTCATACCGCCGATCAGGCCGATGGTCCTCATGCCGGCATGATGCCCCGGTGATCGCGTTCAGGCCACCCGTGTTTCCGCCGGCCGCGCCACCGCGGCGCGGATCGCCTGATCGAGCTGGTCTGGGGTGAACGGCTTGGCCAGGGTCAGGACGCCGAAGGCGAGATCGGCGCTGTCCACCGCTTCCGCATTGCCCGTGATCATGACCGCCGGCAGGTCGGGCCGGCCACCCCGCGCACGGCGGACCAGTTCGCTGCCGGAGACCTGCGGCATAGCATAGTCGGTCAGCAACAGGTCGATCGCCAGTTCGCCGTCGAGCAGATCGAGCGCCTCGCGGCCGTCTCCGGCCGTGGTCACCGCATGGCCTGCGTCGCTCAGCATCGCCGCCGTGGTCGCGCGCACGCCCTCATGGTCGTCGACGAGCAGGATCGAAAAGCGCTCTCCCGGAGCCATGGCTGCGGTCGTGGCGTCGGTCTTGGGCGCGGCGGCGCGCGCGGCGGCGCGGGCGCGGGGCAGCCAAATCTGTACTCGGGTGCCTTCGCCCACCCGGCTGTCGATGCGGATGGTGCCGCCCGATTGCTGCGCGAAGCCATAGACCATCGACAGGCCGAGGCCGGTGCCCTTGCCGACCGGCTTGGTGGTGAAGAAAGGCTCCATCACCCGTTCAAGCAGTTCGGGCGAGATGCCGCCGCCCTCGTCGGCGACCTCGAACACCACATAGTCGCCCGGCGCGATCCCGCCCGGATCGTGGATGATCCGGTCGTTGCGGGCGCTGACGCTGATCGTGCCGCCCTGCGGCATCGCGTCGCGGGCATTGATGATCAGGTTCATCAGCGCCAGCTCCAGCTGGGTCTGGTCGGCGAAGGCAGACCAGACCGCCTTGGCGCTGTTCCATTTGAGTTCGACGATGCCGCCCAGCGTATGGGCGAGCAGATCGCGGACCGACGCGGCGAGCACGTCGGCCTGGATCGGCGCGGGTTCCAGCTTCTGCCGCCGCGCGAAGGACAGCAGCCGCGCGACCAGTTCGGCGCCCTGTTCGGCGGCATGCTTGGTCATGCCGATGATCCTGCTCTGGTCCTCGTCCAGCGAGATGCGCCGCTCGATCAGCCGCAGCCCACCCAATATGGCGGCGAGCAGGTTGTTGAAATCATGCGCGATGCCGCCGGTGAGCTTGCCGATCGCATCCATCTTCCGGCTTTGCAGCAGTTGCAGTTCCAGCTCCTTGCGGTCGGTGACGTCCAGCAATGTTCCTGCGAACTCCACCGGCGCGCCATCGGCATCGCGCAGCAGCACCGCCTGATCCAGGAAGTGGCGATATTCGCCATTGGCGGCGCGCCAGCGATATTCGACCGCGAAGCTGCCGTCGCTCGCCCGGTCGCGATAGGCCTGGTCGACCCGCTCGCGATCGTCGGGATGGAGCCGGTCCTGCCACAGGGTCGGCTGGCGGCGCAGTTCCTCCACATCATAGCCGGTCACATGCTGAAAATTGCCGCTGACGAATTTGGGAATGCGCGGCGCGGCGTCGGGGGCTTCCAGATAGAGGATGATCGGCAGCGATTCGATGATGGCCAGCTGGCGCTGTTCGGCCAGCCGGAGCTCCTGCTCGGTGCGCAGCAGTTCGGCATTGGCGCGCAGATTCTCATCCAGCAACTGTTGCTCGGCCGCCGCCTTGCGCTGGATCTCGCGACGCATCTGGTAGAGATCGACGAACACGCCGACCTTCGATCGCAGCACGATCGGTTCCACCGGCTTGAACACATAGTCGACCGCGCCCATCGAATAGCCGCGGATCAGATGCTCGGTCTCCTTGTTCACCGCCGACAGGAAGATGATCGGGATGCGCTTGGTCTGCTCGCGCTGGCGGATGATCTGGGCGGCCTCATAGCCGTCCATCTGGGGCATGAAGACGTCCAGCAGGATCACCGCGAACTCGCCCTTGAGCAGGTGGCGCAGCGCCTCCTCGCCCGATCTGGCAAGGACGACGTCGGCGACCTCCTCCAGCACCGTGCGCAGGGCCAGCAGGTTCCGCTCGTCGTCATCGACGATCAGGATGCGGGCGCGCTCGTCGGCCGGGGCGGGGGTGAGGCCGGGCAGTTTCGGCACGGGCCGGTCGTTGCGGGCCGGGCTCATTCGGCCGCCGAATGTTCGAGCGCGCCGGCGGACGAGGCCCGGGATCTCGCGATCCATACCCGGAGCAGTGCCAGCATCAGCTCGATGTCCACCGGCTTGGCGATATAGTCCGACGCGCCGGCATCGAGGCATTTCTGCCGGTCGCCCTTCATCGCCTTGGCCGTCACCGCGATCAGCGGCAGTTCGGCGAGCTGCGGTCGCTCGCGGATCTGCTGCATCGTCTCATAGCCGTCCATCTCCGGCATCATGATGTCGATCAGGGCGATATCGATGCCGGGGGTCTGTTCGAGGATCAGGATGCCGTCGGCGCCGCGCTCGGCGTGGAGCACCTGGACGTCGTAGCTCTCCAGCACGCTGGTCAGCGAGTAGATGTTGCGGATATCGTCGTCGACGATCAGGATCCTGGCACCAGCCAGTTCTGGCACCGGCCGCAGGGTCGGGGCAGGATCGCTGCCCTCGATCAAGGTCAGCGGCGGCCGTGCCGGCTCGCTGTCGATCCGGGCCAGCAGCCCTTCGAACACCGATTTCAGGGCGTCGGGGGAGGCGGGCTTCTCAGTCACGCCCGCCGCGCCCAGCGAATGGGCGGATGCCAGCCGGTCGGCACCCGATATGACGTGGATCGGGATGTCCATCGTCTGCGGATCATGCTTGAGCAGATCGAGCAGGACGAAGCCGTCGATGTCAGAGAGGCCGAGGTCGAGGGTGATCGCGTGCGGCTGCATCTTGCGCGCGGTGGCAAGCGTGCCGGCGCCCGCGGTCGAGACAACGCCCTTAAGCCCCGCCTCATGCGCGACATCGAGCAGGATCGAGGCGAAGGTCGGATCGTCCTCCACGATCAGGACGAACGGCGCGTCGCCCAGTGCCTCGCGATCGTCGGTCACCTCCATCGGCGCGGGGAGCGCGCTGGGCACATTGGCGCCGCTATTGTCGTAGCGGGCGGGCGTGCCCTCTCCGGTGGTGGCCGGGGCAACGGTATGGGTCGGCACGAACAGGGTGAAGGTCGATCCCTCGCCGGGGTTTGAGCGGACCTGCAGCTCGCCACCCAGCAGCCGGGCGATCTCGCGGCTGATCGACAGGCCCAGGCCGGTGCCCCCATATTTGCGGCTGGTGGTGCCGTCGGCCTGCTGGAACGCCTCGAAGATCAGCTTCTGCTTGTCCTTCGGGATGCCGATGCCGGTATCGGTCACGGCGATCTCGATCACCCCGTCGGCGTTGCGCAGAACGGGGTTGCTGCTGCTCCAGCCCGCCTTGGCGTTGCGCACCGCCAGGGTGACGCTGCCATGGGCGGTGAACTTGAAGGCGTTGGACAGCAGGTTGAGCACGATCTGCTGGAGCCGCTTCTCGTCGGTGCGGATCGACGCGGGCAGGGCCTGGTCGAACTCGACCCGGAAGTCGAGATTCTTGTCGGCTGCGAGCTGGCGGAAGGTCCGCTCCATGTGCAGCTTCAGGCTGCCCATCGGCATGTCGCCGATCTCGATCGAGACGGTGCCCGATTCGATCTTCGACAGGTCGAGGATGTCGTTGATCAGGCTCAGCAGGTCCGATCCGGCCGAGTGGATGGTGCGGGCGAACTCGGTCTGCTTCTCGTTGAGGTTGCCCTGCGGGTTGTCGGCCAGCAGCTTCGACAGGATCAACAGCGAGTTGAGCGGCGTGCGCAGCTCGTGCGACATGTTGGCGAGGAATTCGGACTTGTACTTGGAGGTGAGGGCCAGCTGCTCGGCCTTCTCCTCGATCGCCCGGCGGGCCATGTCGATCTCGAGATTCTTGGCCTCGACCTGCTTCTTCTCATTTTCCAGCAGCTGCGCCTTCTCCTGCAGCTCCTCGTTGGTGGCGTGCAGTTCCTCCTGCTTGGTGGTCAATTCGGTCTGGCGGGCCTGGAGTTCCTGTGTCAGCAGCTGCGACTGCTTGAGCAGGCCCTCGGTGCGCATCGTCGCGGCGATCGTGTTGAGCACGATGCCGACCGACTCCATCAGCTGGTCGAGGAAGGTCTGGTGGGTCTCGTTGAAATCGCTGAACGACGCCAGCTCGATCACCGCCTTGACGTCATCCTCGAACAGGGCGGGCAGGATGTTGACGTTGGACGGCGCGGCATGGCCCAGGCCCGATCCGATCCGGATGAAATCCGAAGGCGCGTTCTTGAGCAGGATCGGCCGCTTGTCGGCCGCGGCCTGGCCGACCAGCCCTTCGCGCAGCTGGAATTCGCGCTTCAGCTCCTCGCGGTTTTCCGCGCCATAGCTCGCCGCCAGTTCCAGGACGGTTTCGTCAGCCTCGCGCTTGGCGACATAGAAGACGCCATATTGCGCATTCACCAGCGGCGCGAGTTCCGACATGATCAGATTGGACACGGTGGTCAGGTCGCGTTCGCCCTGCAGCATGCGCGAGAAGCGGGCCAAGTTGGTCTTGAGCCAATCCTGTTCCGCGTTCTTCAAGGTCTGTTCCTTGAGGTTGCGGATCATCTCGTTGATGTTGTCCTTCAGCGCGGCCATCTCGCCCGACGCTTCCACCGCGACCGATCGGGTAAGGTCGCCCTTGGTCACCGCTGTCGCCACATCGGCGATCGATCGCACTTGGTTGGTCAGGTTGGTCGCCATCGCGTTGACGTTGTCGGTCAGGTCGCGCCACAGGCCGGCGGCGCCGGGCACGCGCGCCTGGCCGCCCAGCTTGCCTTCGATGCCCACCTCGCGGGCCATGTTGGTCACCTGGTCGCCGAAGGTGGAGAGGGTGTCGATCATGAAGTTGATCGTCTCGGCCAGCGCCGCGATCTCGCCCTTGGCGTCCACGGTCAGCTTGCGCTTGAGGTTGCCCTGCGCCACCGCGGTCACCACGTCGGCGATACCGCGCACCTGATTGGTCAGGTTGGTCGCCATCAGGTTGACGTTGTCGGTGAGGTCCTTCCAGGTGCCGCCCACGCCGGGCACCTGCGCCTGCCCGCCCAGCTTGCCCTCGGTACCCACTTCGCGGGCGACGCGGGTCACTTCCGAGGCGAAGCCGTTGAGCTGGTCGACCATCACGTTGATCGTGTCCTTGAGGGCGAGGATCTCGCCCTTCACGTCGACGGTGATCTTCTTGGAAAGGTCGCCGCGCGCCACGGCGGTGGTGACGTCGGCGATGTTGCGGACCTGGCCAGTGAGGTTGTCTGCCATCAGATTGACGTTGTCGGTCAGGTCCTTCCAGGTGCCGGCGACGCCGCGCACCTGCGCCTGTCCGCCCAGCTTGCCCTCGGTGCCGACCTCGCGGGCGACGCGGGTCACTTCGGAGGCGAAGCTGTTGAGCTGGTCGACCATCGTGTTGATGGTGTTCTTCAGCTCGAGGATCTCGCCCTTCACGTCGACGGTGATCTTCTTGGAAAGGTCGCCCAGCGCCACGGCCGTCGTCACCTCGGCAATGTTGCGGACCTGGCCGGTCAGGTTGGCCGCCATCGCGTTCACATTGTCGGTCAGGTCCTTCCAGGTGCCGCCGACGCCTTCCACCTGCGCCTGCCCACCCAGCTTGCCTTCCGAGCCGACTTCGCGGGCGACGCGGGTCACTTCCGACGCGAATGAATTGAGCTGGTCGACCATGACGTTGATGGTGTTCTTCAGCTCCAGGATTTCGCCCTTCACGTCGACGGTGATCTTCTTGGAAAGGTCGCCGCGCGCCACGGCGGTGGTCACCTCGGCGATGTTGCGGACCTGGCCGGTGAGGTTGCCGGCCATCAGGTTGACGTTGTCGGTCAGATCCTTCCAGGTGCCGCCGACGCCTTCCACCTGCGCCTGCCCCCCCAGCTTGCCTTCCGAGCCGACTTCGCGGGCGACGCGCGTCACTTCGGAGGCGAACGAGTTGAGCTGGTCGACCATCACGTTGATGGTGTTCTTCAGCTCCAGGATTTCGCCCTTCACGTCGACGGTGATCTTCTTGGAAAGATCGCCGCGCGCCACGGCGGTGGTCACCTCGGCGATGTTGCGGACCTGGCCGGTCAGGTTGTCGGCCATCAGGTTGACGTTGTCGGTCAGGTCCTTCCAGGTGCCGTCGACGCCGGGCACCTGTGCCTGTCCGCCCAGCTTGCCCTCGGTACCCACCTCGCGCGCCACGCGCGTCACTTCCGAGGCGAAGCCGTTGAGCTGGTCGACCATCGTGTTGATGGTGTTCTTGAGCTCCAGGATCTCGCCCTTCACATCGACGGTGATCTTCTTGGAAAGGTCGCCGCGCGCCACGGCGGTGGTGACGTCGGCGATGTTGCGGACCTGGCCAGTGAGGTTGTCGGCCATCAGATTGACGTTGTCGGTCAGGTCCTTCCAGGTGCCGGCGACGCCGCGCACCTGCGCCTGTCCGCCCAGCTTGCCCTCGGTGCCCACCTCGCGGGCGACGCGGGTCACTTCGGAGGCGAAGCCGTTGAGCTGGTCGACCATCACGTTGATGGTGTTCTTCAGCTCGAGGATCTCGCCCTTCACGTCGACGGTGATCTTCTTGGAAAGATCGCCCGAGGCCACCGCCGTCGTCACTTCGGCGATGTTGCGGACCTGACCGGTCAGGTTGTCCGCCATCAGGTTGACGTTGTCGGTCAGGTCCTTCCAGGTGCCGGCGACGCCTTCCACCCGCGCCTGTCCGCCCAGCTTGCCCTCGGTGCCGACCTCGCGGGCGACGCGGGTCACTTCCGACGCGAATGAATTGAGCTGGTCGACCATCACGTTGATGGTGTTCTTCAGCTCCAGGATCTCGCCCTTCACCTCCACGGTGATCTTCTTGGAAAGGTCGCCCGAGGCCACGGCGGTGGTCACCTCGGCGATGTTGCGGACCTGGCCGGTCAGGTTGGCGGCCATCAGGTTGACGTTGTCGGTCAGGTCCTTCCAGGTGCCGGCGACACCCTTCACCACCGCCTGACCGCCCAGCTTGCCCTCGGTGCCCACTTCGCGCGCCACGCGCGTCACTTCGGAGGCGAAGGAGGCGAGCTGCTCGACCATGGTGTTCACCACCTTGCCGATGCGCAGGAATTCGCCGCGCAGCGCGCGCCCGTCGATCTCGACCGCCATCGCCTGGGAAAGATCGCCCTTGGCCACCGCGCCGATGACGCGGGCCACCTCGGCGGTCGGCTGCACCATGTCCTCGATCAGCTCGTTGATCGAACGGATCGCGCTTTCCCAGCCGCCGGTCGCCGATTTGACCCGCGCACGCTGGGTGATCTTGCCTTCCTTGCCGACCACGATCGAGAGCCGCCCCAGCTCATCGGTAATCTGGCGGTTGATATCGACGACTTCGTTGAACAGCTGCGCGATCTCGCCATCGGTACCGGCGAAATCATCAGGCAGGCGCACCGAAAAATCACCGCGCCGAAGGCTGCGGAGGGCGGACACCAATTGACGGCGGTCGAGGCCGTCATGGGGGGTATGGGCGTTCACTCTGGGGTTCCCTGTTCTCCCCCCCGTTTAGAGTTGCACTCGCTCGGCCCCCCGGCCCGCGAAGCGTTGTATAGCAACGGTAAACCGAGAGTGTCTCGCGAAATTTTCACAGGCTTTTCTCCGCTTTGCGGCGCCGATATAGAGCCTCCAGCCTGAACCTCTCCCCGCGATTGGCACGCCATGGCGGTGCCCCGCCTCGAATCCATTTCGGTCCGTCCCGCACGAAGGCGAAGATTCCGGCTTGTCAGGGCGTTGCGCAGGGGCCACCCTGGCGCAGGGCTGTGGGGAGCCGGATCGGGATCAACAGAAGCTCACCCTTATAATGCCTTCAGATCAAGACCTTGCCGCGTTCATCCGCTCGACCTTCCGGTCGGTGTGGTCGCTGGAACTTGTCTCGCTGATGGCACGCGAGGGCGATCGTGGCTGGGAACGTGCCGAACTGGTCGCCGCGCTGCGCGCCAGCGATCTGATCGTCGACCGGGCGATCGATGAACTCACCATCGCCGGCGTCCTGCTGCTCGACGGTGCGGGACAGGCCTGCCTCCGCCCCGCCTCGGCCGACCTGAAAGCGCTGGTCGACGCATCCACGGCTTTCTACGTGCGGTCCCCCGACAAGGTGCGCCGAATCATCATCACGGGCGCGACGACGGGGCTGACGGCCTTTGCCGACGCGTTCAGGATAAGGAAGGACTGATGGTCGCCCATTTTCCAACGGTCGTCTATCTGCTCAGCTTCGCGGCCAGCGTGGTCTGCGCCGGCATGCTGGGACGCAGCTACCGGTCCTCGCGCGCGCCGCTGCTCTTCTGGAGCGCCGCCTGTTTCTCGCTTCTGGCGATCAACAATCTGGTGCTGGTGATCGATCTGGTGGTGACTCCGCCGACGGTCGATCTGCAGGTGCCCCGCCTGCTGATCAGCCTGGCTGCGGTCGTGACCCTGTTGTTCGGCTTCATCTGGAATGGAGAGGACTGATGCTGCTCGCGCATTTCCTTGCCGGGGCGGTGACGCTGGGCTTCCTGCTCGCCGGGCTGTTCTTCCTCCGCTTCTGGCGCCGCACCGGCGACGAGTTGTTCTTCTCCTTCGCGATCGCCTTCGCGCTGCTGGGCCTTGCCCAAGGCGCTATCATGCTCGCCAATTCCTATCTCGAGGAGCGGGCCTGGGCCTATCTGCCGCGCCTCGTCGCCTTCGCGCTGATCATCCTGGCGATCGGGCGGAAGAACCGGCGGGTTCGTTAGGCAGCTTCCAGCAGCCGCATCGCCTGCGCGCGGGCCTCGGCGGTGATTTCGGCTCCGGAGAGCATCCGGGCGATCTCCTCCTGCCGCTCCGCGCTGTCGAGCGGGCGGACCCCGGTGCGGGTAACGAGCCCGTCATGGCTCTTGGCGATCAGCCAGTGGCTGGCGCCGCGCGCGGCGACCTGCGGGCTGTGGGTGACGACGAGGAGCTGGGCGTCCTTGGACAGGCGCTTGAGCCGTTCGCCGATGGCGTCGGCCACCGCGCCGCCGACGCCCCGATCGATCTCGTCGAAGATCATCGTGGTGGCCGATCCCTGTTCCGCCAGCGCCACCTTGAGCGCCAGGATGAAGCGCGACAGCTCCCCGCCGCTGGCGATCTTGATCAGCGGAGCGAATGGCGCGCCGGGGTTGGTTGATATCTCGAACTCGATCCGGTCGCGGCCGGCGGGCGACCAGCCGCTTTCGGGCAGCGTCTCGACCAGGGTCCGGAATCGGGCCGCGTCAAGCTTGAGCGGCGCCAGCTCGGCCGCCACTGCCAGGTCGAGCCGCTGTGCCGCCGCGCGGCGGGCATTGCTCAGCATCTCTGCTGATTTTTCATAGGCTTGCCGTGCAAACCTAGCATCTTGTTCGAGCTTTGCGATGCCCGCGTCTCCCGCCTCGATCCGGTCGAGCCGGCTGCTCAGCTCGTCTCGCAGCGCAGCGAGGTTGTCGGGATCGACCCGGTGCTTGCGGGCCAGCGCGCGCAGCTCGAACAGCCGTGTCTCGGCCGTCTCCAGCCGGGCTGGATCGAAGCGCATCGCTTCGGCCGCGGCGGCCAGCCTGTCCTCGGCCTCGCTCGCCTCGATCACCGCGCGGTCGAGCGCTTCCAGTGCCTGCCCCAGCAACGGATGCTCGGGCGCAATCCGGTCGAGCCGGCGGGCCGCCTGTCGCAGTGCGGCGAGGCCGCCCTCCGATCCTTCGAGATGCGCGTTCACCGCCTCGATATCATCGGCCAGCCGCGCGCCCTTCTGCATGTCCGATCGTTCGGCGGCCAGCATCGCCTCCTCACCGGGCTCGGGCGCGAAGCGGGTCAGTTCCTCGACCGCATGGTCGAGCCATTCGCGGTCGCGCGCGGCGTTCTCCAGATCGGTGCGGGCGGTCTCCAGCGCCTCCTGGGCGGCGCGCCAATCGGCATGGGCAGCGGCCACCGCGGCGACGTCGAGCCGCCCGAAGGCATCGAGCAGGGCGCGATGCCCGCGCGGGTTGATCAGGCCGCGGTCGTCATGCTGGCCGTGAATCTCGACCAGCATCCCGCCCAGTTCGCGCAATGTCGCGGCTGACGCGGGCTGGTCGTTGATGAAGGCGCGGCTGCCGCCGTCGGCCTTGACGATTCGGCGGATCACCAGCGCCTCGCCCGGCTCGAACTCCAGCCCGTTTTCGGACAGCAGCGCGAAGGCCGGGTGATCGGCGCCCAGATCGAAGCCGGCGGAAACCATCGCCTGCGCGGCGCCGTTGCGCACCAGACCACTGTCGGCGCGGACACCCAGCGCCAGCCCCAGCGCGTCGAGCAGGATCGACTTGCCCGCGCCGGTCTCGCCGGTCAGCGTGCCGAGGCCCGGCCCGAATTCGAGATCGAGCGCCTCGATCAGCACGACGTCGCGGATCGCCAGGGTGGTCAGCATGGGGACATCTGTAGAACAGGCGGGCGGGGCGCGCCAAGGCCCCAAGGCTTGGCTTTTGCCATGCTCGTGCCAAAAGGGGGGCGGGAATGGCGGGGATGGGATGGCATCGGGACGGATCGATATCCTCGACGGCTGGCGGGCGGCGAGTATCCTGTTCGTGCTGGCCGGGCATCTGCTGCCGATGGGGCCGCATGGCTGGGGGATCAACAGTTCGCTGACGGTGGGCGGGATGGCGCTGTTCTTCGCGCTGTCGGGCTTCCTGATCACCCGTTTCCTGCTCGATCGCGCCGATGTGGCGGAGTTCCTGCGCCGCCGCCTGTTCCGGATCGTGCCGCTCGCCTGGGCCGCGATGCTGCTTCTCGCCCTGGCCAACGGGGCGGGAGCGGGGACGATCGCGGCCAATCTGCTGTTCGTGGCAAACCTGCCGCCGCCGCGTCTGATGCCGGGCGGTGCGCATCTCTGGAGCCTGTGCGTCGAGGCGCAATTCTATATTTGCGTCGCGCTGCTCGTCGCGCTCGGCGGCCGGCGCGCGCTGTGGCTGCTGCCGCCGCTCTGCATCGCGGTGACGATCGGCCGGATCGCGGCCGGTGCCGAGGAGAGCATCGTCACCTGGCTGCGGATCGACGACATATTGGCGGGCGGGACGATGGCGTTGCTGTGCGGCCGCCCCGGTGCAGCCGCTGCGCTGCGGCGTCTTCCCCAATGGCTGCCGCTGTTCCTGCTGGTGCTGGTGCTGGTAGTGGCCGGGCAGCGGGCGGGCTGGCTCAATTATCTGCGGTCCTATGTCGCCGCCGCCGCGATCGGCGTCTCGATCTTCAGCGCGCCCGATGCGATGCGGCGCCTCTTCTCCTCGCGCCCCGCCGTCTATGTCGCGACCATCTCCTACGCGCTCTACATCTTTCACCTGATGTTCGATGCGACCTGGCTGGGATCGGGCGATCGGCTCGTCAAATATGCCAAGCGGCCGCTGCTGCTGGCCGCCACCTTCGCCGCCGCGCACATCTCCACCTTCCATTTCGAGCGGCCGCTGATCGCGCTAGGAAAGCGCCTTGGCCGGCCATAGAGAAGGACCAGGGATTTTGGGGAAGCTGATGAAGCGCATCCTGGTGCTGGTCGTGGTTGCGCTGCTGTGCGTGGGGCTGGTGCGGATCACCAGCTACAGCAAGGATCAGCCCGTCGCCGGCAATGCGGTCGAGGCGCCGGCCACCGCCGCACCGCCGCTGTCGCGCCAGCCCGCCACCTATGGCATCAACCTCTCCTTCGCCGCCTTCTGGAGTCGTGAGCGCGCCTTCATGAACCTCGCGGCGGGCGGCGGCTGGAATTCCATCCGCAACGGCGTGTGGTCGGAAATGCCGTCGAACCGTGTCGATCCCGACGGGACCGTCCATGGGCTGCTGCCGGGCGAATCGATCGCGCTGTCGCTGACCCGCCCGCCGCGCAGCCGGCGCGGCGATCTGGCGATACGCTGCCGATTCGACGGGCAGGGAACGGTCAACGGCGTCGCGATGGTGGCGCCGCAGGTCGGTCCGGGCCGGATCGACTTCACCTGGCGGCAGGATGTCGAGACCGCCTTCTTCCGCATCGACGCTACCGATCCGGTCGATCCGATCCGCCACATCGATTGCCGCGAGGCCGATGCCGATCCGAAATTGCTGTTCGATCCCGCCTTCGTCGACAGCGTCCGGCCCTATCGCGCGGTCCGCTTCATGGACTGGATGCAGGCAAACATGAACCGCGCCGGCGACTGGACCCGCCGCACCCTGCCGACATCGACGATCCAGGCGGGGCCGCAGGGCGTCGCGGTCGAGCATCTCGTCGCCCTCGCCAACCAGGCGAAGGTCGACCCCTGGTTCGTGATGCCGTGGAACGCCGATGCCACCTATATGGAGAAGTTCGCGCGCTATGTGCACGATCATCTCGATCCGGCGCGCACCGCCTATGTCGAGATCGGCAATGAGGTGTGGAACCTCGATTTCCCCGCCGGCAAGCAGGCGCTGGCCGAAGGCAAGCGGCTGAAGCTGGGCGCCACCGACGACGAGGCGCGGATGCGGCGCTACGCCCAGCGCTCGGTGGAGGGCTTCATGGTCTGGGAACGGGTGTTCGCCGATGCGCCCCGGCGGATCGTCCGCATCCTGTCGGGGCAGAATGCCTGGATCGATCCTTTCATGTTCGCGCTGACCTACCAGGACACCGCCCGGCACATCGATGCGCTTTCGAGCGCGGTCTATTTCGGCCAGACCCTGCTCGCCGAGCCGCCCGCCGACACCCGCGACCTGACCCCGCTCTTCGCGCAGCTCGACGCCTCGATCGCCTCGACCTTCGAGGTGGCGCGCCGCTACAAGGCAGCGGCCGATGCGCGGGGCCTGCGCTACATCGCCTATGAAGGCGGGCAGCACGCCAATTATAGCGGGCCGGACCGGACGCTTGTGACCCGCCTCAACCGCGATCCGCGCATGGGCGAGGCCTATCGCCGCTTCATGACCGGCTGGGACCGGGAGTTCGGCGACCTGCTGATGATCTACCACTCGACCAGCCCGATCGGCACGTCGATGCATTTCGGGCTTCAGGAATATAGCGGCCAGCCACTCGCCGAGGCGCCCAAGCGCAAGGCGGTGCTCGAGGTGATCGGGGCGGCGGGGAAACGCTGAAACCGGGCGTCGCCCCGGCGGAGGCCGGGGCCGTCATGATGGGCGAGATAACGCAGCAGCAAGAACCTCCTACGGCCCCGGCCTCCGCCGGGGCGACGCAAATCAGCGCGCCGCCACCTTCGCCGGCGTCGCCACCTTCGCCGGCGTCGCCGCTTCCTTCGCTGTCACCCGTCTGGCGAAGGCGGTGATGTCCTCCAGCACGGGCGTCTTACCGCGAAACGGCTTGGCCAGCGCGGTGACGATGCCGACATGGCCCAGGTCGGGATAGACTTTGAGAGTGGAATCCACGCCCATCGAGCGCAGCCGCGCGTCGAGGTTGATCGCGTTCTTCGGCCACACCGTGCCGTCCTCTCCGCCATGCAGCAGCAGCATCGGCGGCGCCGATGCGTCGGCATAATGGATCGGCTGGGTTTCTTCCGGGCGCGGCCAGCGGCCGAAGGTGGTCTTCACGATATCGCCGTTGAAGGGCAGGAAGTCATAGGGCCCAGCCATCCCCGCGAACCCCCTGATCGCGGCGCGGTCGGCGCCCAGGAACCGGCCATCCAGCGCCAGCATCGCGGCGTTGTAGGCGCCGGCCGAATGGCCGACGAGGACGATCCGATCGGGATCGCCGCCATATTCGGCGGCATGGGCGCGGACCCAGCGGACGGCGTCGGCGCAATCCTCGAGGAAGCCCGGAAAATGTACCTCCGGCACCAGCCGATAATCGGGCACGAAGGTCACGAACCCTGCCGCGGACAGCGCCCGCGCGGCGAAATGATAGCCTTCGCGCGTGCCGCCCGACCATGATCCGCCATAGATGAACATGATCACCGGCAGCGGGCGCTTGCCGGCCCCGGTCGGGGCATAGACGTCCAGCTTGCGGCGGGGGCCCTCGCCATAGGCGATGTCCGAGGCGATCTTGCTGCTCTCGCTGTCCTTCGGCATCACCGTGTCGAAGGCGCGGACGGGCGCGCAGGCGGCGGCGACCAGCGCGCCACAGATCAGCAGGGTCAGGCCGGCAAGGGTCAGCTTGGTCATCATCGCTCCGTCCATATCGGATAATCCCGATTACGCCACTCGGTAGCGTTCGGTTGCGTCATGCGTTGTGGCGGGCGTCACTGAAGCAATCGAGGAGGCGAATATGATCATACGCAGCGCATCGGCCCGTTATGTGGGGCTCGGCAAGGACGGGAAGGGGCACGTCTCCACCCAGTCGGGCGTGCTCGACGACCAGCCCTATGGCTTCAACACCCGGTTCGAGGACGGCAAGGGCACCAATCCGGAGGAACTGGTCGCCGCGGCCCACGCCTCCTGCTTCACCATGGCCCTCAGCTTCGCGCTGGCGAAGGCCGGCTATGGCGACGGAGAGCTGGAGACGACGGCGAAGGTGTCGCTCGACAAGGAGGGGGAGGGGTTCAAGGTGACGAAGTCGGCGCTCAGCCTGACGGCGCGGGTGCCGGGCATCGCCGAGGACGAGTTTGCCCGAATCGCCGACGACGCCAAGGCGAACTGCCCGATCTCCAAACTGCTGAATGCGGAGGTGACGCTGGATCGCCGGCTGGCCTGACGGCAAAACGAAGGGGGCCGGGATGGCCCCCTTCGCCCAGTCGGTTTTACAGATGAAGCAGGATCAGCGCTGTTCGTCGCGATCCGTGCCGGACTGACGGCTGCGATCATATTGATCGGACTGGCCAGCCTGGCCGGACTGCTGGCCGCGCTGCTGGTTCTGCTGGCGATCCATCGAGCCCTGGCCCTGCTGATCCTGCTGGCCGGAGCTGCCGCCTTGCTGGTCGGCATTGCCGCCCTGCTCGCGCTGCTGGTTCTGGCGCTGCCGTTCGAGCTGCTCCTGGCGGAGCTGGTCCTGCTGGCCGGGCTGCTTGTCCTGGCTCATCTCGTTGCGCTGGTTGTCGCTCTGGCGATTCTCGTCCATGGCATCTTCTCCTCTCATATGTCCGAAAGATGGGACGCGAACAGAACGGCCTGCCCGGCCAAGCCGTTCCCGTCGTTTCGGGCAAGTGATTGAAAAGACGATAATCTGCCGTGGAAACCCGATCGACGGCATCAGGAGCGTTGCGGATGGCCGCGCCGCCCCCTACGGAGCGGCGCGAGAGTTCGAAAAAGGGGTAAACATGCCGCAACCGTTGAGGGTGGCGCTCGCAGGCCTGGGAACGGTCGGCGCCGGGGTGGTCAAGCTGCTCGACGCGAATCGGGCGCTGATCGAACGCCGCGCCGGCCGGCCGATCGAGGTGGTGGCGGTTTCCGCGCGGGATCGGTCGCGCGATCGCGGCATCGATCTGTCGCGCTTCGCCTGGGCCGACGATGCCGCCACGCTGGCCGTAGCACATGACGTGGATGTGGTGGTCGAGCTGGTGGGTGGATCCGACGGCCCGGCGCTGACCCTGGCCCGCGAGACGCTGGCGGCCGGCAAGCCCTTCGTCACCGCCAACAAGGCGATGATCGCGCATCATGGCCTGGAACTGGCGGCGATCGCCGAACAGCAGGGCGTCGCGCTGAAATATGAGGCGGCGGTCGCGGGCGGCATTCCGGTGATCAAGGGACTGCGCGAGGGTGCTGCGGCGAACGTCGTCAGCCATGTCTTCGGCATCCTCAACGGCACCTGCAACTATATCCTCACCGAAATGGAGGAGAAGGGCGCCAGCTTCGACGACGTCCTCGCCGAGGCGCAGCGGCTGGGCTATGCCGAGGCCGATCCCAGCTTCGACATCGACGGGGTGGATGCGGCGCACAAGCTGTCGATCCTGTCGAGCCTGTGCTTCGGCACCGCGGTCGACTTCGATTCGATCGCGATCACCGGCATCCGTCATGTCATCGCCGCCGACATCGCCGAGGCGGCGGCGCTGGGCTTCCGCGTCCGCCTCGTCGGCCATGGCGAGGAGAGCAGCAAGGGGCTGTTCCAGCGGGTCCATCCCTGCCTCGTCCCGCTCAGCCACCCGCTCGCCCATGTCTCGGGTTCGCTCAACGCGGTGGTGGCGCATGGCAATTTCGTCGGCCGCCTGTTCTTCCAGGGGCGCGGCGCGGGCGAGGGGCCGACCGCATCGGCGGTGGTCGCCGACCTGATCGACATCGCGCGTGGGGAGACCGGCCCGGCTTTCGCCATGCCGGTGGCGGCGCTCGCCAAGCCGGCGACGGCGCCCGCCGGAGACCGTCGCGGCCGCGCCTATCTGCGCTTCACCGTGCCCGACCGCCCCGGCGTGCTGGCCGAGATCACCGCCGCGATGCGCGATGCGGGCGTCTCGATCGAGAGCCTGATCCAGCGCGGCGCGACCGAGGACGGCAATGTGCTGATCGTGATGGTCACCCATGTCGGGCCCGAGCGGGCGGTGGCCGATGCGCTGGAGCGGCTCGACGGGTCGCAGAGCATCGCCGGACGCCCCATGCTGATGCATATCCTCGACGAATAGGGCTTCCCGCTTCTCGACAATGTCATGCGCGTCGCTTAAGCGCTGCGACCGAACCAAGAACCGAAAAGGCAAAGATTGATGGTGAAGCCCAGCAAGGCGCTTGATCGCGTCCTCGTCCTCGAAATGGTCCGCGTCACCGAGGCCGCCGCGATCGCCGCCTCGACGATGGTCGGCCGCGGCAACGAGAAGGCCGCCGATCATGCGGCGGTCGAAGCGATGCGCGCCGCGTTCAACACGCTCGATTTCGACGGCACCGTGGTGATCGGCGAGGGCGAGCGCGACGAGGCGCCGATGCTCTACATCGGCGAGAAGGTCGGCTGCGGCATCGGCACCGGCCCGAAGATCGACATCGCGCTCGATCCGCTCGAAGGCACCACCATCACCGCCAAGGCGGGCCCGAACGCGCTGGCCGTGCTGGCGATCGCGGAAGAGGGCGGCCTGCTCAACGCGCCCGACGTCTATATGGACAAGCTGGCGATCGGCCCGGGCTATGCGGACGGGCTGGTCGGCCTCGATCGCACCCCGACCGAGAATATCCAGGCGCTCGCCAAGGCGAAGGGCGTCAAGCCCAACGAGATCATCGCCTGCGTGCTCGATCGCCCCCGCCATGAGAAGCTGATCGCCGAGCTGCGCTCGCTGGGCTGCGGCATCATGCTGATCCCGGACGGCGACGTCGCCGGCGTGATCGCGGTGACCAACCCGGAGACGACGATCGACGTCTATATGGGTTCGGGCGGCGCGCCCGAGGGCGTGCTGGCGGCGGCCGCGCTCAAGTGCGTCGGCGGCCAGTTCCAGGGCCGGCTGCTGTTCCGCAACGACGACGAGAAGGCCCGCGCCCGCAAATGGGGCGTCACCGAGCTCGACCGGATCTACAAGCTCGATGACCTGGTGAAGGGCGACGCGATCTTCGCGGCGACCGGCGTCACCGACGGCTCGCTGCTCCAGGGCGTCAAGCGCCGCGCCAATGGCTGCATGACCACCGAGAGCGTGGTGATGCGGGCCTCCAGCGGCACCGTCCGCTGGGTGCGGGGCGAGCACCACAAGAACTGACGCCGTACCCGCCGCGCAGACGGGGCCGGGCACATGCCCGCCCCACGGCAGGGCGGCGCGGCGCGACAGGCGTTCGAGGCGCAGCGCGAGGCGGCAGCGCCTGGCGAAGCGGCCGGCATCCCGGATATAGCGCGCCATATCGCGCATCTGCGCCGAGCGCGTGCCGTAGCGCCAGGCATTGCGATTGCCGCGCGGCGCACCGCTGCCCTTGCCGCCATGCATCCGGCAGCGCGCGCGGCCGTGGATCGCGGGCGAGCGGCAGGGCGAACCCGATCGGGTGCGCGCCCCGCAGCGCGGCGCCCCGGCCAGAATGGCGGGCTGTCCGCACGCAGCGTCGGCGGGGCATCCGGAGGGGCGCCCGGCCGGGTGCATGGGGTTGTTCGTCGGATTTTTCATTTTGCCGCCGCCTCGCGGTCCCGCGCCGCCCGATCGGCGCGCGCCATCGCATCGAGCGAGGAGCGGCAATTGGCCTGCGCCCGCAGCGCGAGACGGATGAAGCCCTCGGCCGCCCGCGGCGATTCCCGGAAGGTCTCGGCAGAGAAGTCGCGCAGATCGTAGAACATCAGGTGGAGCGAGGCCGACTGTTCGGCCAGCATCTTCTGCATCATCGCGAGGTGGTCATCGGGCCAGTCGTCGCCGTCGTCATTGGCGACGGGGGCGGCCCCGCTACTGTCGTCCATCGGCACCTCCTGACGCGCGGACCCCTCGCCGGGCGAGCCAGCGCTGCCGGGTATCGGGTACCGCGCGGAAAGAGGTCATGCCTAGCAGATGAGTTAGGAAAAGACAAGAACAAAAACAGAACAAAATGGCGCTGGGGACTGGTGTCAGGCGGCGTAGTGCCCTTTCGTGACCACCCGCGCCTCATAACCGAGCTTTGGGAACCCAACTTCCAATCGATGCAAATCGGCCGCTCGCGAGGATAGCTTCACAGCCCGCCTCGCTTGCATTGTTCTCCCGCATGTCGGGCATCATGTCACCCAGCGCGGCAATAGTGGCCGGGGCCAGCGCGCCGTGGATCACTATGGTATTCCCGACTCCCAAGCGGCACGCTGGAAAAGCGGATTCGATCAACAGCTTAGCCTTAAGTTTATGGAATCACGGGACGATTCTTGACTTAAAGAAAGCTCTATGAGACATTATGGATGGTGGGCCGCCGGATTGCTCGGGCGGAGGTAGTCATAGCCCTCTGGCGTCTGTGCAGCACGCTCGGCATTGAGGCCGGGCTAAAAGGCGGCAGATTAGACGGGGCCGGGGTCCACCACCTTTTGCCACCATTGTTTGCCAGGATATCCATAGAAGCGCAGGATCGCTCGCTGTTCCTCGGGGACGGCAAATCGATCCAGCGTTTTCCAGTTCGGCATGAGCTTCACGCCATAACCGCAGGCCATATTGCTGTCGGGCGAGCGCGCGATTGCGGGGGCGAGAAGTTTGGCAAATGATGCGTCACAAGCCCCGGTGTCGTGGACGTCAACGGCCTTGAAGAAGGCGCTCGCCGCAATGTCGGGCAGCTTTAAACCGTCGCGTTCCTTGTGGTTGTACACATACATGAGGTCTTGATGCAGCACTGGCCACGCCAAATCGCCCCAAGGCAGGAATTGGGGCACCGCACCGCCAGCGCCTTTGATTTTGAGCCATTCGTAATAGGCATGCATCTGACTGTACGATAGGCCGCCGCGCTCGCTATATTCGAGCTTCAGCAGCCTCGGCTCGTTGTAGCGCTTGATGGAAGCCGCGAGCACAAAACCCGTCACTCGCTCAAGCAGCACTCGCGTCAACCAGCAGTAGAACCAGTTGTTGGATGGCACCTTTGCGGCTCGTGGATTGTGATAACCTTCCATGTTCTGCTTGTTCGAGATGAGGGTAAACAACTTCACCCTTCTTTGCGCCAAATAGGAACAGAGGAGTGATTTCTTGTCGGGACGGAGTTTCTGAAAATGAAGGTCGCGTAGTTGATGGCTGTTCATGGCCTTCATCATTTCGGCCACCCATGTTTGGACTTCGGGCTCGCACTCTGCAGGGATCACTGCCGCCGATATCACCAGCCATTCACTTGATCCGCCGGGAGTGCGAGGCTTCACTTTGGTAAGCCCGGGGTCGCCGGACTCATCGATGTACGCTACATAATTATAGTCAGGTGGTTTCGAGGCCATAATGAGCGAAGCAACAAAAGATTCCGAACCGAGTCAACTCGGCAGGTCAAGGAAGCCGCACGCGAGCCAGACGACGAGAGGCGCCCTTGATGAGCGGATGAGGAAGATCGTCGAAAACAAGCCCATGCGGCTTTTCGACGCCCAGCAGATCGCACAGGCCGTTGATGAAGCTTTGCGTGTTCGCAAGCTCCGATCCGCCGGTATCGCGCCAATGCGCGACGAATGCCGCTACTGCCCCCGTATCGTTCATCGCCGCTGTGATATGGCGTGCGGCAGGAGCCGACAAGCGGGAGAAGGTCCGATCAGGTGGCGCCGAGCCAATGGCACCGTGCGTTGGGTGCGGGGCGAGCACCACGAGAACTGAGGATCGATCGTCGCTCCGGCGGAGGCCGGAGCCGCGAGAGGCTATTCGCCACCTTGCCTCTTACGGCCCCGGCCTCCGCCGGGGCGACGTTGCAGGCTGGCGCTCGGCGTCCTAAGCACCTTCCATGCGCTCCCCCGTCCTCAACGTCGCCCGTTCGATCCTCGGCCAGCCCTGGCACTGGCGGGGCGGGTCGGTGGACGGGATCGACGCGGGGTTCGAGCCGGATGATCTGATCGCCCAGCTGCTGCTCGCGCGCGGCTGTCCGCGCGACGGGATCGAGGCGCACCGCACGCCGACGATCCGGGGCTTCATGCCCGACCCGTCGATCTTCCGCGACATGGACCGTGCCGCCGAGCGGCTGGCCGATGCGGTCGAGAATGGCGAGCCGGTGACGATATTCGGCGATTATGACGTCGACGGCGCCACCTCGGCCGCGCTGCTGGTGCGGCTGCTGCGCCAGCTCGGGCTGGACCCGGGCGCCTATATCCCCGACCGGCTGATGGAGGGCTATGGCCCCTCGGGCGAGGCGCTGCTGCGGATCGGCGAGGGCGGCACAAGGCTGATCGTCACCGTCGATTGCGGGGCCCAGGCGTTCGAGGCGCTCGCGCTCGCCAGCGAGGCGGGAATCGACGTGGTGGTGGTCGATCACCACAAATGCACGGTCGAGCTGCCGCGCGCCTTCGCGCTGGTCAATCCCAACCGGCTCGACGAGGAGGAGGGGGCCGCGCACGGCCATCTGGCGGCGGTGGGGGTGGCCTTCCTGCTGGGCGCGGCGCTGCTGCGCGTGCTGCGGGCGCGGGGCTGGTTCGCGGGCCGGCCGGAACCGAAGCTGATCGACCTGCTCGACATCGTCGCGCTCGGCACTGTCGCCGACGTCGCCTCGCTGCGCGGGCTCAACCGTGCCTTCGTCGCGCAGGGGATCAAGGTGATGGCCGGCCGCCGCAATATCGGCCTCGCCGCGCTGATCGAGGCGTCCCGGCTGGAGCGGGCGCCGACCTGCACTGATCTGGGCTTCGCGCTGGGGCCGCGCATCAATGCCGGGGGGCGGGTCGGCAAGTCCGATCTCGGCGTGCGCCTGCTGACCACCGAGGATCGCGAGGAGGCGCGCGAGATCGCCGCCGAACTGGATCGCCTCAACGAGGAGCGCCGGTCCATCGAGAAGGCGGTGCAGGAGGAGGCCGAGCAGCTTGCCGAGCGCCAGTCGAACCGCGCCGTCGCGCTGGTCGCGGCGGCGGGCTGGCATCCCGGCGTGATCGGCATCGTCGCCGGGCGGCTGAAGGAGAAGCTCGGCCGGCCCGCGATCGTGATCGCGCTGGACGGCGACGGGATCGGCAAGGGATCGGGCCGCTCGATCGGCGGGGTCGACCTCGGCGCGGCGGTGCTTGCCGCCAAGGATATGGGCCTGCTGGTCGCGGGCGGCGGGCATGCGATGGCGGCGGGGGTGACGGTGGGGCCGGGCGGCGTCGATGCGCTTGCCGACTTCCTGGACGAGCGGCTCGCCGCCGATGTGGCGAAGGCGCGTGATGATCGCGCGCTGCTGCTCGATGCGGTGGTGGCGCCCGGCGGGGTGACGCCCAGCCTGGTCGAGGCGCTCGAAGCGGGCGGCCCCTATGGCGCGGGCTGGCCGGCGCCGCGCATCGCGGCGGGCGCGGTGCGGGTGATCAAGGCCGATGTGGTGGGGCAGGGGCATGTCCGCACCATCGTATCGGGCCGCGATGGCCGCTCGATCAAGACGATCGCCTTCCGCGCCGCCGACAATGCGCTGGGCCAGGCGCTGCTGGGGGCGGGGCCCGATCGCACGCTGTGGATCGCCGGACGCCCGAAGGTCGACGACTGGGGCAGCCGCCCGGCCGCCGAACTGCATGTCGAGGATGCCGCCTGGGCCGATTGAGGCCCAGAGCCTGATCGGTTGAGGTGGAAGCGCTTCGCGCTTCCGCCGAAAGCGTGAATCAGGCTCTATCAATGGTTTAGACCTTGATTCACGATTTAGGCTGATCAGCCTAAACCGATCAAGGTCTGGTTGTCCGCTCTATCCCTAAGCGCAGGTGACGCGCCGCCGCCGGGCCGCCAGCCTCTCCGCAAAAGGAGAGTGGATATGGCGGAACTGGTAACGGTTTTCAGCGCGAGCGCGCGGCCCGGCATGGCGCAGCTCGGCGCGCTCCGGCAGGCGGGCTATCGGGTGCGGGCGGTCAGCCGCCGCGACCATCCGGGCTTCGAGGGCTGCGAGCGGGTCTGGGCCGATCTGGACGATCCCGCCTCGCTGGTTTCGGCCTGTGCGGGCTCCGACTATGTGCTGTTCACCTCGCCGAGCTTCACCGATCGTGCCAAGAGCCCGGAGCAGGCCGGCGCGCTGGGGCGGGCGGCGAAGGAGGCGGGCGTCCGTCGGCTGATCTACAACACCACCTCCTGGCACCCGGAGGAGATCACCGGCGTCCCGACCATGGACGAGCTGTTTCGCCGCGTCAGCGCTTTGCGGGAAAGCGGGGTGCCGCTCACCGTGGTCCGCCCGTCGCTGTTCATGGACAATCTGCTGACCAAATGGGTGAAGCCCGATCTGCTGGCGGACGGCGTGCTGCGCTATCCGCACCGCGAGGACCTCGAGGTGAGCTGGATCTGCCTCGACGATGTCGCCCGGGTGATGATCGCGACGATCGCCGACGAGAGCTTCGCGGGCCAGACGATCGACGTCGGCGGCCCCGAGACGCTAACGCCGCCCCAGGTCTGCGCGCTGCTGTCGGAACGGCTCGGGCGCCCGATTCGCTATGAACGCATCACCGCGCGCCAGTTCGGCGAACGGCTCTACGGCCTGTTCAGGGATGTGCTGGGCCCCGGCGCGGAAACCTATGTCGCGGACATGGAGCAGCATTATCTGTTCAAGAACGCGACCAATCCCTTCCTGGTGCCGATGGAGGCGATGCAGGCCCGCCTGGGCATCCGCATGACGCCGATGCGCGACTGGCTGGCCCGGCAGGACTGGACGGATGCGCGCGAGCCGGTGGGCTCGGTTTCCGGATGAACAGGGTGGTGGGGCGGGGCAATGCCAAAATATCCGCGACATTGCCTTGACCGTGCCCGCCACCTGCCCTAATCGGCCCGCCACAGCGCTGCACGGCCCCATCGTCTAGCGGTCTAGGACGTCGCCCTTTCACGGCGAAAACACGGGTTCGAGTCCCGTTGGGGTCACCACCGCAGCCTGTTTCCGATAATGACAGGCGCCGATGAACGCGCATCAGCTGATCGATCTGCTGCTTTCCCGGCTGGTCCGCGCCCATGGCGGCGAGCGGCGGCGCTGGCGGCTGGTGATCGGGCCGGTCCGGATCCACAGCGTCGAGACCCACCCGCACTGCAACTGGTCGGTCGCGCCATCGGGATCGGCGCGTGAAACCGGGCTGGTCGAGCGGCTGCTGGACGAGGTGCGGGTCTCGCATCCGATCGTGTCGCGCTGAGCCGCCGCTGTCCCGGCCGGTTCCGGGGCGGCCTGATCCAAATCCAGTGGCAAGCGGCGGCAAGCTGCGATACCCCCGCGCCTGGGGGTTTGAATGGAACGGGACATTCCGTGGGGGTGGATCGCGCTGACGATCCTGACGATCATCGTCGTCGCGGCGGTCGAGATGTGGATGCGCAGGGAGCCGCTGGTGCAGAAACGCCGGCGCCGCCGCCGGCGCGGTTTCCGCAGTATGAAGTCGCCCGCCCAGCTCGTGCGCGAGAGGGCCGAACGGGAGCCCGCACCGCCGCCACCCCCTTTGCCATCCTTCACCGATCAATATTACGCCGATAGGTTTCGGGCAGGAAAAATAAGCCGAAGATCGCGGTCGCGCCGGCAATGACGATCGGATACCACAGCCCATTGTAGATGTTGCCGGTCGCGGCGACGATCGCGAAGGCGGTGGTCGGCAGGAAGCCGCCGAACCAGCCATTGCCGACATGATAGGGCACCGACATCGAGGTATAGCGGATCCGGCTGGGGAACAGTTCGACCAGCAGCGCCGCGATCGGCCCGTAGACCATCGTCACCAGCAGCGCGAGCGCGGTCAGGATCGCGACCACCAGCGGCTTGTCGATCGCTTCCGGATCGGCCCTTGCGGGATAGCCGGCATCGGCCAGCACGGCGCCCAGCTCGTCCTGGAAGATCGCGATCGCGGCCTTGCGTTGCGCATCGCCCATGCCGCCCGGCTGGGGCGCGGTGACGATCTCGTCGCCCACCCGCACCTGCGCGGCGGCCCCCGGCGGCGCCGGCTGATTGGCATAGCTTACCCCGGCCTTGGCCAGATAGGCCTTGGCGATGTCGCAGCTGCGCCGGTCGAAGCCGTTCCTGCCGACCGGATCGAACTGGACCGAGCAATGGTCCTGGTCGGCGATCACCGTCACCGGTGCGGTCGCCTGCGCGCGCGCCAGCGCCGGGTTCGCGGCGGCGGTCAGCGCCTGGAACAGCGGGAAATAGGCGAGCGCGGCGATCGCGCAGCCGGCCAGGATGATCGGCTTGCGCCCGATCCGGTCGGACAGCCAGCCGAAGAAGATGAAGCCCGGCGTGGCGATGCCCAGCGCGATCGCGATCAGGATGTTGGTGGTGGCGCCATCGACCTTGAGCGTCTTTTCCAGGAAGAACAGCGCGTAGAACTGCCCCGCATACCAGACCACCGCCTGGCCGGCGACCGCGCCGAACAGCGCGACCAGCACCCATTTGAGGTTGTCCCAGCGGCCGAAGGCCTCGGTCAGCGGCGCCTTCGATGTCTTGCCCTCGGCCTTCATCTTCTGGAACACCGGGCTTTCGTTCAGCTGCATCCGGATCCAGAGCGACACGACCAGCAGCAGCGCGGAGGCCAGGAAGGGCAGGCGCCAGCCCCAGGCGGCGAAGGCATCCTCGCCCAGCGCGGTGCGGATGCCGATGACGATGATCAGCGAAGCGAACAGGCCCAGCGTCGCGGTCGTCTGGAGCCAGCTGGTATAAAGGCCGCGTTTCCCGTCGGGCGCATGTTCGGAGATATAGGTGGCGGCGCCGCCATATTGGCCGCCGAGGGCAAGGCCCTGAAGCAGCCGCAGGCAGACGAGCAGGATCGGCGCGGCGACGCCGATGCTGGCATAGGAGGGCAGCAGGCCGACCGCGAAGGTCGAGAGACCCATGATCCCCATGGTGACGAGGAAGGTGTATTTGCGCCCGACCAGATCGCCGATCCGGCCGAACACCACCGCGCCGAACGGCCGCACCGCGAAGCCCGCGGCGAAGGCGGCGAGCGCCAGGATGAAGCCGGTGGTCTCGTTGACGCCCGAGAAGAACTGCGCCGAGATGGTGGTCGCGAGCAGGCCGTAGAGGTAGAAATCATACCATTCGAAGATGGTGCCGAGCGACGAGGCGCCGATCACCAGCTTCTCGTTGCGGGTCGCCTTGTGGTGCTTCGCGGTGTCGCCCATGTCCGGCATGCGTCTCTCCCCTTTGGGGCAGACTATCGCTGTCGCAGCGCTTTTGCCAATTCCCGCCGTCGCATGACGCCGGGCGGGGGTGCCTCAGCCCGCTCCGCGCAGCAGGCTCGCCGCCTTGGCGAGGGCCTGGTCGGTCGGCTTGCGCGCCGTCGGCACGCGATATCTCGGGGTGAAGCCATTGCCTTCCAGCCTCGTCCCGCTGGCGGTGCGGATGTCATATTCGGCGACGGTCAGCCGCCCGCCGCCGGGCAGGTCATGATCCACCCCACCCGTCACCGATCCCGCGCTGCGCTCGCCCACCGTATAGGCACGACGGCTTTCGGCGAGATAGAAGGCCAGTATCTCGGCGGCGCTGGCCGTGTCGGGGCCGACGATCACCGCCAGCGGGCCCTGATAGGCATCCGGTCCCGCGCCGCGCGTGGTCTCCTCGATGTCGCGGCGGCCGTTCAGGCGGATCAGCAGCGCCTTGCGGGGGCTGAACAGACCGGCGATCCGGTCCAGCACGTCGTCGCGTCCGCCGCCATTGTCGCGCAGGTCCAGGATCACGCCGCGCAGGCCGGGCATCGAACGTATCTCGTCCCTGATCCAGCGGTCATCGCCCGGATCGAACTGATTGAAGCGGAGCAGCAGCAGCCCGCCGTCGAGCCGCGCCGCGCTGCGCGCCGGCGGCATGTCGCGTTCCTCGGGCGGCTCCTTCGACCAGCGCAGCTCGCTGGGGCTGGTGGCGTAGACATGGCTGTCGTCGAGCTGGTCGAGCATGCGGTTGATCACCGCGTAGAGATGCTTTTCGTCCCGGGCCGCGATTGCCTGCGGATAATATCGGTCGCGGATGGCATTCCAGTCGTTGCCGCCCATCGCCGGATCCCAATAGCGCCGCGCGACAAGGCTCCACGCCTTGTCGAACACGCGCTGGTTCAGCCCGTCGCGCTGCGCCTGCCCCGGCATCGCCGAACCGGCGAACAGGCAGAGCAGCAATGCGGCGCGGATCGGCGCGCGCATCAGTCGAGTATCCCCGAACAGCGCAGCGTCAGCCGTTTCGCGATCGTGTCGTAGAGCGCCTCGCTGCACCGGTCGGTGCGGTCGCGGCCGATCATCACCACCGGCCAGGCGTCCTGCTGCTTCACCCTGCGCTTGACGACGATGTCATCGGGATCGTCCGGATCGCTCGGGAATTCCTCGCGCCCCGCGAAATCGGCGGTGCGGACGGGCAGGTTCTTGTACACGAAGCCGGCGACGGGCGCGGGCTGGCGGAAGCGGAGCATGGAGATGGGCCGCTCGATCCCGAAGGCCGCGACCATCCGCCCGCCATCGGTAAGCTTGCCGCCATATTCGCGCGCCAGGATCGCGCCGGCCGAGCTTGAGGCAAAGCTCTCCGGCCGTTCCAGGGAGAAGAGGATATTGATGGACCGGCGCCCGACGGGAACACTGGCCTGCGGACCATGGACATCATTGTCGTCGATCAGGAAATCCGCGCTCCGGTCGGCCGGGGCCTGGCCGGCGCGGACGAAGCGTATCGTTGCGTAGGGGAGCAGTCCGATCCCGATTTCCCCGTCGACGCCCGCGCAACAGGGCCGGCCATGCGATGAAAGCGTCACCAGCATCTTGCGGCCATTCAGCTTGATCGGGGCAGTCGCCTCGATGCTGGGCAGCGGCTCGCGGCCGACATAGGCATCCAGGCCGTTCTCAAAGCGGAAGCGGCGACTGGGTGGGTCGGCCTTCAGCCGTTCGACGGCATCGGGATTGAGTTCGATCAGGCGTTTCTGGTCGAGCGCGACGCGGAGGCGCAGCTTCACGTCGCCGATCTTCGTCTCGATCACCGGCTCCGCCATGTCGAGCAGCAGTTCGCCGGTGGGTGGCAGCGGCCGCTTCGCGCCGGCAGCGGTGGGGAGCGCAACCAGCGCGAGCAACAGCATCGCCCGCGCTGGTCGGCTCCTCATTCCACGGCCTCCGCTCAGCGCTGGCGCGAATAGCTGCGATAGGCCGGCGCGCTGCTGGTGGTGGCACGGCGGCTGCTGCTGTAGCGCGGCGCATAATAGCTGCGGCTGCGATAGGTCCGGTGTCCCTTGTTGATCAGCGTGTTGTAGAGCGCGCCGCCGGCACCGCCGATCAACGCGCCTTCGCCGACCGACAGGCCGGGGATCACCGCGCCGGCGACCACGCCGCCGGCGGCACCGATGCCGGCGCCGCGCAGGATGTGCGAGGCGCTCTGGGCGGAGGCAGGCGCCGCGACGCCCATGGAAAGCAGGGCGGCGCTGCCAAGCACGAACAGTTTATTCATGGCAGTACTCCTTCAAATATCGCATCGGCAACGGGCGAGAAACGACCCGGTTCCGGCGTTCATCCGGCAGCAAGGAAATAGTCCCGTTGCTCCGTCTTGCTCATTGAAGGTTCAGTTGCTGAACCGCATATTGACCGCAGTAATGGAGGACATCCCATGCGCGCTACGCTGTGCCTTATTGGCGCTATGTTGATGACCGCGGCCCTGCCGGTCCAGGCCGCGCGTCTTGCCCCCGAAGCCCGGATCGCCAAGGAACTGAACGGCCGGGTCGCCGGCAAGCCGGTCGATTGCATCCCGCTCCGCCAGATCCAGTCCACCCAGATCTTCGAGCGGACCGCGATCCTCTACAAGCTGGGCAGCACCTGGTATCTCAACCGCCCGGCGTCGGGCGCCAATTTCCTCGACCGCGACGACATCCTGGTCACCGATACGCACAGCCCCAACCTGTGCAGCATCGATATCGTCCGGCTGCTGGACTCGGGCTCGCACATCCAGAGCGGTTCGCTGGGGCTCGGCAAGTTCGTGCCCTACACCAAGCCGAAGGGCTGACCGGCTCCCGCGATTTCCGACGCAGGGGCCTGGCTTTTCCAGCCGTTACCCGCCGATCCACGCAAGAAGGCCCGGCACGAGGGGCATGCCGGGCCTTGGCGGGGGGCATGGGGTAACACCCCCGGGGGAGAGGATTGGCGGGGTTATCTGCGATCGGCGTAGCGGTGCAGGGCCAGTTCGCGCTGCACGCCTTCCGGCATCGTCCGTCCAGCCAGCGACACGTCGCTGGGCTTGCGGAAACGGACGTGGACCGGGCCGGCCACCTGCTGTGGCGCGGCGTTCTGCATTGGAAGACCCGGCCGGACGTCGCCACCGCGAGCACCCTGCATAGCCTGGGCCAGGGCGGTGGTGCTCGTTATGATCGCCACGGCGGCGACAAGGCTGCGGATCATTGGCTGTTCCATGGGCAGATCGATAGACGACCGAGGGTCAGTGAAGAAATGACTATATGTCGTCACTCTGATCGCCCCTATCGATCATGATCGATAGGGCGCGCGGGCCGGTACGATCAATCGAGCGGCGACAGGGTCGCGGGCTGGCGATAGGCGAGCTGGGCGTTCTGGGCCGGCGCGTTCGTCAGGCCGAGCGTGGCGGTGCCATGCTGGCGGACGCGGATCTTCACCGGTCCCGCGATCTGGCGGGGGGCCTTCGCCGTAAGGACCTGCTCGGGCTGCGAGGGGCGATCCTTGGCGACCGGGATCGCCTGCGCCGCGGCGGCGCTGCCGGCTGCGAGTGCGATGGCGAGAACAAGCTTGAACATGACGCAAACTCCACTTGGTGAAGAGAGCGCTAACCCTGTTTCGCCTCCGGGCCTAATCACCAATTGTAACTTTGCCGGTTTCTTCGACCAAAGTCGCAGGAAGGCGGCTCAAAAGAAAACGGGCCGCCATTTCTGGCGGCCCGTATCCAATCTCCGGCAGTGCCGAAAAGCCCGATCGCTTAGCGCTTCGAGAACTGGAAGCTGCGGCGGGCCTTGGCCTTGCCGTACTTCTTGCGCTCGACCGCGCGGCTGTCGCGGGTCAGGAAGCCAGCGGCCTTGATCGGCGCGCGCAGGATCGGCTCGTACTTGGTCAGCGCCTGGCTGATGCCATGCTTGACCGCGCCGGCCTGACCCGAAAGGCCACCGCCCTTGACGGTGCAGATGACGTCATACTGGCCCTCGCGCTCGGAAACGCCGAACGCCTGGTTGATGACGAGGCGCAGCGTCGGACGCGCGAAATAGACTTCCTGGTCACGGCCGTTGACGGTGATCTTGCCGGTGCCGGGCTTCAGCCAGACGCGGGCGACCGCGTCCTTGCGGCGGCCGGTGGCATAGGCACGGCCCTGCGCGTCGATCTCCTGCGCGCGGAGCGGGGTGGTCGGCTGGGCCGGGACGACGGGAGCGGCGGCGGGCGCCTCGTCCGTCGAAACGTCGGCCGAAGCGGCGGCGACGGTGGGGGCCGGGGCGGGGGCCGCGCCGGTCAGCGAGGCCAGGTCGGAAAGCGACTGACGATTGTCGGACATTATGCGCCCACCTTGTTCTTGCGGTTCATCGACGCGATGTCGAGCACTTCGGGGTTCTGGGCAGCGTGCGGATGCTCCGAGCCCTTGAAGATGCGCAGGTTGCGCATCTGCTGGCGGCCAAGCGGACCGCGCGGGATCATGCGCTCGATCGCCTTCTCGAGCACGCGCTCGGGGAAGCGGCTCTCGAGAACCTTGCCCGCGGTGATGCCCTTGATACCGCCGGCATAGCCGGTGTGGCGGTAATAGACCTTGTCCTTCAGCTTCTTGCCGGTGAAGCGCACCTTGTCCGCGTTGATGACGATGACATTGTCACCGCAATCGATGAACGGCGTGTAGCTCGGCTTGTGCTTGCCGCGCAGGACATTGGCGATGATCGAGGCGGCGCGGCCGACGATCAGGCCCTCCGCATCGACGATATGCCATTTCTTTTCCACCGTGTGCGGCGTAGCCACCTTGGTGGTCTTCATGAGCGCCTTCATGGGCCAGGACCTTCTTGTTTCGTATCGTTCCAAAATGAACGACGCCGCCCCGTGAAGAGCGGCGTTGACGGGCGGGCTAATGCGCGGGAGCCCCGAATAAGTCAAGCAAAATGGGCTTATTCTTGTGCGGTATTATAATACCTTCTTCTGGCCAACGGCATGCCCGGCCCACAGCACGGCGGCGAGCAGCAGCACCGCGGCGGCCTGGTGCGCGACGGCGATATCGATCTGGACGCCGGTCATCAGCGTGGCGATGCCAAGGCCGATCTGAAGGGCGACCAGCGCCGCCACCGCCTGCACCGGCCCCTTGGCGCCATGGTTCCGGGCCGCGCGGGCCAGCGCCAGGGCGGCGAAGGCCGCGACCCAGGCCCACCAGCGGTGGATGAACTGCACGACGATCGGGTTGTCCCAGAGGTTGGCGATGCCGAGCGCCGGATTCCAGCCGCCCGACGGGAACCATTGGTCGCCCATCCTGGGCCAGCTCGCAAAGGCATAGCCCGCGCGCAATCCGGCCACGAAGGCGCCCAGCATGATCTGGATGGCCAGGATCAGCAGCGCCGCGAGCCCCAGGCGGGTGAGCGACGCGGGCCGCGCTGTCGGGTCCCGGTCCAGGCGGCGCAGGTCGAGCGCGGTCCACACCAGGGCCGCGAAGATCAGCAGCGCGGCGATCAGGTGGACGGCGAGGCGGATATGGCTGACCTCGGTACGAACCGAGAGCCCCGAATAGACCATCCACCAGCCGATCGCGCCCTGCAGCCCGCCGAGCAGGAAGATGCCGATCATGCGGCGGCCATAGCCCCAGGGGATCGCCCGCTTCCACCAGGCGACCAGCATCACCGCCGCCAGCACCGCGCCGATGGCGCGCGCCAGCAGGCGATGGAGATATTCCCAGAAATAGATCGCCTTGAACCCTTCCAGGTCCATATGGAGGTTGAACGCCGCATATTGCGGGATGCGCTTGTAATTCTCGAACTCGGCCTGCCACTCGGCCGCGTTCAGAGGCGGGATGATCCCGCGCACCGGCTTCCATTCGGTGATCGACAGGCCCGATTCGGTCAGCCGCGTGATCCCGCCGACGACGACGATGGCGAAGACCAGGAGGGCGATCAGGAAAAGCCAGTTGGAAAGCGCCAGCGCGCGGGGTGCTGGCTGTTCGGGGCGGGAGAACAGGGACATGGCCGCGCTCATGCGCCAGCGGGTCGCGGGGATCAAGCCGGAGGATGTGCAGGACCGGCGTGACACCCTCCGCCGCGCATAATAGCGTGGGGGATCGACATGCAGGGGAATCGGATGCGGCCATGGTCCTGGATAGCGGTTGCCCTGCTGGGCGCGCATGGCGGCGTTCTCGCCCAGGCGGCGCCCGACGACACCATCGTCGTCCTGGGTGAGCGGGACAGGCAGACAAAGGAGCAGCGCTTCGTCGAGGCGCTGGCGGAGCCTTCGCGCAACGGCCAGCTTGCCCGCTTCACCGATAAGGTCTGCCCGCGCAGCCTGGGCCTGAGCGACAAGAACAACCAGGATCTGGCGCGGCGGATGCGCCGGGTCGCGGCGGCGGCGCACATCCCGGTGGCGGAGGAGGATTGCCGGCCCAATGTGGTGGTGCTGTTCGTGCAGGATCGGCGCAGCGCCATCCAGCGCTGGCGGGTCGACCGTCCCGATTTCTTCGCCGGCCTGAAGCCGGCGCAGATCGACAGGCTCGCGGCCGGGACCGATCCGGTCGCCGCGTGGCAGATCATCCGGGTGAAGGGCAGGGACGGGCGGCCGATGGGCCGGGTCGATTCGGACATCTACGATTACATGGTCAATCAGCAGGCGGTGCCGTCGCGCATCGCCAGCGCGATCGAGATCGATTTCTCGGCGTCCTTCGTGCTGATCGAGCAGAAGCTGATCGGCAATTCTTCGCTGGTCCAGCTTGCCGACTATGCGGCGATGCGCACGCTTGCGAGCACCGACCCGCAGGCGGGCGACAAGCAGCGGCTTCCGACCATATTGTCGCTGTTCACCAGCCCCGGCGAACCCGTGCCGCTCAGCGTCACGCAATGGGATCTCGGCTACCTCACCGCGCTCTACGACACCCGTCTGGCTTCCCGCGCGCGCGATCAGCAGCGCGCGATGGGCAAGACGCTGGAGCGCGACGGGGAATAGCCTTCGGGTCTTCCTTCAACCCGCTGGCATCGCCCCGCGCCGCCGCCTATCATGCGCCGATGCACGGACGGATCGAGCGAAAGAAGGGGCCGGAAAAGGCCGGGCGCGGCATCACCCGGCGGCGGCTGCTGATCGGCGGTGGGGCCGCGGCCGGGCTGCTGGTCGGCTGGGCGGTGTGGCCGCGCCGCTACGCGCCCAACCTGGTCGCGGAGCCAGGCGAGCATGTCTTCAATGCCTATCTCAAGATCGGCACCGACGGGCGGATCGTCGTCGCGGTACCGCAGGCGGAAATGGGGCAGGGCGTCTACACGTCGCTGCCGCAGATACTGGCCGACGAGCTGGGCGCCGACTGGCGCACCGTCGCGGTCGAGCCGGCACCGATCAACCCGGTCTACGCCAATCCGCTGGTGTTCGAGGAGGAGGCCGAACGGCGGCTTCCCGCATGGCTCCACGGTGTCGGCCGATGGGCGGCGCGCGAGGTGGCGATGCGCCTCGACTTCACCATCACCGGCGGCTCCTCGTCGATCCGGGTGTTCGAGCAACGCATGATCGAGGCGGGTGCGGCGGCGCGCGCGCTGCTCTGCATGGCCGCCGCCGAGCGCTGGGGGATTGACTGGAACGCCTGCGATACCGAAGCGGGCTTCGTCGTGCGCGGCCGGGACCGGATCCGCTTCGCCGAGCTGGCGGAGGCGGCGGCCGGGCTGGAACCGCCCGATCCGATTCCGCTGCGGGGCCCCGCCGAGCGGACCCTGATCGGCCGGCCGGTTCCGCGCCTCGATCTGCCGTCGAAGGTCGACGGCAGCGCCCTGATGGGGGCCGACGTACGCCTGCCCGGCATGGTCTATGCGTCGATCGAGCATGCGCCCTATGGCGGCGGCCATCCGGCCAAGATGACCCTTGGCGACGCGGAGGCGACCCCCGGTGTCGCGGCGGTGGTGACCCATGACGGCTGGGTGGCGGTGATCGGCACCAACTGGTGGGCGGCCGATCGCGGGCTCCAGGCGCTGGCGATCGAATGGGAGGCGGCGGGTCCGCGCCCCGATGACGGCACTGTGCGCAAGGCGCTCGTCGCCGCGCTGGACGGCGATAGCGTCGAACGGTTCGCCGAGCGTGGCGACGCCGATGCGGCGCTGGGCGGGCAGGGCGTGATCAGTGCCGGCTATTCGGTGCCGATGATCCCGCATGCCCCGCTGGAGACGCTGACCGCCACCGCGCGCTTCGGCGATGGCGGCGTGGAGATCTGGGTGCCGACCCAGGCGGCGCCTTTCGCGCGCGATGCGGTCGCCGCGGCGGTCGGCCTCGATGCGTCGCGGGTGACGATCTATCCGACGCTGATCGGCGGCGGTTTCGGCCGCAAGAGCGAGGTACAGGCCGCGGTCGAGGCGGCGCTCATCGCGCAAAAGGCGAAGAAGCCGGTCCAGCTTGTCTGGCCGCGCCGTGAGGATATCCAGCACAGCCGCTTCCGCCCGCCGGCCGTGGCGCGGCTGAAGGCGAAGCTCGGGCCCGGCGGATCGATCGCCGCCTGGTCCACCCGGATCGCCGCCCCGGCGATGGGCGCCGAGACGTTCGACCGGATGATGGGCAAGCCGCCCCGGGACGGCTACGGGCCCGAGCGCGGTGCGGTGGAGGGGGCGACGCCGCCCTATGCGATCGACGCGCTCGCGGTCGAGCATGCCGCCGCCGCGATCGGGGTGCCGACCGGTCCCTGGCGTTCGGTCGGCAACAGCTACACCGCCTTCTTCACCGAAAGCTTCATCGACGAACTGGCCCAGGCTGCCGGGCTCGATCCGCTTTCCTTCCGGATGCAGGCGCTGGCCGGCCAGCCCCGGCTCGCGCGTTGCCTGCAGATGGCGGCATCGATCGGCGCCTGGCAGGGTGGGGAACCCGGCACCGGCCAGGGCCTCGCCGCGCACAGCTGCTTCGGCAGCCATGTCGCCGTGCTGGCCGAGACGCGGATCGAGGGCGACCGCATCGCCGTGCCCAGCGTCACCGCCGTCGTCGATATCGGCCGGGTCATCCATCCCGATATCGTCCGCCAGCAGATCGAGGGCGGGATAAGCTGGGGGCTCGCCAACGCCTTCGGCCTGCCGGTCTCGATCGCGCGGGGTAGGGTCGCCGCGCAGAATTTCGACGGGCTCGGCCTGCCAATGCTGGCCGACGCACCCGAGATCAGGGTCGAGATCATCCCCTCGAAAGAAGAACCGGGCGGCGCGGGCGAGATCGCGGTGCCGCCGGTCGCCCCCGCCATCGCCAACGCCGTCTTCGCCGCTACCGGCAAGCGGTTGCGCCACCTTCCTCTCAGGCTCTCCGACGCATGAACGATGTCACTCGGGCCACCGCGCCCGCTTCCGGAAACCGGATCGGCCTGTTGCTGGTCAACCTCGGCACGCCCGACGCCCCGACGCCCGGCGCGGTACGCCGCTATCTGGCCGAGTTCCTGTCGGATCGGCGCGTGGTCGAGATTCCGGCGCTGCTCTGGCAGCCGATCCTGCGCGGGATCATCCTCAACATCCGGCCGCGCAAGTCGGCGCGGGCCTATGCCGAGGTCTGGACCCCGGAAGGGTCGCCGCTCGCCGCGATCACCCGGCGCCAGGCGACGGCGCTCACCGGCCGTTTCGGCGCGGATGTCGTCGTCGACCATGCGATGCGCTACGGCCGCCCCGCCATCGCCGAGCGGCTGGCGGCGCTGCAGGCCCAGGGCTGTGACCGCATCCTGATCGCCGCGCTCTATCCCCAATATTGCGGCGCGACCACCGCGACAGCGCATGACGCGGTGTTCGCGGCGGTCGGCGCGATGCGCGCGCAGCCCGCGATCCGGACCCTGCCGCCCTATTATGATCACCCCGCCTATATCGCCGCGCTCGCGGCCTCGGTGCGCGATCAGCTTCATGCGCTCGACTTCGCGCCCGATGCGATCGTCGCCAGCTTCCACGGCATGCCGCAACGGACCCGCGACCTCGGCGATCCCTATCACGACCAGTGCCAGACGACCGCGCGCCTGCTCGGCGAGGCGCTTGGCCGCGATCTGGTGGTCAGCTTCCAGTCGCGCTTCGGCCGCGCCAAATGGCTCGAACCCGCTACCGATGCCACGCTGGAGCGGCTGGCGCGCGAGGGCGTGCGCCGGATCGCGGTGATCGCGCCGGGTTTCTCGGTCGATTGCCTGGAGACGCTGGAGGAACTGGCGATGCAGGGACGGGACCAGTTCCTTGGCGCCGGGGGAGAGGCGTTCGCCTATCTTTCCTGCCTGAACGACAGCCCTGCGGGAGTGGAAATGCTGGCCACGGTCATCGCTGAGCAACTTCAGGGCTGGATAGGCGCTGGCTCTGCCGCGAATAGCGCCTGATTCGGCGTATTTTCCTGATGACGGGCGCTTCCGCTCGGCCCGAACAGGCTCTAGCATTAGCATCAGGCCGAATCTTTGGGGAGACGCAAATATGGCTCGTGTTGCGATCGTTACCGGCGGAACCAGGGGCATTGGCGAGGCGATCAGCCTGGCGCTGAGGGACGGCGGGGCGATCGTCGCCGCCAACTATGCCGGCAATGACGAGCGCGCGCGCGAGTTCACCGAACGGACCGGCATCCGCAGCTACAAATGGGATGTGGCGGATTATGACGCCTGCCACCAGGGCGTCGAGCAGGTCGAGGCCGAACTGGGCCCGGTCGACATCGTCGTCAACAATGCCGGCATCACCCGCGACGGCACCCTGCTCAAGATGACCTACCAGGATTGGAAGGACGTCATGGACACCAATCTGGGCGGCTGCTTCAACATGGCCAAGGCGACCTTCCCGGGCATGCGGGCCCGTGGCTGGGGCCGGATCGTCAACATCGGCTCGATCAACGGCCAGGCCGGCCAGTACGGCCAGGTCAACTATGCCGCCGCCAAGTCGGGCATCCACGGCTTCACCAAGGCGCTGGCGCAGGAAGGCGCCAAGGCCGGCGTCACCGTGAACGCCATCGCGCCGGGCTATATCGATACCGACATGGTCGCGGCGGTGCCGCAGGACGTGCTGGCCAAGATCGTCGCCAAGATCCCCGTCGGGCGCCTCGGCCATGCCGAGGAGATCGCCCGCGGCGTCGCCTATCTCTGCGCCGACGAAGCCGGGTTCATCACCGGATCGACCATGTCGATCAACGGCGGCCAGCACATGTACTGACGCGGGAAGGCGTCGCCATGGCGGGCCCGGTCAAGCGTTCGGTGAACATCGCCGGGCACGCCACCTCGATCACCCTCGAGCCGATCTTCTGGGAGGCGCTCGTCCGTGCGGCGGGGGAGGAGGGCGTCCCCCTCAACGCCCTGGTCGCGCGGATCGATGCCGAGCGGGTGGAGGCGGATGACCTGCCCAATCTCGCCAGCGCGATCCGGGTGTGGCTATTCCGGCGCGCGACGGGACGGGAAACCAGCGAATCTCTCGATCGTTAAAGCTCTCCCAAGGAGAGTGACGATGTCCAAGCGCGAACTGATCGATACCGGTACCGACAAGCGCTATATGCGCCGCGACGAGAGGGGCCGCTTCAAGGAATCGGATGATGTCGGCCGGTCGCTGGCCGCCGATCGCCGCACCCAGGCCAAGACCGGCGCCAAGCCGGGGCAGGGCGATCGCGGCGACCGCAAGAAGTGAGTGCGCCCGGCGGCGCGGGCCCGGTGCTCGCGCCGATGGAGGCGCGGCTAGCCGGGGATCTGCCGGTCGGGCCCGGCTGGCAATATGAACCCAAATGGGACGGCTTCCGCGCCATCGCCCGACGCGCGGATGGCGGGCCGGTTTCGCTGACCTCCAAATCGGGCAAGCCGCTTGCCCGCTATTTTCCCGATGTCATTGCCACGCTCGAAGCGCTGGACGAACCTGACTTCGCGCTGGACGGCGAGTTGGTCATCCCGATCGGCGATCATTTGTCCTTCGGCGCGCTGCAGGCCCGGCTTCACCCGGCGGCCAGCCGTGTCGCGAGGCTGGTGCGGGAAGCCCCCGCCCAATATGTGCTGTTCGACTGGCCGTTCGGGACGGACCAGCCGCTGTCCCGGCGGCGAAAGCTGCTGGAGGATTTCCATCGCCGCACCGGATCGGACATGTTGATCCTGTCCCCTGCCACCGATGACGTCGAGCAGGCTCACGCCTGGCTGCGCCGCAGCGGTGGCGCGCTCGACGGGGTTGTCGCCAAGCGCCTCGACGAACCCTATCGGGCCGGCGAGCGGGCGATGGTCAAGGTCAAGCAGTTGCGCACCGCCGATTGTGTCGTGGGCGGCTATCGCGAAACGGCGAAGGGCGAGGTGGGCTCGCTGCTGCTCGGCCTCTATAACCATGAAGGCCGGCTCGACCATGTCGGCTTCACCTCGGCGTTCAAGGCGGCCGAGCGGCGCGCGCTCGGCCCGATGCTGCGGCCGCATTGCGGCGGGCCCGGGTTCACCGGCGACAAGCCCGGTGGACCGAGCCGCTGGAACGGGGGTGAGGAGAAGCCCTGGATAGCGCTGAGACCCGAACTGGTTGTCGAGGTGATCTACGACCAGATCACCGATGGTCGCTTCCGCCACGGCACCCGCTTCCACCGCTGGCGGCCCGACAAGGCGCCCGGCCAGTGCGACCGCAGCCAGCTTGTTCGCGAATTGCGGCCCAGCCAATTTGCGGAAATCCTGGGCGAAGCCTCAATTTAATATATCGAACGCCGGTACAGGCCCGCCTCGGCCATCGCCGTCAACGCTTCCGGGCCTAGCAATCGGCTGAACGCCGCGTGGACGTCATTGCCCATCCGCTCGCTTCCGCAGACATAGATCGCCGCGCCCGCCAGCGCCCAATCGAGCAGGGGGGCCTGGGAGTCGTTGATCTGGTCGACCACCAGCCGCTGTGCCTCGCCCTCGCGCGGGAAGACGAGATCGCAGCGTTCGAGATGGCCACTAGACACCCAGTCGGTCACTTCGGCGGCGAACATGCGATCGTCAGCGCTGTTCCGATCGCCGAAGATCAGCCAGTTGCGGGTGCCCTGGGGCCGCGCCTTGATATGCGCGACGAGCCCGGCGATGCCGATCGCATTGCCGATGAGGATCAGCGGAACCTCATCGGGCGGCGGCAGGAAGGCGGGGTCGTCGCGCAGGGCGATGGCCACCTGCTGGCCGACCTCGATGCCCTGGCAGAGCCAGCGCGAGCGATGCTGTTCGCCCACGCCATGTCCCACCGCGAGCCGGACGACGAGGTCGAGCAGCCCTTCGGTCGGCAGCGATCCGATCATATATTCGCCGGCGGGTGCATGGGCGGTGCCGCCGGGGGCCAGCACGTCGGCTGCCGGCCCGCAATAGACATGGGCAACCGCGCCTGGCCGCCACACCGGGATTTCGCCTTCGGGCGTGAAGCAGAGCCGATATAGCGGGCCGCCGGCCGAATCCGGATTCGCCAATATCCGCTCGATCAGCCGCCAGGCGCCATAAGGCGGTCGTTCCGCCTGGGGCGGCGGAACGGGGGCGATCGCGACTGGTGCGACCGGCGGGGGGACATGGCGTCGGGGCCGGGGATCGGGGGCTTCGAGCCCCTCGCCGCGCACGCGGCGCGCCAGGATGAAGGCGAGCAGGATGAACAGCAGAACGGCGATGCCCGCCGGCAGCAGCAGCAGATAATTGAAATCGCTCACCGCGTAACCCGGCTGGTCATCGGTGCCGGGGCAGGAACCCCGGAACGGCGGACGAGTGCTGGGGGACTGGCTCGCCGAAAAGTTGATCGCATCAGCCGCTGCCTCCCGTCAGCTGGCAGGAGGCTGGCCGCGCCCGGGTCGGTGATACCCGGAAAGCCGACATCAACTGCCATCGCCCCCACGCCCGGATGATAGGCGGGCAAGGCGGCGGCTGACAATGATCTTGAGCACAAGACCCGAGAAGTTTTGTCCAATTTCGTGGAGGTTGGCGTTCGACGGCGCTTCGAGGGTCTCTCGTCAGCGCATCTCGTCAGCGCATCAGCAGCGTCCGCGCCTGGGCCGCGACCTGGGCGAGCATCGCGGCGGTCGGGGCGGAGGCGGATCGCGCGCGGGCGACGGTCTGGCGGAACTGCTCGACCCTCGCCTGGTGCGCGCCGAGCCAGTCGGACACCGCCTTGGCCGGCCCCTTGCCGCCATGCCGCGCGAGAAAATCCAGCCGGATCTGGCCGAACTCGCGCGTGAGGCCGGCGATCAGCAGCCTTTCCCAGGCGTCGGCGGAGCGGAAGCGCCCCGCGGCCGCCTTGGCCCAGTCGAGCCCCAGCGCCTCACCCAGCACCACATAGGCGCGGGTGACGTCCACCTCGTCGGCTGATAGCTCGCTGGCCAGCGCCGCGGTGCCGATCGCACCGTCTAGCTCGGCGATCCGGATCACGCCGTCGACCAGCGCGGGATCGACGCCCTCGCCGCCGATCCGGTGGCGAAGCTGTTCGGACAGCTGGCGCGCCTCAGCCTTCATCAACTCGTCGCGGGCCTTGTCCAGCCGCGTGAGGCCCGGGCGCAGCATCTCCACCATCGTGCCGATGTCGGTGTCGGGGGCACTGCTGCGCAGCAGATCGGCGACATGCGGGCGCGCGATCTCGGCGAGCGCGGCGAGCAGCGTGAGCCGGGCCTGCTCGGGCATTGCCGCCGTCTCGATCCGCGCGAACAGGGGTTCCAGGCCGAACAGGGCATCGATGGTGAAATAGGCGGTCGCCACCTGCGCGAGCGCGCAGCCTTCCTCCTCGGCCATCTCGAACGGCGCCACCAGCCCCAGCCGGTTGATCACCCGGTTCGACATCTTGGTGGCCAATATCTGCGGACGCAGCCGATGGCTGTCGATCGCATCGGTGAAGTCCTTGCGCATGGCGGGCGGGAAGGCGGCGTGCAGGAGCGGCGTCAGCATCGGATCGTCGGCGCGGCCGCTCTCCTCGATCGCGTCCTGCAGTGCCAGCTTGCCGTGCGACAGCGCCACCGCCAGCTCCGGCCGGGTCAGGCCGCGCTGCTCCTGTGCCCGGCGCAGCAGCATCTCGTTCGGCTGGAAGCCGTCCACCGCGCGGTTGATCCGTCCGGCCTGCTCCAGGATCTCGATGACACGCAGCTGCGACGGCAACGCATCGGCCCCGCCGCGCTCGGCGAGCGACAGCGCCAGCGTCTGCAGGCGATTGTCCTCCAGCACGATGTGCGCGACATCGCCGGTCATCCGCACCAGCAGCGCGTTGCGTTTCTCGAATTCGAGGCGCCCTTCCAGCATCTCGCGGTTGAGCGCGATCTTGATGTTGACCTCGTTGTCCGAGCAGTCGACGCCTGCGCTGTTATCGATGAAGTCGGCGTTGATGCGGCCGCCCTTCTCGGCGAAGGCGATGCGCCCGGCCTGGGTCACGCCCAGATTGGCGCCTTCGCCGATCACCCTGGCGCGGACATCCTCGCCATCGACACGGTGCGCCTCATTGGCGCGGTCGCCCACCTCGGCGTTGGTCTCCGATCTTGCCTTCACATAGGTGCCGATGCCGCCGAACCACAGCAGGTCGACCGGGCTCTTCAGGATCGCCGCGATCAGTCCGGACGGGTCGAGCACGTCCTCCTCGATGCCCAGCACCGCCTTCACCTGCGGCGAGATCGGTATCTCCTTCTGGTCGCGCGGGAAGACGCCGCCGCCCTTGGAGATCAGCTTCGCGTCATAATCGGCCCAGCTCGATCGCGGCAGCGCGAACATCCGCGCCCGCTCGGCATGGCTTTTCGCGGCATCGGGATCGGGATCGAGGAAGATGTGGCGATGGTCGAACGCGGCCACCAGCCGGATCGCTTCCGACAACAGCATGCCGTTGCCGAACACGTCGCCCGACATGTCGCCGCAGCCGACGACGCGGACCGGGTCCTTCTGCACGTCGACGCCCATCTCGGCGAAATGGCGCTGGACGGAGACCCAGGCGCCGCGCGCCGTGATGCCCATCGCCTTATGGTCATAGCCATGGCTGCCGCCCGAGGCGAAGGCGTCGGCCAGCCAGAAGCCGCGTTCCACCGCGATCGCATTGGCGACGTCGGAGAAGGTCGCGGTGCCCTTATCGGCGGCGACCACGAAATAGGGATCGTCGGCGTCGCGGATCGCCACCTTCGGCGGATGCACCACCTTGCCCTCAACGATATTGTCGGTGACCGACAGCAGCGCGCGGATGAAGATGCGGTAGCTCTCGGTTCCTTCGGCCAGCCAGGCGTCTCGGTCGGCGGGGGAGGGGAGTTGCTTGGGATAGAAGCCGCCCTTGGCACCGGTCGGCACGATCACGGCATTCTTCACCACCTGCGCCTTCATCAGGCCCAGTTTCTCGGTGCGGAAATCGTCGCGCCGGTCGGACCAGCGCAGGCCGCCGCGCGCGATGGGGCCGCCGCGCAGGTGGATGCCCTCGATGCGTGGGCTGTACACCCATATCTCGCGCCACGGCACCGGCGCCGGCAGGCCCGGCACGCCGCTGGAATCGATCTTGAAGGCGAGCGCTTCCTTCGCGGCGGGCGAGAAGGCATTGGTGCGCAGAGTCGCGCGGACGACGGCGCGGAAGCGGCGCAGCATGCGATCGTCGTCGATCGCGGCGACCTTCTTCAGCCCCGCCTCGATCCGGCCGTTGATCTGCTCGGCCTCGGCTGTGTCGTGCCGGCTTGGATGATGGAGCGCGCGGAAATAGGCGATGATGTCGCGGGCGACGCCGGGCGCCTTCTTGAGCGCCTCGACCGCGGTGCCCAGGCCATAGGCGAAGCCGGTCTGGCGCAGATAGCGGAACCAGGCGCGGAACAGCACCGTCTCTTCCGGCGACAGCGCCACCGCGACGATCAGTTCGTTGAACAGGTCGTTCTCCGCGCGCCCTTCCAGGGTCGCGGCGATCGCCTCCTCGGCGATGCCCGCGCGGCCGAGCAGCGCGGCGGCGGTCGCGCCGCTCGGCAGATCGAGCTGGAACTCGTGGATGAAGCCGATCGCGCCATGATCCAGCGGGGTCGGTATCTCCTCGATAACGCGGAAGCCGAAATTCTCCAGCACCGGCACGGCTTCGGACAAGGAGATCAGCGCGCCGCGCCGGTAGATCTTCAGCCGCAGGCGATGCTCGGGATCGCGCTCGCTGCGATAGAGGCGGCAGCCGCGCGCATGGCCGTCGGCCAGCGCGTTGAGCCGGATGATGTCGATCGCCGCGTCGGCCGGGGTCGAATGGGTGCGATAGGCGGCCGGGAAGGCGGCCGCATAGTCGATCGCCAGCCGCGCGGCGCGGTTCGCCGGCTCCATTTCGGCCAGCTGCGCCTCGACCGCGGGCTCCCAGCCGCGCAGCATCTCGGTCAACCGCTGGTCGAGCGGTTCGCTGTCGGGAACTTCGGTGCCGGGGGCGACGTCGAGCATGTAGCGTATCTGGGCGAGATCGCCCTCGCCAAGCTGGAGCGACCAGTTGGACAGCGTGGCGCCCGATGCCTCGGCCAGCATCTCGCCGATCGCGACGCGGCGCTGGGTGGTCAGCAGTTCGCGCGGCAGCCACACGATCGCGACGAGATGCTCGCCCAGTGTCGCGCGGACCAGCTCCAGGCGCGGGCGCGGGCGATCGACCAGCGACATGGCGGTGAGGGCGACCTGCTCGATCGCCTCGCCCGGCAGCGCCAGCACGAGATCGGGCGGCAGTTCCGACAGGGCATGGTGCAGCGCCTTGCCGGCATGGCCCTTCGGATCGAAGCCCAGCCGCTCCTCCAATGTGGTCAGCCGGGCGCGCAGCACGGGTATGTCCTCGGCCTGGGTGCGCAGCGCCGCGCTGGTCCACAGGCCGGCGTGGATCGAAAGGCCGGCGATCGCCTTGCCCTGGCGGACCGGATTGACGATCAGGTCGAGCGGGGCGCGGCGGTGGACGGTCGATCGGCAATCGGCCTTGAGCAGCAGCGGGGCGCTTCCCCCGCCTTCGAACCAGGCGACTGCGGCCTTCGCCGTCTGTGGGCGCCACAGCTCCGGCTCGCCCACCCGGCAGATGCCGAGGCGATCGCGCGCCTCGCCCTTGACCGGTTCGATCCGGCGGCCGAGCAGGGTTATATTATTGTCGAGCAGCCAGCGCAGCAGCGCCGCGCCCTCGCCATCGGGCAGCAGTTCGGCATCGTCGCGCAACGCCACCTGCATCGCCTGCCAGTCGCGCACCGCGGCGCGGACATCCTCCAGGACGCGATCGATCTCCTGCGCCAGTTCCCGGCGGTTGCGCGAATCGATCCGGTCGGCTTCCAGATAGATCAGCGATTCGCGCCGTTCGCCGGCATTGCCCTGCGGCAGCAAGCCGTTGAGGACGCCATCTTCGTCGCGGCGGACCGCGACGACCGGATGGAGCAGGCGGCGTACCTCGATGCCGTGGGCGGCGATGGCGGCCGAAACCGAATCGACCAGGAAGGGCATGTCGTCGTTGACGACCGCGACCCGCATCAGCCGGCGCCCGCCGATATTGCCGGCGATCGTCTGCACCGCGATGGAGGCATGGCCCGGCCGCCGCCGGCGCGCCGTCTCCGCCACGAAGGCCGCCGCGCGGCCAAGCTGCTCGGCATCGAGCCCGGCCAGTTCGCGCGGCAGGGCGCCGGTCGTCAGCGTCTTCGCGAAGATGTCGGTGAGATTGTTCCTGTCCGATGCCGTGCGCTTCGCCGTCTCGGTATCCATGATGCTCCGCTCCTGGCCCCCGCGCCGTCTTTGTCCGGTTCGCGAAGGGGATGTGCAGCGACGATATGGACCCGCGCAACGACGGCCACAAGCCATGGTCGCATCTGAAACGATCTTCGCAACACATGTGCGGAAAGCATGGGCGCCACGATAGTTTCATGGCGCCGTCCCGCCGGCGACGGGAAATTTTTGCGTATTATGTCGCTGAACTGCAGTGGAAAAGGCGTCAGACCGTGAACCGGCGCAGCGCCTTCTCGACCAGGTCGCGCTCGCCGATCGGGCGGGAGACGATCGCCAGCCGGCCGTCCTCCTCGCGCCGGGCGACGAGCAGGACGATGTCGCCATCGACCTCACCCATGTCGACCAGAGCGCGGGCCGGGGCGCTGCCCAGCATCATCCTGGCGGACTGGACGCGATCGACCTTCAGCGCTGGGCGCCGCTCGCCGCGCTCGGCGGCGACGACGGCCTTGATCCCGCCCGACAGCGTGGCGAGCCAGGGCTCGACCATGCCGGCGGCGAGGCACAGGCGCCGCGCATGGGTCAGCACCGCCGCGAACTCGGTCAGCCGTTTGCGATCATAGTCGGGGCCGAAGACCAGCTTGGCCACCGGCGTCATCGGCGCGCGTGCCTGGGGAACGATGCCGGCCCCGGCGATCAGCGCGGCGAAGCCGTCCTTGTCGCGCTCGGCGGCCAGGGCGACGTCATAGGCGAAGGAGAGCGCGCGATAGAGCGCCTGCCGGCTGCGGCCTTCGCAGGCGCGGGCTTCCTGCGCCACCTCGCGCGCATCCTCCAGCAGCTCCTCGAGGTCCGCGACATGGGCGTGCGGCTCGACGGGCGCCTCGGGGGCCGGCGCCGGTTCGACGACGGGCTGGGCCGGGCCGGAAAAGGCGGTGGTCACGGCCTGGACGATATCGGGGGCCAGCGCCTGCCCGGCCGATTCCTTCCAGTTGATAACGCCATGGACCAGATCGATCGCGCGGCCGTCCGACGAATAGGGCATCAATATGCCGCGATAGAGCATGGGCTGGCCGCGATGGCTGATGAACTCTGCCTCGAAGCCGACCGGCGCGCGATTGTCGAGAATCTCGGCATAATGTTCGGTCAGGCGCGACAGCAGCGCGCGTTCGGGCACGTCGGCGACGGTGGCGATCTCGGTGCCCAGCTCGCCTTCCTCGCGGAGCGCGCGGCCGAGATAGGCGATGCGCGGATTGGCGCGGTCGGCGGTGAAGTCCAGCAGCACCGAATAGGGGCCGAACTCGCCCAGCCGCTCCGAATCGAGATCGTCGATCGACGGATAATCGCGGCCTTCGAGCAGCGACAGCCACAGCTCATAGGCGCGCACATGCATGCGCCGCTCGTCCGTGCCGATCATCGGCGGCAGATCCATGCACGGCTCGTCGTCGACCGGGAAATCCCAGTCCGCGAAGTCCTCTGCCGTGAACGAGCGATAGTCTTCCATCAGCGATCCCCGATACTCTTACCCGGCCGTCCGGTCCGGACCGGCGGCCTATGCATCGCTGGACCATGCCCCAGAGCCGGTTGAGGATCGGTAAAGATCGCGGAAAGAATGGGCGAAGGCGGCGGCGGCGCGAAGGGCGCTTGAAACTGCCGGACACCACTGTTAAGGCCCGCCGACCTTCGGGCCGCTTTAGCTCAGTTGGTAGAGCATCGCATTCGTAATGCGGGGGTCACAGGTTCGAGTCCTGTAAGCGGCACCATTTCCGGCAGCGGTATTAAGAGCGCGCTTCCCGCGAGGGAAGAGGGGCGCTGTCCGGCGAACCGGGGCCCCATTTCTCTGCGCACAGATGCGAACGGTTCGCATTTATCCCGGGTGCATGGGGTTGTGTGTTCGTTTTTTTATTTTTTCAAACGAGCCTTGCCGCGCGTCCGCCAAATGCTCCTGCGGCTGCCAGCCGCGTTGGATGTTTTATGTGTCGGTCATGAGAATGAGCCCTGCCGCGCAATCAGCCACTCGGGCGTTGCCCACTTCGGCAGCCCTGCTCCTACATGTCAAGGACAAAAGGGGAACGTATTTCCTGCGTCGCGGAAGGGGGAGGGACTGGAATTTGGTAAATTGTCGCCGTAACCGTGGCGGCGGATATAAGGCTTTACATAGGAGGACGGCATGAGCTTCACGTCATGGCCTAACGCCATCAGCGCACGGCCCCAGTGATGCGCTGAGCCGCATGCCTCCATGCCAATCCTGCAAGCGGAGAAAGCAATCAAGCAATTCCCTGCGCTTAAGTGAGCGATTCATGATCACCCGGCCATCTGCGTCGATGCAGTGAACCTGGAAGATATGCTTGGCCAGATCGAGGCCGACGACGGTGACACGCGACAGCTCGATGATAGCTTGCTCACGTGGATGGGGCTCCTTGGTGGACCTACGACAGTCACACCGTGGAGAAGATCACCTCGCGACTCAAACCTCCCTCAGAGCGCCGTCCACACCATCACCGTAATCCGATGAACATTGGCGGTTAACTTTCAACTGCTGGGCCGGATTGCGATTAAGCAGATGCAGTTCGACCCGGCAGAGGTCAGCGTGAACGCCTTCGTGATTTCGAGTCGTCGCCGTATAACTCACGTTGCCTCGGCTCAGCTGATCGTTCTAAACGACGCGCAGTTCTGTCAATGACATGCCTTATTTCCCGGAAGCTCTCCGCTATCATCTGATATTCTTCGATCGAACGGGTGTCAGCGTTCGCGAATTCCCGTGGGACGTAGGTCACGATATCAGGCAGAATTTCGATACAAAAAGCGTCGACACTACCTACATTAATCTGTTCGAGGCTACCGGCATCGCGTGACATGGCTCGATATTCAAATAGACCGAGGTCAGCTTTCGGTAGGTTAAACGGGTCGTAAGGACGATCTAAGTCACGAGCAATCCTCCGACCCAGACAGTTTGCTCCCGTGAGCACATTACTTTCTTCGAACAACGCCGCGCAGATTCCGAACCAAATGATTGCGGTCGGAATCCTGTCTGATAGGTCGCGTGCCGATCGTAGCATCTCAAACGATCCATTACCGGCTATTGCGAGCAGTAAGCCTGCAATGAACGTGCTCTCGAATCTGTCTGGAGCACCAGCGCTCACGCTTGACACGAAACGGTTGAATAATTGAATCCGCTCTTCACGTGATGCAGCAAGCATCGCTACAAGATCAATATGATTTGGCAGTTCGTAGTCGAGCTTTCGCAGTAGCTCGCTGTTTACCCCTCGGGTCAACGCGGCTTGGATGAAGCCCGATATCGCCGCTGCCGACCGGTTATCCGATAGACCGAGTTCGCTGCTTTCGTTTCGAACTGTCCTTGCCAGTAGCTGCAAAATTGATGCGATTTCGATCGCAGGGTCGGGCGCGCCAGCATACCTGTCCAACCTAGACCGTAGTGATGCCCATTGTGCTGTGATCCAAGGCAGGAGTGCGGAAGGGTAGCCAGCAACGCTGGCGGCGCCCAGTGCGGCAGACAACGTCGCGTTCGCTGCGGTCAGGCTTGAATTGAAGGCAAAGTCAGGTCGAGACCGTGAAGCAGCATAAGCCTCCGCACGCGCTGCACCCGCCACAAGCCGGGCAAAAGTAGTAACCTTAGTTCGCTCCAGCGGGGATCGTCCGTCAATTGCATCAGTCAACTCGAGTGGAATGACATGATAGAAGGCGGAATAAGGCTTGTAGGTCGCGATATATGTAGAAGTGAAGGCGAAGAATTCGTCCATCTCGTCAAGCGGTATTGCGACGATCGCTTGTGAACCGGCTCTATCTTTACTCGCGTCTAACAAGAGCGTGACCTGCCGCTTTTCAGGAAGGGCACGGCTGTACCGGCGCGATGAACCTGGCTGTGCGACGGAACCACCGCCTGCCCAATCGAGAAACTCATCTCGTGAGAGCACGGCTGAGGACATACGCGTCACAGGAATAACTCTTCGATCGGTGGGGGTGGGGGCTTGGTCGATTGGCACGCGACAAGTCCCTTTTCGAAATAGCCGGAAAGACTGTCCTGATGATAAATCGACAGAGAGGTTTTGGTGCGCGTAACCGCAGTATATGTCAGATTCTTCTGCGTAGGAAAGCGCTTGAGCTTGTCAGCGGCGAGTATATGGACTGCCCGAAACTCTAGGCCTTTTGCTCCCATGGTCGTCGTTAGCACTACAAGCCGGTCAGGTGAGAAAGCAGAGTAAGCGCCTGCTCGCTGCACATGGAGTTCGGCACCGAGCGACGATGCATCCAAAAGGGCTCTAACTTCATCAAGATCCCCAACGCGTGGGCAGAAAACGCCGATCATTTCGCCGGGGTATGCCAGCAGCTGCGTTTGGATACGAGGAATGGCCTGGACGACCTGGTCTCCGAGCGGAATGCCAGCGAAGATATCTACCGTGGATGGGTAGGTGGATTCGTCATAATTGGAGGTAGCTTCGAGCCCGCTGGGGCTATCGATCAGATTCTTAATCCCATCGGCGACCCGACAAATTTTTAAACCGTTTCGATAATGCGAAGTGAGGACGGCGCGTTTCGTGCCAAGCGATTCTAGTCGGTCTAGCGCGCCAGTTTTATCGGAAATGCGCTGATCTTTGTCGCCTACGGCAAAAATGCGATCAGCGAAAAGTCGGATGAGGGCAATCTCGTCGGCAGAATAATCTTGCACCTCGTCCACAAGGATCACGTCATGGACGTTCTCACGGTACCCCTGCTTCGCCAACGTCACGAGCGCATCATATAATCTTGCTCTGGTAGTTTCGAAATCGTCGCTCTCGTCAAAAGCAATCCCATTTGACCGCAGCATGTCCGCGCCCCAGCGCACATAGGTCTGCACCTTGTCACTGGCAAATGGGTAATGTTGCGACCCTGTCGCTAAAAACTCTCGCAAGACCCTGCCGAAGCTCAAGACTACAATATTGGTGACGCCCTGCCGGTGCAGATAGGCAGCGCGAAGAAGTAGGAGATTGGTTTTACCGCAACCAGGAGGGCCAATTACTAAATGATCCTCTGTCTTCGACAGTGTCACAACCTTTCGCTGGTCAGGGTCGAGGTCGCTAGGATCGGTCCACCACGAGGCTTCCATGTTACGCCGCTTCCAGTTCGCTCAGGTTTAGGCCATTGCTATCTGTCTCGGCCATACTCTGAGCTTGATCAAGTGCAATATACATCGCGTTTTCAAGAAGTCCCGATATCGCTGCAGGGATAAAAACTCCCTTGAACGCACCGATTTTTTCGCAATCGAGCGGGCGCTCGCTAATTGCACCGCGCCACGCGCAAACGTGGACAGCTATCGCCTGAGCTGCATCGTCCATGACTTCTATGCCAAGTTCAATTGTCAGGCCCGTAGGTAGGCCTTGCCCTGGTGCACGACGCAGGGCGATCGTTACCGTATTGCAATCAGGAGGGGTGCGCGCGACAGTCAGTGGAGGAAACGCCGTCGTATTGCCGTTTCTTACCCGTCGGGCCTCGACCTTAACGAGGTCAATCACGGCATCGACCAAGTCGGGCACGCCGCTTGCTACAGATGGCGGAACTACGTCTAGATGTGGAGCCTCAACAGGTTATTCATTGGCTGACGTAGTCGGCTGATGGGCGGTTGTGATTGTAAGCTGCCGTGGGGGCGGTGCCAGTTATAATTATGGAGCCATGGACTGAGGGCGCGTTTGCGGTGCTCGGAGGTTGGATAGGCGCGAGCATATGCCCATTCGCGTAAGCTGGTCTGGATGAAGCGTTCGGCCTTGCCGTTAGTCTTGGGCGTGTAGGGTTTGGTGCGGATGTGCTTGAGGCCGAGTGCTTTGCAGGCGTCGCGGAAGGCGAAGCTTTTGTAGCAGGCGCCGTTGTCGGTCATGACGCGCGAGACAGTGATGCCGAGGCTTTGATAATAGGCGATGGCGGCGAAGAGGAAGGCGGTTGCGCTTTCCTTCTTTTCGTCGGGGAGGATCTGGCTGAAGGCGATGCGCGAGGCATCGTCGATGCAGACGTGGACGAACTCCCAGCCCGCGCCGTAGCGCTCGCCAGCACGGCTGCCGCGAGTGCTGCTCTGCTTTGTCCGATTGCCGGTGATGCGATGGCCGACGCGTTCGAAGCGGCCGAGCTTCTTGATGTCGATGTGGATCAGCTCGCCGGGGTGCGCGCGCTCATAGCGACGGATGGGCTCGGGAGGATCGAGATCGCGCATTCGGCTCAAGCGTGCGTTGCGCAGTATCCGGCTGACAGTGGCTGGCGAGAGCTTCAGCGTGGCGGCGATCTGCTTGCCGCAGAGGCGCTGACGGCGCAGGGCGATGACCTGCTCGATGCGGTCGGCGGGCGTGGCGCGGGGCATGGCGTGTGGGCGCGAGCTGCGGTCGACGAGACCGGCTTCGCCTTCGATCCGATAACGTGCCAGCCACTTGGCTACGGTTCGCTCCGAGACGCCCAGGGCGGTCGCGACCGCCCTGGGCGTCTCGCGCAGAACCATCACGCGCCGGACGATCTCGGCTCGACTGAAGGGCGTGGTTCGGGCATTCTTGTGGATGTTCATCCGGTCGTTCCTCCAGACCTGACGTGTCGCAACATCAGTCTGATCCGGTCACGCCGGATGAACAACCTCCTGAAAGCTCACATCTAGAGCCTGGCCGACCACCGACCGGCGCGTCACTCGCTCTCTGGCGGCCAACCCCGCCGTCATTTTGGGCGGCGGGCTAAATGACGCCCAGCTAACCAATTCTAACCTCGTGTGGCAATTCTTGATGAGGGCAGCCTTGCACGCATCGACGAGATACGAAGGTAGCGTCGCGCTCGTGACGGAGGGTAGGTCGTTTTGCACCGCCATGACCAATCTTCCGTATGGATGCACGTAGTCATGGAACAGTGGTTTGCGCATGATGAGATCATGGAGAACGCCGCCTATTTGATAGAGTGAGAGCGCACGCCAGCCTTCCAGAGAGTCTTCCTCGTCGCGAAGCAAAAACTCCGGCGAACTGTATTGCAGCGTTCCCACGAAAGACTGGATGCCATCGCTATCGGTTAAACCCACTTCGCCTACTGGCTTAAGTACACCAAAATCGAGCAAAACCAACCGCGTGAAATTTTCAAGAATGACTATATTGGCGGGCTTGATGTCACGGTGGGCTAATGATAAGGTCTCAAGATATTGGCATACAGACGCCAATTGTTCAATCAGTAATGCTACATTTTCTTCTGGAATTTCTTGGAGACATTTTTCCAAACTTCGACCAGGAAGGTACTGCATTACAATAAAGTGGTTTCCGGTTCCGGAATCAAAGCCGCCATCTAGGATTTCTACCATATTGGGATGGCTTTTGCCGACCAGCGTAAGTTCGCGGTCTATGCGAGCGAGCTGGGTTTTGTCCCCATATCGTTCAATAAGTTCATCATCGAAAATCTTCAGTGCTACAAGCTCATCGCCACGGCGAGCACGGAAGACAACCGCCGATTTTCCAAAATCGATCATCTTCTCGACCGCGCAACCCGCGACGGTCGTCCCCTTGAGATTGCTTTCCCAAAGCGCAGCCTTAATCTTATCCATGTCCGCTCACTGTCAGATAGCATCGCTGGATGCAATAAGTGCACTTCCGGACTCTGTGTAGCTTATGGGGGCCATTAAAGAGTGGCGTAGCTCCGCTTATTCGCGCAGGGGCTGGATTTCAGTATCAAAAGATACTATTATAGCTTGTGCACCTATTCAGAATGGCAGAGTAGGTTTTGATATAGGACACGCCTACCAGTTGCATCGCTTACGTCAGCGTGTTGTCCCGCCGCCAGAGCATCGATGCCAGCCCGTCGAGCTTGGCGGAACCTTCGATGAGGATTCGAAGTCACGGACGTTAGCGGCTTGGTCCCCGCCGCACTCTGTAATGGCGGGCTTCCTGCGGGAAGTGCTGTCGCGTGTTGTCCGCAGGCGACCGTCGTCAGACCGCGGGGCGAGCACCGGTCAGCGGCCCGCGCGTCGCGGCGTGTTGCGGGGCCGCACCATTCAGCTTCAGCTTCCACGCCTTCTCGTGGAAGAAGAAGGCGACGGCGTTGATGCAGGGTTCGATGAGGGCGATGCCGCCCGCCACCTGCACCGATCCGGTCAGCAGATAGGCGACGCTGAACCCCACCGTCAGGTGGATGGTCAGATAGGTGAAGGTCTTGATCAGGTCCGTGGGCATGGATTTGATATTGCAATTCATTCGCAATAAGGCAAATTGATTTTGCCGGTCTCGGTTATCGGTTTCCTCGCTTGATGCTCGCGGTCTGCTTTCGCATGGCTTCGCCGGTCAGGCCCCGGGCGAATAATAGCCCACGCCGATGTAGAGCAGCACGAACAGCAGCAGCGCGACCAATATGAAGAAGACGATATCCTTTTCCCGCGACGACATGCCAACCCCCCATTGACGATGGCGGGACTATCTCACCGGGGATGGATGTCCTGCCTGCCCCATTTGGGTTAGCGCGGGCGGGAATCCGCAAGGATCGTGGGATGCGGCGCCTTGTGCGCGCGCGTCGGCGCCTCAGCCCAATCCTCAGCCGGCCAGCCGCGCGGCGAACTCGTGGGCGGTGTTCTCCAGCCGGCCGAGCTGGCCGTCGACCAGGCCGAAGCCTTCCTCCAGCCGGTCGATGCCGCCCGTGACATTCTCGGTATCCTCGCGGATCGAGGCGATGGTGGTCGACATCGAGTCGGCGGCCATCGCGGTCTCGTCGACGGCGGCGGTGATCATCGTCACGGTGCGCGCCTGGTTGTCCATCGCCTCGCGGATGCGGCCGGCCAGGCTCTCGACCTCGCCCACCGTCGCCCGGATCGAGCCGTTGGCCTCGACCGCCTGATGGGTGGCGCTCTGGATCGAGCTGATCTTCTGGGCGATGTCGTCGGTCGCGCGGGCGGTCTGGCTGGCGAGGTTCTTCACCTCCTGCGCGACCACCGCGAAGCCGCGGCCCGCTTCGCCGGCGCGGGCGGCCTCGATCGTCGCGTTGAGCGCGAGCAGGTTGGTCTGCCCGGCGATGTCGCGGATCAGGCCCAGGATCGATTCGATCGCGCGGGCGTGGTCCGACAGCGCCTCGGAGACCGACAGTGCCCTGGCCGACTGGTCGGCGGCGCGGGTGGCGACGTCGGAGGCGATGTCGACCTCGCGGCGGGCCTCCTCGATCGCACGGATCAGGCCGGCGGCGGTCATCGCCGCATCGCGCATCGCCGTCGCCGATTGCTGGGCGGCGGCCGCGACTTCGGATGTCTTGCCCAGCATGCCCCGTGCCGCGCGCGAGGTGAGGCCGGTCTGCTCGCGCAGCGTGCCGGAGCGTTCGAGCGTCGCGGCCAGGATATCGCTGATGTCGGTGCGGAACATCGAAGCGGCGCCTTCGCGGCGCGCCTTGATCGCCTCGCGGCGGACCGCATTCTCATAGGAAAGGATCAGCTCCAGCTCGATCATCGCCAGCATGTCGACGGTGCGCTGGGCCTGGATGACGAATTCGGGCTCGTCGGAAAAGCGCTCGGCGATGCGGTCGACGAGCAGCCGGGTCTCGCTGGTCAGCCCCTGCACCACGGCCGGCGCCGGCACCTTGAGCCGGAACATGAACACGCCGCCCTGGTTCAGCACGCGCATCCACTGTTGATCGATGGGCTGGGTATAGAGGTGGCGCCGGCGCTCGATCAGCACCTCGATGTCGAACGAGACGCGGCTTGCCGCCCCGGTTTCGACATGCGCCTCGCGCAGGCCCCGCGTCACCGGCTCCCACTGATCGCGCGCCGCGGCCAGGATGAGGTCGGAAGCGCGCTCCCATAAGGCGGCGAGGCGTTCGCGCAGCCCGCCATCGGCGTTGTACACGGCGATGCGATCGGCGAAATCCTGTTCGGTCAGCGCCGTCTCTCCCGCCAAGCTGGGGGCCCCCGCCATGTCCATCACGCCTCTCCCTTCGAACGATGCGCTGTAGGCCGAACATGGTTAACGTTCGGTAAGCCGAGCTGTCGGGGCGCCATGCAGCGGGTTGCGCGCAACCATTACGGCTTCGGAGCATTTCCACCCCAGGAGGCAGGCATGCGGCTCGACGACGAATCCGAAAGCAGCAATTATGAGATTCGGTCGGGCGGAGGCGGCGGCTTCGGGCTGCCGATGGGCCTCCCGCTCGGGCGCGGCGGGCTCGGCTGCGGCTCGATCATCCTGATCATCATCGTCTCGCTGGTGTTCGGGGTGAACCCGCTGTCGCTGGTCGGCGTGGCGACCGATGGCGGGCAGCAGGTCCAGCGCAGCGAACCCGGCTCGGCGCCGGGCGAGAAGACGCCGGTGATGAGCCGATCGCTCAAGGTGCTCGGCTCGACCGAGCGGGTCTGGGGGCGCCTGTTCGAGGAGCAGGGCGGCCGCTACGAGCCCACCACGCTGGTCTTCTATCCGGGCGGCACCCAGTCGGGCTGCGGCGCAGCCAGTTCGTCCGCCGGCCCCTTCTACTGCCCGGCCGACAAGCGCATCTATCTCGATACCAGCTTCTTCGACGAGCTTTCCGGCCGCTTCGGCGCGCCCGGCGACTTCGCCCAGGCCTATGTGATCGCGCATGAGGTGGGCCACCATATCCAGGACCTCGAAGGCACGCTCGGCAAGGTCCACGCCGCGCAGCGCCGCCTGAGCGAGGACGAGGCCAATGCGCTGCAGGTGAAGGTGGAATTGCAGGCCGATTGCTATGCCGGCGTCTGGGCCGCGCAGGACCGGAACCTGCTCGAACCCGGCGATGCCGAAGCGGGCCTGCGCGCCGCCGCGGCGGTGGGCGACGACACGCTCCAGAAGGCCAGCCAGGGCTATGTCGTGCCGGAGGGATTCACCCATGGCAGCGCCGCCGAGCGGCAGAAATGGCTGCAGATCGGGCTTTCGACCGGCGATCCCGCGCGCTGCGACACCTTCGGAAGCGCTGCTCCGTGAGGCAGAGCTGGCCTAGCCGATTGTGGATCATCAGGCACGGCCAGAGCGCGGGCAATGTCGCACGCGATGAAGCCGACCAGGCGGCGCTCGATCGCATCGCGATCAGCGGGCGGGACGTCGATGTGCCGCTCAGCGAGCTTGGCCGGCGCCAGGCCCGGGCGCTGGGACACTGGTTCTCGCAGGGGACGGCGGCGCAGCGGCCCGAGATCATCCTCTCCTCGCCCTATCTCCGTGCGCTGGAGACGGCACGGCTGTTCCGCGACGCGGGCGGGGCCGAGGCGAATGAAGCCATCTGCATGGATGAGCGGCTGCGCGAGAAGGAGTTCGGTGTCCTCGACGGGCTGACCAGCCACGGCATCCGCAACATCTTTCCCGATCAGGCGGGGTTCCGCTCGACGCTCGGCAAATTCTATCACCGCCCGCCCGGTGGCGAGAGCTGGTGCGACGTGATCCTGCGGCTGCGCTCGCTGCTCGACACCATCTCGCTCCACTATTCCGGGCGGCGAGTGATGATCTTCGCGCATCAGGTGGTGGTGCTGTGCCTGCGCTACATCGTCGAGAATATGGACGAGGCGCGCATCCTGGGCATCGATCGCGAGGCCGATGTCGCCAATTGCTCGGTCACCGAATATCATTTCGATCCCTCGGCGGGGCGCGGCGGCAATCTCGTCCTCGCGCGTTACAACGCCACCGCGCCGATGGAGGCCGAGCATGCCCCGGTGACGCGGGCGCCCGATCCGATCGTGGCGGCGCGCGGATGAGCGGCACGATGCCCCTGGACGCGGCCTGGCGCGCCGCGCATCCGCTGCCCGATCATGAATCCCATGCCGACAAGAATATGCGGGGGCGGGTGCTGCTCGTCGGCGGCAGCATGTTCGTGCCGGGCGCACTGGGGCTGACCGGCGAAGCGGTGCTGCGCAGCGGCGCGGGCAAGCTCCAGATCGCCACCGTCGACGCGGCGGCGATGCATCTTGGCGTGCTGGTGCCGGAGGCGGCGATGATCGGCCTTCCCACTGCGGAGGACGGCGAGATCGCGACGGATGCGGCCGCCGCGCTCGCCGATCCGGCCCGCTATTGCCACACGCTGCTGATCGGCCCGGGCATGGTCAGCCAGCCCAGCGCCTGCGCGCTGATCGACGGGCTGCTGCCGCTGCTGGCCGACGATCAGGTCGCGGTGCTCGATGCCGCCGCGATCTGCGCTGCGCGCGCCCATGCCCCGCTGATCGCGGGGCGTGGCGGGCGGGTGATCCTGACCCCGCATCATGGCGAGATGGCCTGCCTGACCGGCGTTTCGGCCGAGGAGATCGGCGCCGATCCGGTCGCCTGCGCCCAGTCGGTCGCCGGCACCTTCAACGCCGTCGTCGTGCTGAAGGCGGGCGAGACGGTGATCGCCGCGCCGGGCGGGGAGACCCTGCTCTACTCCAGCGACTGCGTGGGCCTTGCCACCGGGGGTTCGGGCGACGTGCTCGCCGGGATCATGGCCGGGCTCGCCGCGCAGGGCGCCGATCCGCTGACCGCCGCCGCCTGGGGCGTTTGGCTCCATGGCGAAGCGGGCCGCCGTGCCGCCGGGCGGATCGGCCCGATCGGCTTCCTCGCGCGCGACCTGCCCGGCGAGGTGCCGAGGCTGCTGGCGGAGGGCTGAGCCGAGTCTTGAAACAGGCCGTCGCCCGGCTTCCGCCGAGACGACGCGAGAGATCAGCCTACAAAATTCCCCGCAAACGCCACTTCCGCCAGCGGCTTGCGGTCGCTCGGCGCTTCCTTGTCGCGATAGGCTTCGGGCAGCACCGATGCGTCGGTCTGGCGGCCGACCGCGGCGGCGGCCTCGATGCGGAAGTCGTCGGGTACGCCCAGCTCCGCCTTCGCCGCGTCGAAATCGACCCCTGACATGCCGTGCGCGCGCAGCCCCAGCTTCTCGGCCTGCAGCGCCAGCGACATCCAGGCGGCACCGGTATCGTAGCTGTGGGTGTGCGACGGCTTGCCGCGCGATGTGGCGGCGGAGACGAAGAAGATCAGCAGCGATGCATTCTTCGCCCAGGCCTGGTTGGCGGGGACGAGCAGGGCGAGGAAGCGCTCCCAGTTCGCGTCGCCCGGCTGGGCGTAGAGCAGGCGCCACGGCTGGGCGTTGAACGCCGAAGGCGCCCAGCGCGCGGCCTCGAACAGCGAATCCCGGTCGGCCTCGCCCAGCGCCGAGCCGTCGAAGGCGCGGGGCGACCAGCGATCGACGAACTGGCGGTCGACCTTGGGGTGGGCGGTGCGGTCTGTCATCGGCGTTCTCCTCGGGGGACGATGGGAAATGTCTATCCCGCCCGGGCGAGGCCGACCATCGCAGGAATCGAAACCATGTGTTGCCAGATGCTGGCTGAAAGGGCTTGCACCGCCCGGCGGCAATCGCCAAACGCGCATGCAAAGATTGCAATCACGGGTGGGGGGATATGATGGGCATCAACAGCGGCGATACCGCCTTCATCCTCGTCGCGTCCGCGCTGGTTCTGTTCATGACCCTGCCGGGGCTGGCGCTCTTCTACGGCGGGCTCGTCCGTTCGAAGAATTTCCTGTCGGTGCTGATGCAATGCTTCGCGATCGCGGCGCTGGTTTCGGTGCTGTGGTTCGCGGGCGGCTACAGCCTCGCCTTCGCCGCCGGCACTCCCTGGATCGGCGATCTGTCGATGCTCGGCCTGCATGGGCTGGAGGGCGTCCGCCAGGGCCTCACCATCCCCGAAAATGTTTTCGCCCTCTACCAGATGATGTTCGCGATCATCACGCCGGCGCTGGTCATCGGCGCCTTTCCGGAAAGGGTGCGCTTCGGCTGGGTGATGCTGTTCTCCGCGCTGTGGCTGCTGGTGGTCTATATCCCGGCGGCGCACTGGATCTGGGGCGGCGGCTGGATGGCGACGCGCGGCGTGCTGGATTTCGCGGGCGGCATCGTCGTCCACACCACCGCCGGCATCTCGGCGCTGGTGATCGCGATCATGATCGGCCGACGGCGCGGCTTCCCGCAATCGATGATCCCGCCGCACAGCCCGGCGATGACGATGATCGGCGCGGGCATGCTGTGGGTCGGCTGGTTCGGCTTCAACGGCGGATCCGCGCTCGCCGCCAACGCCGCCGCCGGCAGCGCGCTCACCGCCACCCATCTCGCCGCGTCCGCCGCCGCCCTCGCCTGGGCGTTGCTGGAGCGGATCAAGATCGGCAAGGCGACCTCGGTCGGCCTCGTCACCGGCGCGATCGCGGGTCTCGCCACCGTCACCCCGGCGGCGGGCTATATCTCGCCGCTCGGTGGAATCCTCTGCGGCGTGGTCGGGGCGGGCGTCTGCTTCGCCTCGGTGCTGGCGATCAAGCAGCGCTGGCGGGTCGACGACTCGCTCGACGTGTTCGCGGTCCACGGCATCGGCGGCATGACCGGATCGCTGCTGCTCGCCCCGCTGGCGGCCGCGGCTTTCGGCGGCATCGGCCTGGCCGAGGGGCGGACGATCCTCGATCAGTTCGGCGCGCAGCTGCTGGGTGTGGTGGTGGTGGCGATCTGGTCGGCGGTGGCCAGCTATGGGCTGGCGAAGCTCGCCGGGCTGTTCGTTCCGATGCGCGTCGATGCCGAGGCCGAGCATGACGGCCTCGACCTGTCGAGCCATGGCGAGCGGGCCTACGAGTTCGATTGAGGCCACGGTTCGATTGAGGCTATGATCGTCGCTCCGGCGGAGGCCGGAGCCGCAGGAGGCGCTTGCGGCCCCGGCCTCCGCCGGGGCGACGTCGATTGTCAGCGCTTCTTCGCCGGAATCACGATGCTTTCCAGCAGGTCCATCGGCATCGCGCCATTGCCCAGCACCTTGCCGTGGAACGCCTTGAGGTCGAAGGCCTTGCCCATCCGCATCTTCAGCCGGTCGCGCATCGCCAGCAGGCGGAGCTGGCCGAGCTTGTAGCCGAGCGCCTGGCCGGGCCAGGCCATGTAGCGCTCGATCTCGGCGATGGTCTCGCTCATCGGCGCGCCGCTATTGTCGGCCATATAGGCGATGGCCTGCTCGCGGCTCCATCGGAGCTGGTGGATGCCGGTGTCGACGACCAGGCGGATGCAGCGGAACAGCTCGTCCGCCAGCCGGCCGACGTCCCCGGCAGGGTCCTGCGCATAGACCCCCAGCTCGGCGGCGAAGCGTTCGGCATAGAGCGCCCAGCCCTCCTGATAGGCGTTGAAGCTGGCAATGCGCAGCAGCAGCGGCGCCTGCGGCAGCGAGAGCAGGGTGGCACCTTGGGTGTGATGGCCGGGCACGCCCTCATGGTAGCTCAGCGTCGGCAGGGTGTAGCGGTGGACCGAGGCCATGTCGCGCAGGTTGATCCAGTAGATGCCGGGCCGGGAGCCGTCGAGCGAGGGCCCGTCATAATAGCCGCCCGGCGCCGAATCCTGGGTGGCGGCCGGGACCGCGCGTATTTCCATCCGCTGGTTGGGGATCATCGCGGCGGGCAGGAACTGCGGCTGGCGCGCCTCCATCCCCGCGACCAGCTTGCGCAGATAGGCGAGCACCGCCTCACGCCCCTCGGCGCTGTCGGGGAAGCGCTGCCGGGGATCGGCGGCGAGCGCGTCGAGCTTCTGCCGCAGGCTGCCCCGGCTGAAGCCCAGTTGCCGCAGCCGCGCATGGAGCCGCGACGTGACGGCGCGCACCTGCTCCAGGCCGATCCGGTGGATATGCTCGGGCGGCAGCGGGCTGTCGCCAACCGAGCGGACATTGGCGGCGTAGAGCGCCTCGCCGTCGGGCTGGGCCCAGACGCCCGCTTCGGCGCGGCCTTCGGGCAGCATGTCGCGCACCACCCCGCGCAGCCGGCCGAAGGCGGGGCGGGCCCGCTTCTCCAGCGCGGCGATGGCGCGCTGCTCGGCCGCCGCGCGGGTGCGGCTGTCCAGCCCGGCGATCGACATCCGGTCGCGCAGCGCGACGATCATCGGATGGCGATCGGGCGGCCCGGCCAGGAAATTCTCGATCACCGGCAGCGTCTTTTCGAGCAGCGCGCGCGGCGGGATGCAGCCCAGCCCCCTGTCGGCCTTCAGCTTGGCGATGACCCCGTCAAATCCCCCGGCAAAGCCGTCCAGCTTCTCGATCCACGCATCGACCTCGACCGGCGAGGAGAGCGGCTGCTGCGCGATCATCACATTGGGAGTGTTGACCACCGGGCCGGATATCTGGTTGACCACATAGGGCTCATGCCCGGAAAACCAGAAGGGGTTGGGCCGGCCATAGCCGATCGCGGCGCTGCGCGTCCCGTTCTCGATCACCGCGGCGGCGATCTTCAGGCGGAGCCGGCCGAGCGGATCGCCACTGCAATCGATCCGCTCAATCGCGATGCCGGCCTCGCCCAGGGCGGCGCGCCACGCCTCCTCGCCCTCGGGCGAATAATCGTCCATCCGCCGCGCGAGGGGGCCACCCCCGGCCGATCCCGCGACGCCGCCATAGGTCGCGATCTCTGGCGTATGCTCCATCAGCTTCATCGTCGCGGCATCGACCGGCGTGGTGATGGGGCAGGGGCCCGGGCGCCGGGGATTGGGGGGCGGGCCGGCGAGCAGCGGCAGCGCGGGCGCGATCGTCGCGGCGCCGAGCATCAGCCCGAACCGGCGTCGCGACAGGGCTGATCCGCTCTGCGATTCCATAATCCTAGCGATGTCGTGACATTTTCGGGACGGCGCGGCAACAGTCCCCACATGTTCACCCTCGATTCGAGCGGGCCGGTCGCCCGCATCAGCCTCGACCGGCCCGCCTTCCGCAACGCGGTCGCGCTCGACCAGTGGGTGGTGCTGGCCGATCTGGTCGGCCAGGCGATCGACGGCGGCGCCCGCGCGCTGATCGTCCGGTCGGGCGCGCCCAACATCTTCAGCGCCGGGGCCGATCTCGGCGATCTTGACGGGCTGAGTGCCGATCCCGCGTTGCGGGGCCGTTTTCGCACCGGCATGGCGCGCGCCTTCGATGCGCTGGCCGGGGCGCCCATTGCCACGATCGCCGCGATCGACGGTGGCTGCTACGGCGCTGGTGTCGCGCTGGCGCTCGCCTGCGACATCCGCATCGCCGGGGACAGGGCGCAGTTCGGCATCACCCCGGCCAAGGTCGGCATCGTCTATCCGGCGTGCGACGTGGCGCGGCTCAGGGCCCTGGTCGGCCCGGGGCAGGCGGCGCGGCTGCTGCTGTCGGGCATGACGATCGAGGCCGACGAGGCGCTGTCGATCGGGCTGGTCGAGGAGCGCGCGAAGAAGGCCGACGATGCCGCCCTCGCGCTCGCCGGCACGATCGCCGCCAATTCGCGCAGCAGTGTCGCCGGTCTCAAGCGCATCATCGCCGGGGACGGCGACAGCGATACACTGTTCGAGGATGCCTTCGGCAGCAGCGACTTCCGCGAGGGGCTCGCGGCCTTCCGCGCGCGACGCAGGCCGGTGTTCCCATGAACGGGCTGCTGCTGATCGCCGACCATGCCTCGAACCATGTGCCGGGCGATATCGATCTCGACATCGATCCGGCGCTGCTCGATCAGCACATGGCGATCGATATCGGCGTGGCCCCGCTCGGCGCGCTGCTCTGCGAAGCCCTGGGAATGGAGGGGATATATGGCGGGGTTTCGCGCCTGGTGATCGACCTCAATCGTGAGGAGGACGCGCCCGGCCTGATCCCCACCGAAAGCGACGGCTTCGCCATCCCCGGCAACAGGTTGCTCGATGCCAAGGGCCGGAGGGCGCGGATCGAGCGCTTCTGGCGGCCTTATCATGACGGTATCGCCGCGAGCGTAGCGGCGGCCCGGCCGCGGCTGATCGTCTCGCTCCACAGTTTCACGCCTCGCCTCGCCACCCGTCCGGAGGAGCAGCGCCCCTGGCAGGTCGGCGTCCTCTACAATCAGGATGATCGCGCCGCACGACCCGGCATCGCCGCGCTGCGGGCGGCCGGGATCGTCACCGGCGATAACGAGCCCTATTCGGGCAAGGTGCTCAACGCGACGATGAACGCCCATGCCGAGGCGAACGGCATTCCCTATCTGGGGCTGGAGGTGCGGCAGGACCTGATCGGTGACGAGGCCGGGGTCGCGCATTGGGCGCAGCGGCTGGCGCCGGTGATCGTGGAGGTCGCGAGCCGCCTGCCATGACCGGGCCGCGCGACCAGATCGACGCCCGGACCGTCATCGAGCGCTACAAGAGCGAGTTTCCCGAACTGCAGCCGCATGGCGATGGCGCCTATGCGGGGTCGATGTGGCACATCATGGCCCTGGCGCATCAGATCATTGTCAATCTGGACGTGATGTTGCGCGAAAGGAAGCTCAGCGCGGCGGACATCTTCGTCATGAGCGTCATATTCATCGAAGGGGACGGGCGGGCGCGTCCTTCGGATGTTGCCCGGGTCCTCTCGGTGACGCCGGCCGCCATTTCGCTTCGGATCGCCAAGCTCGCCGACAAGGGCTTCATTGTTCGCGAGGCCGCCGGGGGCGATCGACGCACGGCGAAGCTTTCCCTCACGGCCGAAGCGGCCGCTCTCGTCCGGGGCGTCCTCGCCGATATATCGGTGAACAGCGGTTTCGCACGCTCGATCGCCAGGCTGTCGACCGAGAAGCGGGTGCAACTGGAAAGCCTGTTGTCCGACGTCGCGACGGAGATGGCCCGCCATGTGGTGACGGAATAGCTGCAGGTGGTTTAGCGCTTAAGGGACTTTGAATTGTCCATCCGGTGCCACGGGACTAGGACGGCGGCCAACAAGGGATGGCTGCGCGATGGGCATGATCGTACGATTTCCGAAGTTCGATTATTCGGATTTCAAATTCTACTGGTCGCACAACATGGCGTTCAGCCAGGATCGCAACGCGACCGCCATCATACCTTCGCCGGTCGAGCCGTGGCTCATCAAATTATTGCAGGAAGCCGCGCCGCTATTGCCGCCGTCCCATACATGGCTTCGGGACGACACCCAGAAGTTCATTGCCCAGGAGTCGCAGCATTTCCGCCAACACCGCATCTTCAACAAGCTGATCGCCGAATCCGGCTTTCCGCGCCTCGCCGAGATGGAGGCGGAACTGGCGGCCGATCTGGAGGAATTCTCGAGGACGAAGTCGCTGAAGTGGCGTCTCGCCTATGCCGACGGGTTCGAGACGCTCGGCGCGGTGTCCGGCATGCTCTGGTTCGAGAAAAGCGATGAGATGATCGGCGGTCTCGACAATGCCGCCATCCGCCTCTGGAAATGGCACATGGCCGAGGAATTCGAGCACCGCGAAGTCTGCTTCCAGTACTTCAAGGCGATATATTGCCGCGGACTGATCGGGCGGATCATCAATGGCTATTTCTATCGGCTCTATGGCCTGATCTTCGCGATCCGGCATCTGCGCGGCTTCTCCAGCCGGGCGGTCGCCTATATGCGGCAGGTCGAGATGGAGCGGATGTCGGACGACGAGAAAAGGCAGCTGCGCGCGGATATCAAGACCTTCGAAAGGTTCAACCGCCGCGTCTTCCTGAAGCCGCTGCTCGCCAACCTGCTGCCCTGGTATGACCCGGGCAAGAAGCCCGTCCCCCGTGGCCTGTTCAACTATCTGAAGAAGTTCGAAAAGGACGGAGAGTGGTCGGCCGGAGCAAAGGCCGCCTAAAAGCCTCTAGGCCCCGCTTGCCGCCACCGCGTCGCGCGCCGCCACGGCGGCGCCCTGTTCAAGCAGTTCGATCATCCGGTCGCTGACCCGCTGGTCGAGCAGCATCTGGATGCCCAGTTCGACCTTCACCGAGCGCGCATGATCGCCAATCCGTGCGAACATCGTCCGGGTCCGGCGCAGGCTGCGGAGCAGCTCCCGCCGCCGCAGGGATGGGCTGTCGCTGACCGAAGCCACGTCTACCTCCTAAAGCAACATCACTACTTCTGCACGTAACGCACCATTGGCGCGGTGGTTCAGAAATGGGTCAGCCGATCAGCAGGGGCACCGAATCCGGCCCGCGCTCCTTCGGTCCGCCGACGATGCCGGGCTCGAAACCGGGATCGGCGAGCCGCAGCCGCGCGAAGCGCCGCACCGGGGCCTCGATCGCGATCCGGCCGATCCGGCGCGACAGCAGCATGCCGATGCAGTGGTGGACGCCATAGCCGAAGGCGGTGATGTCGCGCCGCCCCTCACGCGCGATGTCGAACCGCAGCGGATCGGGATAGCGCGCCGGATCATAATTGGGGGCGCCGCTGATGATCAGCACCGGCATGTCCCGCCACAGCCGCAGCCCTTCGAACTCGAAATCATGGGTGGCGAAGCGCAGCACATGATAGCCGCTGGGATCGTGGCGAATGCCCTCGTCGACGGCGGCCATGATCCGTTCGGGCTCGCGCCGAAGCAAGTCGAGCTGGTCGGGATTCTGGCAGAGCCGCAGCAGCGTCCAGGCGACGGTGTTGGCGATGCCGCCATGGCCGGCGATGTAGAGGGTGAAGAGTGTGGCCAGCAGCTCGTCGGTGGTGATCCGGCCTTCCTCGTTATGGGCGTCGATGATCCCGGCGACGACGCTGTCGGAGGGGCGGCGGCGCTGCTCGTCGATCATCGCCTCGCAATAGGCGCGGCCTTCGGCCCAGGCGTCGATGAAGGCGGCGGCGGGGGAGTCGCCGGCGGAAAGATCGTTATAGGTCGACATGGCGTGGGCGATGCGCAGGAAGATCGGCCAGGCCTCCTGCGGAAGGTCCAGCAGCAGCGCGAAAAGGATATGGGCGGCAAGCTCGCGGCCATAATCGATCGCGGCATCGAAGCGGCCAGCGGTCTCGAACCGGTCGAGCATGGCATCGACATGCAGCGCCAGCCCGTCCTCGATCGCGCTGATCCGCCTGGGGGTGAAGGCCGGGGTCATCAGCCGGCGCAGCCGGGTGTGATCGGGCGGGTCGCTGTCGGCCACCACCGGCAGGCCCTGGAAATAGGCATATTTCTCCATGCCGGGCCATGGCCGCTTGCGGCTGCTGAAATATTCATGGTCGCTGAAGGCCCGCATCACCGCCGAATGGCGCGCGACCACCGCCTGCGGCGCGCCGCCGGCTTCGACATAGAAGGGCGCCTCGGTCGTCCAGCGGCTGAAATGGGCATAGGGCCGGCGCTTGAAGTCCTGCGCGAATATGTCGACGTCGACCAGCCTGGCGCCGTCGAAATCCGTCCGCGTCAGAATTTCGGCTGTCTGGATCATGCTGTCTCTCCCGTGGCGGCATCCTAGGAAGCGTGGCAGGAGGCGGCAGGGCAATTTTCGTCATGCCCCGCCGACAAAAGATCAGGCGGCGCGGCGATGGAAGAGATGGACGGTCGCCGCCGCGCCCAGCACCGGGGCGAGCAGGTTCAGGAAGGGCACCAGGAACAGCCCCGTCACCGCCGATCCGATCAGCATCCGGCTGAGCCGCGTCTCGCCCAGCCACGCATAGCGGGTGGCGCGATCGCCGTGGCGGGCGGCGACCATCTCGCCCAGGTCGCGGCCGAAGGCGATGCCATTGACGATCACGAACAGGATCAGCGGGCCGATGCCGGTGATGAGCAGCAGGATGTAGAAGGGCAGGGCGGCGAGGTTGTAGAGGATCACCCGGAGCGCCGAGCGCAGCCCCAGCCAGGCGACCGCCCCCACGCCGATCGATCGAGCGCGTTCGGCGGCGGCGGGATAATGGCGCCGCTCGATGATCTGGGCGATCCGCTCGACATAGGCGCAGATCACGCCGATCGCGACCGCGGGAAACAGGAACCAGATCGCCGCCAGCGTCAGCGCCAGCGCGCCGATGCCGCCGGTCGTGGCGCTCAGCGTGCATTCCATGTCGCCGAACGCCGCGCAGGGATCGGCACCGGCCAGCAGCCAGCCGAGCGCCAGCCCGAGCAGGGCGAACAGGGCCAGCGTTATCAGCAGCGATCGGACCAATATGCCCAGGATGTGCCGGTCGGCGAGGTCGCCAAGCGCGAGCAGGAAGGCGGCGGGCATGGTGGCATTACGGTTGTGGAGGGGAGGGGTTCCCTTCTTCCGACGTCGTCCTGCGGAACCTGGGGGGGCGTCACCACCAGAGGCGTCATTCCCGCGAGAGCGGGAATCCACGGTCACGATGAACAGGAGCCTTTGCGGATCGCCGTCCATGGATTCCCGCTTTCGCGGGAATGACGACAATGGACCGGTTGATGAACACCCCCACGTTCAGCCAGACGCAATTACGGCAATGCTGGAGCCGGATTGCCGCAGTCCCGCATTCCGGCTTCGCCAGGAGGACCGATGAGCGTCCAAAAGGAAAAGGGACCCGCCGGCCTCGGCCCACAGGCCAGCCGACGGGTCCCATGCCACCCCGCGCGACAAACTGTTTAGAGGAGGATACTCACCGCTACGCCGATCGCGATCCAGAGCGCGGCAGCGCTGCCGGTGATGAACGCGACCTGCGCGCCCAGCGGCCATTTCGGTTCGGCCGGCCGCGCCATGGCGACGGTGACGACGCGATGCTGGGCGTCGGTACGGCTGCGGACTTCGAACTGCTGTGCGCTACGCATACTGTAACTCCCGTCCGGAAGGGCGGTGGCGATCTCGCCTGCGCTGCCCGTTTCCCGTGATCTGGTGAGACCCGAATGACCTGAACCGGGGCGCCGGGCAAGAGGCCGGGCCCCGGATTTAGACCAAAGGATGACGCTACGGCAGCGGAGTCCGCAATCGTCGGCGGAGGCGGCGGTTCAGTCCTGCTCGACCTGGCTGACGTCGCGCACCGCGCCGCGCGCGGCGTTGGTGGTGAGCGCGGCATAGGCGCGCAGCGCGGGCGAGACGTCGCGCTTGCGGCCGAACGGCTTCCACGCCTTCTTGCCGCGCGCCAGCATCTCCTCGGTGCGGGCGGCGATCTCCGCGTCGGAGATGTCCAGCCTGATCACCCGGTTGGGGATGTCGATGACGATCGGGTCGCCGGTAGCGACCAGCGCGATCAGGCCGCCTTCCGCCGCTTCCGGCGAGACATGGCCGATCGACAGGCCCGATGTGCCGCCCGAGAAGCGCCCGTCGGTGATCAGCGCGCAAGCCTTCCCCAGGCCCTTCGATTTCAGATAGCTCGTCGGGTAGAGCATCTCCTGCATGCCCGGTCCGCCCTTCGGCCCCTCATAGCGGATGACGACGACCTCGCCTTCCTTCACCTCATTGCCGAGGATGCCGGCCACCGATGCGTCCTGGCTCTCATAGACCCGCGCGGTGCCGTGGAAGGTCAGGATGGAATCGTCGACGCCCGCCGTCTTCACGATGCAGCCCTCGGGCGCGAGATTGCCGAACAGCACGGCCAGGCCGCCATCCCTGGAAAAGGGGTGCTCGGCATCGCGGATCACGCCATTGGCGCGGTCGGTATCGAGTTCCTTCCAGCGGTTGCTGGTGCTGAACGCGACCGTGGTGCGAACGCCGCCCGGCGCCGCCTTATAGAACTCCCGCACCGCCTCGCTCTCGGTGCGGCTGATGTCCCAGCGGTCGAGCGCGTCGCCGAGCGTTGCCGAATGGACGGTGGGCAGGCTGGCGTCGATCAGGCCGGCGCGGTCGAGCTGGCCAAGGATCGCCATGATGCCGCCGGCGCGGTGAACGTCCTCCATATGCACGTCCTGCTTGGCGGGCGCGACCTTGCACAGGCAGGGGACGCGCCGCGACAGCCGGTCGATGTCGGCCATGGTGAAATCCACCTCGCCCTCATGCGCGGCGGCGAGCAGGTGGAGCACGGTGTTGGTCGATCCGCCCATCGCGATATCCAGGCTCATCGCATTTTCGAACGCCGTGAAATTGGCGATGTTGCGCGGCAGGGCGGATGCGTCGTCCTGCTCGTACCAGCGCTTCGCCAGGTCGACGATGGTGTGGCCCGCCTCGCGGAACAGCTTTTCGCGATCGGCGTGGGTGGCCAGGATCGATCCGTTGCCCGGCAGCGACAGGCCCAGCGCCTCGGTGAGGCAGTTCATGCTGTTGGCGGTGAACATGCCCGAACAGCTGCCGCAGGTGGGGCAGGCCGAGCGCTCGATGACTTTCACCTCCTCATCGGTATAGCTCTCGTCGGCGGCGACCACCATCGCGTCGACCAGGTCGAGCGCGATCGTCTTGCCCCGTATATCGGCCTTGCCGGCTTCCATCGGCCCGCCCGAGACGAAGATGACCGGGATGTTGAGCCGCATCGCCGCCATCAGCATGCCGGGCGTGATCTTGTCGCAGTTGGAGATGCACAGCAGCGCGTCCGCGCAATGCGCGTTGACCATATATTCGACGCTGTCGGCGATCAGGTCGCGGCTGGGCAGCGAATAGAGCATGCCGCCATGGCCCATCGCAATCCCGTCATCGACCGCGATCGTGTTGAACTCCTTGGCGACGCCGCCCGCCGCCTCGATCTCACGCGCGACGAGCTGGCCCAGGTCCTTCAGATGGACATGGCCGGGCACGAACTGGGTGAAGCTGTTGGCGATGGCGATGATCGGCTTGCCGAAATCCTCGTCGGTCATGCCGGTGGCGCGCCACAGGCCGCGCGCGCCCGCCATGTTGCGGCCGTGGGTGCTGGTGCGTGAACGATAGGCTGGCATGTCGGCAATCCTCGGGATCGATCTTGTCGTGCCCGCGTCTATGCTTTTCCCCTAAGGTTGTGAAATATATTATTGAAGCGATATAAGGTCGCCAGGAGACTTAATCGTGAAGGACCTGCGCCAGCTTCATCATTTCCTTGCGGTGGCCGATACGCTTCACTTCGGGCGCGCGGCCGAGCGGCTGGGGATGACGCAGCCGCCGCTCAGCCAGTCGATCCTGGCGCTGGAGCGGGAACTGGGCGCGGCGCTTTTCACCCGGTCGAAGCGCAATGTCGCGCTCACCGCCTTCGGCCACCAGTGGCTGGAGCATGTCCGGCCGGCCGTGGCCGGGATCGCCGCGCTGCCCTATATCGCCCGCCGCCTGCGCGAGGGCAGCGCGGGCGAACTGGCCCTCAGTTTCGTCAGCATCGCCGACTACAGCCTGCTGCCGGCGCTGGTCCGCCATTATGCGGCGCGCTTTCCGCAGGTCGAGGTGACGCTGGCCGAGGCGACCAGCGACGTGCAGATCGCGGCGCTGCTCGACGGGCGGGGCCATGCCGGCATCATCGTACCACCCGATGGAGCGCTGCCCGATGCTCTGAGCTACATGCCGCTGCTGCGGGAGCCGCTGGTCGCCGCGATACCCGAAGCCTGGGTGGATGAGGCGCGGCAGCGGCACGGCGGCTGGCTGGGCGGCGACTGGCTCGATCGGCCGCTGATCCTGTTCCCGCGCCGGGTCGCGCCGGTCTTCCACGATCGCATCACCGCCTATCTGGAGCGGCAGGGAAGGCCGCCGCATGTCCGTCAGGAGGCGATCCAGATGCAGACGATTATCAGTCTCGTCTCGGCGGGCATGGGATTCGCGCTGGTGCCGGCGTCGATGCGCAATCTGGCGCGGACCGGCGTGCTCTACGTCGATCTGGAGGAGGCGCCGATGCTGGAGACGGGGCTTGCCTGGCGAGGGGCGGACGACAGCGCCACCCTTGCCGCCTTCCTGGACGTCGCGCGCGGGATCGACATTGGCGCGGTCTCCTGAGTTGCCTTGCCCCATCGCTTTATGCTCTAGGCCCGGGGTGAACGGAATCTCGGCGATCGGTGTTGGAAAGAGCCTGGGCCTCGCGGCCCTGCTGCTGCTCGCCGCCTGCGGCTCGGCGAAGGACGATGCGACCGGCGATCCGATCGACTGCCGGCTTGCGGACGCACCCCGGTTCGAGCGCATCTGCACGATCGATCGTGTCGACAGCCCGGATGGCCGGGTGATCGTCGCGCGCGGGCCCGATGGCGGCTTCCGGCGCCTGTTGATCGTCAAGGACGGGCGTGGGGTGATCGCGGCCGACGGCGCGGTGCCGGTGACGGTGCGGCCCTCGGATGAGCCCGGCCATATCGAGGTGGCGGCGGGCGAAATGGTCTATCGGCTGCCGGCGAAGGTCGCGCCGTGAGCGCGCGCACCGAAGGCCGCCCGATCCTGACCGCCGCCGAGACGCGCGCCGCCGAGGAGGCCGTGTTCGCGACCGGCCTCACCGTCGACGCGGCGATGCAGCGCGCGGGCGCCGCCGTTGCCGAGGCGGCTTGGCGCTATGCGGGGCGCGCGCCGACGCTGGTGCTGTGCGGCCCGGGCAACAATGGCGGCGACGGCTATGTGATCGCGCGGCTGCTGCACGCACGCGGGGTGCCGGTCCGCATCGCGGCGAGCGGTGAGCCGCGTACCGATGTGGCGCGGGTGATGCGCGGCCTGTGGGGCGGGCCGGTCGAGCCGCTGGCCGAGGCGAAGCCGGCCGCCGTGATCATCGACGCGCTGTTCGGCACCGGGCTGGCGCGCCCGCTCGATCCCGCCATCGCCGCGCCGCTTGAACGGCTGGCGGCGGCGGCGCGGCTCAGGATCGCGGTGGACCTGCCGAGCGGGATCGGCACCGATGACGGTGCGCTGCTGGGGCCAGCGATACGCTATGACATGACGGTCGCGCTCGCGGTGCTGAAGCCCGCGCATCTGCTGCAGCCGGCGGCAGCGCTGATGGGGCGGCTGGTGCTGGGGGATATCGGCATTCCCGGGACCTCCAGCCTGTCGGAGATCGCTCGCCCGCATCTTCCGGCGCCGGGACCGGCCGATCATAAATATACGCGCGGCCATGTCGTCGTCGCCGAGGGAGCGATGCCGGGCGCGGCGCTGCTTTCCGCGATGGCGGCGCAGCGGGGCGGGGCTGGCTATGTCACCTTGGCCGGCAAAGGGCAGGGCGGCCCGGCCGCGATCGTCCGGCGCGATGCGCCGCTGGCGGACTTGCTCGCCGATAGGCGGGTAGGCTGCGCGCTGGTCGGGCCGGGGCTGGGGCGTGATGCCGCAGGGCGAGCCCTGCTCGATGCGGCGCTGGCTTCGGACAAGCCGCTGGTGCTCGATGCCGATGCGCTGATGCTGCTCGAAGGCACGGGCGCGCTGCCCGGCCTGCCGGTGCTGACCCCGCATGAGGGCGAATTCGCCACGTTGTTCGGCACGCTGGAAGGCAGCCGGATCGAGCGCGCCCGCGCCGCCGCGGCGCAGGCGCAGGCGGTGGTGGTGTTGAAGGGCCCGGATACGGTGGTGGCCGCTCCGGACGGCCGCGCCGCGATCGGCTGGCCCGCGCCGGGCTGGCTGGCGAGCGCGGGGACCGGAGATGTGCTGGCCGGCCTGATCGCCGCGAACCGGGCTCGCGGGCTGGCGGCGTTCGAGGCCGCCTGTGCCGGCGTCTGGCTGCACCGCAGAGCGGCCGAGCTGGCAGGGCCGGGGCTCATTGCCGACGACCTTATTGCCCATCTTCCGAAAGCGTTGAGTGAATGCTCGTGGTCTTGACCCACATCGTCATCCCGGCGGAGGCCGGGATCGCAATCGGCTCCTGCTGCAACCTCGTCTCGCCATCTCCTGCGATCCCGGCCTCCGCCGGGATGACGGACGGGGGAAGGCGCAGCGCATGACCGACGCCGTTCCCATCATCCGCATCGCCGCGCGGGGCGAAGGCATTACCGAGGATGGCCGCCATTCGCCATTGTCGGCGCCGGGCGACCTGCTCCACGTCGACGGATCGCTGACCCACGGGCCGCACCATGTCGATCCGGCATGTCGCCATTTCCCGAAATGCGGCGGCTGCCAGCTGCAACATGTCGACGATGCCAGCTATGCCGACTTCCTTGGCCAGCGGATCGCCGGCGCGCTGATGCAGCAGAAGATCACGGCCCCGGATATGGCGCCCGCCATCCTCTCCGCGCCGCAGACCCGCCGCCGCGTCTCGCTGCGCGCCGAGCGGCAGGGCAAGCGGATGCTGCTCGGCTTCAACGAGGAGCAGAGCCACCATATCGTCGACCTGAAGATGTGCGCGATCATGCACCCGGCGCTGTTCGCGCTGGTCGATCCGCTACGCAAATTGCTGCACCCCATGCTGCGCGACCGGCGCGCGGCGGGGGTGCAGATGACGCTGGTCGATCAGGGCGTCGACCTGCTGATCGAGAAGGTCGAGGTCGAGGGGCTGGCGGCGGTCGAGGCGCTCAACGATTTCGCCCTGCGGCACAAGCTCGCCCGGCTGTCGATCGACGACGGTTACGGCGCGCAGCCGCGCTGGGAGCCCGAGCCGGCGACGGTCACTCTCGGCGGGGTGGTGGTGCCCTTTCCGGCGGGCGGCTTCCTGCAGGCGACGGCGGACGGGGAGGGGGCGCTGGTCGCGGCGGTCGAGGCGATCGTCGGCGATGCCGCGCTGGTCGCCGATCTGTTCGCGGGGCTCGGCACCTTCGCATTGCCGCTATCGAAAGATCGCCGCGTCTATGCCGCGGAAGGCGCGCGCGACGCGGTGCTGGGGCTGAAGGCCGCCGCCGACGGGGCGCAGCGCATCGTCGCTGTCGAGCATCGCGATCTGTTCCGCCGTCCGCTCGACGTCGCCGAGGTCGACCGCTTCGACGCGCTGGTGCTCGATCCGCCGCGCCCCGGTGCCAAGGAACAGATGGCGGCGCTGGCGGCTTCGACGAAGCTGCGGCGCATCGCCTATGTCTCGTGCAACCCCTCGACCTTCGCGCGCGACGCACGGACCCTGATCGAGGGGGGCTGGACGCTGCAGCGGATCACACCGGTCGGCCAGTTCCGCTGGTCGACCCATGTCGAACTGGTCGCCAGCTTCGTGCGGTAATATCCGTCTGCGTCGCCACGGGACCTTTGCGTAAACTCGTCCCCCGTAACGATCGCTTAACCATAAATTATCGGCTGGCCGCCTATGATCGCCCATCCTCAGCGTGGTGGTGCATATGGCGTTCGGACGGGTTTCCCTTGCGATCATCGGCCTGCTGGCGACGGGCTCCGCGCAGGCGGCCCCGCGCCTTGCGCTCAACCTGCGGGGGCTGGAGAGTGGCTCCGAAGTCGTCTTCCATCCCTATCGCTGGCTGACGATCCGGCGCAGCATCGCGCCGCTCCGGGCCGAACCCGTCGATGATATCGTCCGGGCCGATCCGCTTTCCGGCCGTCGCCCGCGCGCCTATGCGCTGACCGGCGACGTCCACCCGTTCGGCGATGCCTTTCGCATCTCGCTGGGCCTGCGCGAGGACGACAACCGCCGCCTGCTGCGCGGCAGCAACGACCGGTCCGACATCGGCACAGCGCGCTACGCGCCGATGCTGACGGCGGGCCTTTCCGGCACCGTCGGTGAGGGGCTGGTGATCGGAGCCGATATCGGCGTGGTCGGTCGCGGCATGACACGGCGGAGCGCCAGCTTGGTCGTCACCCCGCTCGACCTGATGAGCGGCGGGCGCGGCGAGGCGAAGGGCTATCGGCCGGTGGTGCAGGTCTCGGCCGGATACAGATTCTGACCACAAGCCATCGCTCGCCGGAGCGACGATATCGGGTCAGGCGCTGGGTCCGCCGAACAGGATGAGCGCCGCCCGGACCGCCAGCGCGAACAGCACGAGCGATGCCAGCACGAAGACCGCGAATCGCGCCTCCACCTTGTTGACCGTCGCCTGGATCAGGCTGTGGACCACCCGCAGGCCGACATAGGCCCAGGCGAGCGTCGCGTTGAGCCCGCCGCCCGCGCCGAGCAGCGCCAGCGTGATCGCGAGAGCGTAGAAGATCGTCGGCTGCTCGTGGAGATGGTTGTAATTGTCGGCCTTCCAGCGGACCCGTGGCGGAATCCGGTCCATGAACTCGCTCGCGGGGCGGTTGGGATCATAGACGATCCCGCCCTTGATGATCGCGGGCAGGCGGGTGGCGTAGAGCCACAGCCACATCGCGAAGGTCCAGAGTATCAGCGCGACGACCGCGCCCAGTATCGGCGTGTGCATGGCATCCCTCCCGTTTCCGGGGGGCAGGCTGGCGAGTCGCGGCGGCTCTGTCAAACCGGGACGTGCCGGCGCGAGGAGGCCCCGAACCTCCGCCGAAAGTCGTAACTTTAACGAAATTACCGGGCGAAACCCGTAACTTTGCTGGCTGCTGGAGCCGGCGGCATCATGCGATAGTTGCAGCATGTACCAATCGCTTATCTATGTCAGCCGCAGCCGGCTCATCCTGCCCGATCAGGCAGGCGAGGTCGATCGCATCGTCGCGGCATCCACCGGGCGCAACGCGGCACTCCGGGTCCGCGGGGTGCTCATCTTCACCGAACGCCATTTCGCCCAGATACTCGAAGGCCCCGGAGCCGCGCTCGACGAACTGATGGAAAGCATCGGCCATGATCCGCGCCACGAACAGGTGACGGTGATCGATCGCCGCGCCATCGACGGCTATCGTTTCCAGGACTGGAGCCTCGCCTATTGGGGGGACGCCGGCTATATGGACAACCAGGTCGCGCGGGTGCTGGCCAAGGCCGATGCGCTGACCCGGTCGGAACAGACCGCCGACCTCTTCACCCTGCTCCAGACGCTATCGCGCGAAAGCCATCGCGAGCATCGGCCGATCGGCCGGCCGTCGAAGCGGTAGTCGTTTCCCGTCATGCTGGACTTGATCCAGCATCCATTGCCGCGACGCCGGAGATGGAATTCAGGCGTTGCGTCAATGGATCCTGACTTTCGTCAGGATGACGGACAAGAACCTATGCGAACAGCTTGCCCCAGGCGCGCTTGGCGCGGGTCTTCCAATGGCCGCGATGATAGGCGTCGGACGCCAGCAGCGGCAGGACCGAGCCTGCTTCCGCGAACACCATCTGCTCGATGCCGGTGTTGACCTTGCCCCAGCTCGCCGCCTCCTGGAGGGTCGAGGAGGAGCAGGCGCCGTCGCGCACGTCGGCGACGGTGATCTGTACGGCATATTTGTGCACCTCGACATCCTCATGGCCGAGGATCTCGGCGCAGACGACGGTGTCCTGGATGAAGTTCTTCGGCACGCCGCCGCCGATCATCAGCAGGCCGCTGGTGCCTGCCTTGATCTTGATGTCGGTCAGTTCGCGGAAATCGGCGACCGCGTCGATCATCATATAGGGCCGGCCAGCCTTCATGCAGTCGACCTGGTGCTTGACGAGGCCGAAGCCCGCCGACGAGTCGACGAAGGCCGGGCAGAAGATCGGCACGTCATGCTCATAGGCGAGCTTGACGAGGCTGTTCTCCTTCTTGCCGTGCTCGGCGAGATATTTGCCCATCTCACGGATGAAGGCGCGGCTCGAATAGGGGCCCGGCGGCAGCGCGTTCGCGATCTTGTTGATCGTGAAGTCGCAGTCCTGGAGCTGCTCCTCGTCGATATAGGTGTCGTAGATGCGGTCGATGTAGAGCGAGCGCAGCGTGTCGTCGTCGGGCACTTCGAGCGCCTGATAATGCTTGTGGCCGAGGCCCTCGAAGAAATCCATGTCGACGATGGTGGCGCCGGTCGCGACGACCGCGTCGACCATGTTGTTGCGCAGCAGCTCGGCATAGGCGTCCATGCAGCCGCCGGCCGAGGTCGAACCCGCGATCACCAGGAAGACCGTGCAGTCGGGGTCCGCCAGCATGTCGTTGTAGATGCGGGTGGCGCGGGCCAGGTCGCGGCTGGTGAAGCTCATCTTGCCCATCGCGTCGATGATCGGGCGCGCGTCGAAGCTGGTGATGTCGATATGCTCGACCACGGTCGAGAGCAGCTCGGCCTTGCGCGTGTCGTTGATGGGGGCGTCGGTCATGATGTTCCTCGTATAAATCTTCCGTCATGCCAGCGGAGGCTGGCAGCCATGTCTCTCTCAGCGGGCGGTGGCACCGCATGCGACAACAGACATGGACCCCAGCCTGCGCTGGGGTGACGCTTGTTGTGTGGTCAGGCCCTTACAGCTTGATGACGTTCGACGAAACCGCCTCGCGGGCCTCTTCGTCGCGGACATACAGCGTCGCCATCGGCTCGTCGTCCATGATCACCCGGTCCCCGGCGGTGAAGCCGTTGAAGCCGGTGCGCATCGCGCAGCCATAGGCGCCGAGCATGCCGATCTCGATATAGTCGCCGGGCTGGACGTCGGCGGGCAGGTGGAAGGGGCCCGCCATATGGTCCATGTCGTCGCAGGTCGGGCCGTAGAAGCTGAAGCCGATCTCGCGCGCCTTCGATTCCGGTTCGCGCAGCAGCTTCACCGGGAAGCGCCAGCCGATGTGAGCGGCATCGAACAGCGCCCCATAGGCGCCATCGTTGATGTACAGCTCGTCGCCGCGGCGTCGCTCGACGCGGACCAGCAGGCTGGCATATTCGGCGCACAGCGCGCGGCCGGGCTCGCACCACAGCTCGGACGAATAGGAAACCGGCAGGCTTTCGAACGCCTGGTGGATCGCGCCGAAATAGGCTTCGAGCGCGGGCGGCTCCATGCCCGGATAGACCGAGGGGAAGCCGCCGCCGACGTCGATCACGTCGACGGTGACCGCCGCAGAGACGATTGCGGCGCGGACCTTCTCCATCGCCTGGACATAGGCCGACGGGCTCATCGCCTGGCTGCCGACATGGAAGCAGATGCCGAGCGCATCGGCGACCTGGCGGGTGCGCTGGAGCAGTTCCTTGGCGTCGGTCAGCTCGACCCCGAACTTGGATGCCAGGCTGAGCTTCGACATCTCCGACGAGACGCGCATCCGGACGCACAGCGTCAGGTCGGTCGCGCCCTGGGTGGCGCGCTCGATCTTCTCCAGTTCCTCGATCGAATCGAGCGAGAAGGTGCGCACGCCATAGACCGAATAGGCCTCGGCGATCGCTTCCTCGGCCTTGACCGGGTGCATGAAGCACAGCGTCGCCTGTGGCGCGACGCCATGGACGAGGCGCACTTCGGCGATCGACGCGACGTCGAAATGGGTGATCCCGTTGTCCCAGAGGATCTGGATCAGTTCGGGCGACGGATTCGCCTTGACGGCATACATCGAGCGCCCCTGGAACTTCTCGACGAAGAACCGGGCAGCCCGCGCAGCGGCGTGGGGACGAAGGAGCGTGACCGGCTGAACCGGCCGAAGGGACTCAGCTAGCCCCAGCGCGCTATGATGCTTGTGCAACTCAAGGGACCTCCGGGTGGTACGTTGGCAAGAAAGCTGCCTTGCGGTGGAAGTCCCATGGGGCAGCGGAGGCGCGGATATATGGTGCGCTGACCCCCATGTAAAGTTTCGATCTTCACCCCATCCGCCACGATGGTCGGATGATCCGGAAAACGGGCATTTTCCGGGGCGAGGCGATGGGAAAACGCGGGCCGTTCCCAGACGCGGCGTTGCGAATCGGCAAAAGGTGCGCGGGCTTGCCCCGCTGCGAAAAGTCGCGGTAGGACGGGTGGGATGGGCCTGCACCACCACGACCATAGCGGACATGATCATGGGCACGGGCACGGCCATGCGCCGCCGAGCTATGGCCGTGCCTTTGCGCTGGGGGTTTCGCTCAATCTCGGTTTCGTGATCGTCGAGGGGGCGGCGGGGCTGCTCTCGGGCTCGATCGCGCTGATCGCCGACGCGGGGCACAATCTGTCCGACGTGCTGGGGCTGCTGATGGCATGGGCGGCCTATGCCCTGTCGAAACGGCCGGCGAGCGCGCGCTACACCTATGGGCTGCGCGGCTCGTCGATCCTCGCGGCCCTGTTCAACGCGATCCTGCTGCTGATCGCCTGCGGAGCGATCGCGCTCGGCGCGGTCCAGCGTTTCGCCCATCCCGCGCCGCTCGAAAGCGGCACGATGATGGCGGTCGCGGGCGTGGGCATCGTCATCAATCTGGGCACGGCCCTGCTGTTCCTGCGCGGCGGCAAGCATGACATCAACATCCGTGGCGCCTTCCTCCACATGGCCGCCGACGCGGCGGTCTCGGCGGGGGTGGTGATCGCCGGCTTTCTGGTTGGGCAGACCGGGCTGCTGTGGATCGACCCCGCGATCAGCCTGGTGATCGTCGCGGTGATCGTGGCGGGCACCTGGGGCCTGTTCCGCGATTCGCTCACCATGTCGCTGGCCGGGGTGCCCAGCCGGATCGACCCCGCCAGCGTCACCACCCGGCTCGGCGCGCTGCCCGGCGTCACCGCCGTCCACCATGTCCATATCTGGCCGACGAGCACGACCGAGACGGCGCTGACCGCGCACCTCGTGATGCCCGATGCCCCCGGCGACGACAATTTCCTGGCCTCGACCGCGCGGCTGGTACGCGACGAGTTCGGCATCGGCCACGCGACCTTCCAGGTCGAGCGCGGCCGATGCGCCGATGCGAAGGCCGAATGCGCCGAGGGGCATCATGACCACGACCATGGTCATGATGATCATGGCCACCACCCCCATTGATTTTCTGAGTCGGTAGGGAAGGGCGATGCGGCTCAGCGGCCGCGCTCGACACGAACCGAACAGACGATAAAAGGCCCCTCATGACCAAGCCGATCCTCGTCCACCTGATCGCCGCCGCGCGGCCCAATTTCATGAAGGTGGCGCCGCTCTGGCACGCTCTGAAGGCGACCGGGGACTTCCGGCCCGTCATCGTCCACACCGGCCAGCATTATGACGCGGCGATGTCCGACGATATCTTCGCCGACCTCGGACTGCCGGCGCCGGACCATCATCTCGGCATCGGCTCGGGCACCCATGCCGAACAGACCGGCAGGGTGATGATCGCCTATGAGAAGCTGGCGATGGAGGAGCGGCCCGACTGGCTGATCGTCGTCGGCGACGTCAATTCGACCGCGGCCTGCTCCATGGCGGCGGGCAAGCTGCGCATCCCGATCGTGCATCTGGAAGCCGGCCTGCGCAGCCGCGACCGCGACATGCCCGAGGAGCTCAACCGGCTCGTCACCGACGTGCTCGCCGACGTGCTGTGGACCCCGTCGCCCGACGCCGACGAGAATCTGCGCAACGAAGGCATCCCGGAAGACCGCATCACCCGTGTCGGCAACATCATGATGGACAGCTATGAGCTGGTCCGCCCCGCGATCGAGGCCGCCGACTATCCGGGCGAGCTGGGCCATGCGCCGGGCGGCTATGGCGTGGTGACGCTCCACCGCCCGTCGAACGTCGACGTGCCCGAGCAGCTGGACCGGCTGGTCGAGGCGCTGGTCGCGGTGCAGGCGCATCTGCCGCTGGTCTTCCCGGTCCACCCGCGCACCCGCCAGAGGCTGGGCGAGGCCGGCGCGGCACGGCTGGAGGGCGCCGGGGTCCGGCTGGTCGGCCCGGCCGCCTATGTCCGCTTCATGAGCCTCGTCGCCGGCGCGGCGGCGGTCATCACGGACTCGGGCGGCATCCAGGAGGAGACCACCTATCTCGGCATCCCCTGCCTGACCCTGCGCGAGAATACCGAGCGCCCGATCACGATCAGCGAGGGGACGGCCCAGCTCGTCAACGCGGGCAACCTGCTGGAGCGGCTGCTGGCGGCGCTGGCGCAGCCCCGACAGGACCGCAGGCGCCCCGACATGTGGGACGGCAAGACGGCGCTGCGCTGCGTGGAGGACCTGCGGCGGCGATCGGCGGCGGGCTAGGCGCAAAGCCCTTCGACTCCATCGTCATCCCGGGCCTGACCCGGGATCCCGCTTCTCCGTCTTCCTTTTGACGTGGGACTGCGGGCAGAAGCCATGCGTGGCACCGCCCCTCGTGCTCGACGCGCCGCCGGTCGGGGCATCGGCCTCGGTGCCTGGTCGCCAAGGTTCGGCGCCGGCGGTTCCGTCCGTACAGTCATGATTAATTTCCAGACCCTATAGAGGGCGCCGGAGAGGCGGTTGAACGGCTGGCGGGATTTCCTAACTATCGGTGGGATTTTCGGCCAGCGGATGGCGGCGATAAGAACGGCCTTCGTCTAAACCATTGAAAATAAACGGTAGAGGTATTTGGCACGGCTTGTGCTGAAGAGAAGACATGAGCGCGGACGATCGGGTCCGCCAGGAATTGGGAACGGGACGATGACGAGCAACAACACCTTCTGGCGCCACGACACCTTCTTCGGCGTCTGCGAGGCGATCGGGCAGGATTTCGGCTTCAATGCCAACTGGCTGCGCATCCTGTTCGCGACCGCGCTGCTCTTCAGCCCGAAGATCGTGCTGATCGCCTATTTCGGCCTCGGCGCCGTGGTGCTGGCCTCGCGCCTGATCTTTCCGAAGCGTGAGGCCCGGCCCGCCGCCATCGAAGCGCGCGGCGCCGACAATGATGCGGAGATGGCCGAGCTTCCGCTCGCCGCCTGACCGTACTGCGGGTTTGAAGGGGGCCGGTCGGCAGCGACCGGCCCCTTTTTCATTGGGCCGGGGAAAGCTGCCCGGCCTTCTGCCGGGCATAGGCCTGCGTGCCCGGGGTGAGCACCACGTCGCCGGGGGCAATCTCGCCCGGTTCATAATCGGGCTGTTCGGCGATCTCGCGATAGAGCGGTGCGAAATCGGTCTCGATGGTCTGGCGCAGCAGATCGTCGAAGCTGTCGATCACGAAATAATTCTGCTGATAATCGTCGATCCGGTAGCGGGTACGCATCACCCGCTTCAGGTCGAAGCCGATCCGGTTGGGCGATGGATCGTCGAGCGCGAAGATCGATTCGCCATAGGAGGAGACGATCCCCGCGCCGTAGAGCTTGCAGCCGTCCCCGTCTCGGATCAGCCCGAACTCGACCGTGTACCAGTAGAGCCGCGCCAGCCGGTCGATCGCACCCTTCTCCAGCGCCCGCAGCCCGCCCTGGCCATAGGCCTGCATATAATCGGCGAAGATCGGGTGGGCGAGCAGCGGTACATGGCCGAACACGTCGTGGAAGACATCGGGTTCCTGGAGGTAGTCCAGCTGATCGGGGCGGCGGATAAAGCTGCCCGCGACGAAGCGACGATGGGCGAGATGGTCGAAGAACACATCCTCCGGCACCAGGCCGGGAACCGCCAACACCTGCCATCCGGTGGCTTTCATCAGCCGCTCGGAAAGCTCCTCGAAATTCGGGATGCCGGGCCGGTCGAGTCCCGCCAGCGCGACGCCTTCGAGGAAGGCGGGTACGACTCGCCCCGGCAGCATCGCCGTCTGGCGCGCGAACAGCTTGTCCCAGGTCGCGTGCTCCGACGCGCCATACGCCTCCCACTTCTGCGGAATGGTCCAGTCGGCGGCGGCGCCGGGCGGCGGGCTGGCCGCAATGGTCTGATCGGTCTTGAGCATGACGCCGATATAGCAACAAATGAAACTATTTCCACCGCGCAGCGTGCAGGCCATGATGGCCACAAGCCTTCATTTTCTGGCTGACCGCTCGGTGCTTCGCGTCTATGCCACCGGCAGTTGGGCAGAGATTTTCGGAGCCGGGGCCATGACCGTCATCATCAAGGAAGCCGATCTGATCGAGAGCGTCGCCGACGCCCTCCAATATATCAGCTATTATCACCCGATGGATTATATCCGCGCGCTGGGCGCCGCCTATGAGGCCGAGCAGGGCCCGGCGGCCAAGGACGCGATCGCGCAGATCCTGACCAACAGCCGGATGTGCGCCGAGGGACACCGCCCGATCTGCCAGGACACCGGCATCGTCACGGTGTTCATCAAATGGGGCCAGCAGTGCATGCTCGATTCGGAGCGCAGCCTGCAGGAGGTCGTCGACGAGGGCGTGCGCCGCGCCTATCTCCACCCCGAGAACAAGCTGCGCGCCTCTATCCTCAGGGATCCCGCCTTCAGCCGGGTCAACACCAAGGACAACACCCCCTCGGTGATGAATGTCGAGATGGTGCCGGGCCATCATGTCGAGGTCGCGGTCGCGGCCAAGGGCGGCGGTTCGGAGAACAAGTCGAAATTCGCCATGCTCAACCCGAGCGAGTCGATCGTCGACTGGGTGATCGAGCAGATCCCGAAAATGGGCGCCGGCTGGTGCCCGCCGGGCATGCTCGGCATCGGTATCGGCGGCACCGCCGAAAAGGCGATGACGATGGCCAAGGAGTCGCTGATGGGCGACATCGACATGGCCCAGCTCAAGCAGCGCGGACCGCAGAACGATATCGAGCGCCTGCGCATCGAGATATTTGACAAGGTCAACGCGCTCGGCATCGGCGCGCAGGGGCTGGGCGGCCTCGCCACCATCCTCGACGTCAAGATCATGGATTATCCGACCCATGCCGCGTCGAAGCCGATCGCGATGATCCCGAACTGCGCCGCGACCCGCCACGCGCATTTTCACCTCGACGGATCGGGCCCGGCCTTCCTGGAGCCGCCGAGCCTCGACGAATGGCCGAAGGTCGAATGGACCCCGTCCAAGGAGGCGATCAAGGTCGATCTCGACAGCCTGACCCCCGAACAGGTGGCGAGCTGGAAGCCGGGCGACCGGCTGCTGCTCAACGGCAAGATGCTCACCGGCCGCGACGCCGCGCACAAGCGCATCCAGGACATGCTGGCCAAGGGCGAGGAGCTGCCCGTCGATTTCAAGGGCCGGGTGATCTATTATGTCGGCCCGGTCGATCCGGTGCGCGACGAGGTTGTCGGACCGGCCGGCCCGACCACCGCGACCCGCATGGACAAGTTCACCGGCATGATGCTGGAGAAGACCGGCCTTATCGCGATGGTCGGCAAGGCCGAGCGCGGCCCGGTGGCGATCGAGGCGATCAAGCAGCACAAGGCGGCCTATCTCATGGCGGTCGGCGGCGCCGCCTATCTGGTCGCCCGCGCGATCAAGGGCGCGAAGGTCGTCGGCTTCGCCGATCTGGGCATGGAGGCGATCTACGAGTTCGATGTGAAGGACATGCCCGTCACCGTAGCGGTCGATGCGACCGGCGAGAGCGTCCACCACACCGCCCCGCTGGTGTGGCGCGAGAAGATCGCGCGCGAGAAGCTGCTCGAGAACGCCTGATCCGCATTCCATGAAGAGGGCAGCCATCGCCGTCGCCTTTCTGGTGCTGGCTTTGGCTGCCCTCTGGTGGGCCCGGCCGCTCTATCTCGACCGCATCTATTATCGCGGGCCGGTGAGCACGCATTTCGACGGGCAGCGTTTCTTCAACCCCGACCGGGTCCAGGAAAGCGGCGTCCCACGAAAGATCGGCCTCAAGCGCCTGTGGCAGGCGGCGACCGGGCAGCGTGACGCGGGCTGGCCGGAGGTGATCCCGGTCCGCCAGACGCGTCCGCCCGCACGGGTGGATGGCGGCGCGATGCGGGTGACCTGGATCGGCCACGCGACCGTGCTGGTCCAGACCCAGGGGCTCAACATCCTGACCGATCCGATCTGGTCGGACGTCGCGGGTCCGTGGAACCGGGTGGGCCCGCGTCGGGTGCGGGCACCGGGGGTGCGCTTCGAGGATCTGCCGAAGATCGACCTCGTCCTGGTCAGCCACAATCATTACGACCATATGGACCTGCCTACGCTGGCAAGGCTGTGGGCGCGGGACCGGCCGCTGATCGTCACCAGCCTCGGCAATGACACGATTCTGGAAAGCCGTGGGATTTCCGCCGAGGCTCGCGACTGGGACGGGGTGGTATCCGTCCGGCCCGGCGTCTCGGTGATCGTCGAGCGCGTCCATCATTGGGGATCGCGCTGGATCGAGGATCGCAACCGCGCGCTATGGAGCGGCTTTACCGTCACCCTGCCGGGTGGCAACATCTTCTTCGCGGGCGATGCCGGCTGGGGTGACGGAAGTTGGCCAAGGCTTGCCGCGCGACACGGGCCCTTCCGTCTCGCGATCCTGCCGATCGGCGCCTATCATCCGCGCGAGATATTCGGCAGCAACCATATCGATCCGGCCCAGGCCGTCACGGTTTTCAAGGTGCTAGGCGCCGGTCATGCGCTCGGCATTCACTGGGGCACCTTCCGGCTTACGGAGGAGGCGGCGGATCGGCCGCCGGCGGAACTGGCCGCCCGGCGGAGGGAGGCCGGCATCGCCCCCGACCGCTTCATCAGCACCGCGCCGGGGCAGGCGCTGACCATCCCCTGATAAAAAGACGCCGCGCTGCCGTCGAAACGGCGCGCGGCGCATGGGGGGGGGAGGGTGGCTCTTACTTGAGCTTGGCGACGTCCGCGCTCGACAGGCTGGTCGTCAGGCCCTTTTCGGCCGGGGTCAGCGTCGATGCGGAAATGCGGATGATGCGCGAATCGCGGATGATCTGGACCGCAGTGACCGCGCCGTCCTTCTTGTCGAGATCATAGATGCGGCCCACGCGCTTGCCGTCGGCGCTGGTGACCAGCATGCCGGTCTTGATCGCGGGGGCTTCAGCCTGCGCGAAGACGGCCGCCGGGATCGCAAGCGCCGACAAGATGGCGGCGCGAATCATTGTAGAACGCATCAATGGAGTCTCCAATAGTGAGGATACATACATTAAGCCGTGCAGTGTTACATGCGCAAGTCCGTAAAGCCCCCGGATGCGCGTCCGCGAGACGATTTCTTCACCAGTTCGCTTGAAATCCGTCGCGCATCACGCATGCGATCGGTGGCGGGGGGCGCAGATGACCAGCTCCGGTCAATCTTTCCAGCGGAACTCCAGCTCCGAGTCGCCGCTGTGCCGGGCCTCGGAATCGAAGCGGCGTTCGATGAACCGACCCCGGCCGTTACGTTCGATCGCAACCACCGAACTGCACCGCGTTCCGTATCGGCGATCGCGGATGAAGATCGGGCTGTGGTTCGGCTCGGGCATGTCGGAGGGCGTGTCGGGATCGACCCCGATGTCGGGCAGCACCTCCTCGCGCAGGCCGTCGAGCAGCAGGGCGGGATTCTCGGCGGCGCCCGTCAGCCATTCGAGCAGGATCGACTTGAGCCGCAAGGTCTTCGGCCAGGGTTCGTCCAGCGTGCCGTTCGACAGGCCGTAGAGGCCGGGGGCCAGATCGGTGCGCAGCGCCGCCGGCCGGTTCGACAGGAAGCGCGCGCGCCAGCTGTCGAGGGCGATCAGGTTCACCGGATTATAGGCCTCTATCGCGATCCCGTCCGGGTCCGCCCCCGCCAGCAGGTCGGTAACCAGCGCGCCGCGCGAGGGCCGGTGGGGCTCCGGCCCGCCATGGCCGCGCAGGTTGGTGACGACGGCGAAGCGGCCGGCTTCCGACACGCCCATCCAGGTTCCGCCCGACTGGAGGTCGCGTCCGGCGATCAGCGAGGGATCATCATCCCACCGCGCGAGCGGTGCTGCGGGGCGGGCATGATATTCGTCGCGATTGCCGGCGACGACCAGCCCCCAGCGCGGATGCGCGTTCCAGGCGAGGGCGAGCACGCACATCGGATCAGGCGCCGCGCTTCGGCCTTCCGCCCGGCCAGCGGGTCTCGGGCACGAACAGGGTGGTGACCAGCGCCACGGCCATACAGCCGGTGACATACCAGAAGAAGGCGGCTTCCACGCCCTCGCTCTTGAACCACAAGGCCACCGACTCCGCGGTGCCGCCGAAGATCGCCTGGCTGAGCGCATAGGGCAGGCCCACGCCCAGCGCGCGTACGTGCGGAGGGAACAGTTCGGCCTTCACCACCGCACTGGTGGCGCTGGATCCCGAGATGATCAGATAGGCGACGCAGAGCAGCAGGAAAGCCTCGAACATGCCGGTCGCCGCGCCCAGCGCGGTGAACAGCGGCACGGTGGCGATCACCCCGCCGATCCAGCACCAGTAGAGCAGCGGCTTGCGGCCGATCTTGTCTGACAGCGCACCCAGCATCGGCTGGATGATGATGTAGAAGATCAACGCGCCCGAGCAGATCAGCGATGCCTGGTCCTTGGCGAAGCCCGCGCTCGCGACCAGATATTTCTGCATATAGGTGGTGAAGGCGTAGAAGCTGACATTGCTGCCGATCGACAGGCCGAACACCAGCGCGAACTGCTTGGGCCGTTCGCGCAGCAGGGTGAGGAGGCCGCCCTTGCGGCGCTCGCCTGAGGATTCCTCGATGAAGTCGGGGGTCTCGTCGATCCCGCGCCGCAGCCAGAATACGCTGATCGCCAGCACCGCGCCGGTGGCGAAGGCGAAGCGCCAGCCCCAGGCTTCCAGCTGCGCCTCGGTGAGGAAGAAGAATTGTAGGGTGACGAGCAACGCCAGCGCGAGCAGCTGGCCGGCGATCAGCGTCACATATTGAAAGCTGGACCAGAAGCCGCGCCTGTCCGGCGGGGCGATCTCGGTGAGGTAGGTCGCGGCGGTGCCGAACTCGCCGCCCAAGCTCAGGCCTTGCGCCATGCGCGCGAAGGTGAGCAGCAGCGGCGCCCAGATGCCGATCGCGGCATAGGTGGGCACGCAGGTGATGATCAGCGATCCCGCGCACATCAGGGTGATCGACCAGGTCAGCGCGGTCTTGCGGCCATAGCGGTCGGCCAGGATGCCGAGCAGCCAGCCGCCCAGCGGCCGCATCAGGAAGCCGATCGCGAAGACCACGCTGGTGGCGAGGAGCTGCGCAGTCGCGTCGCCCTCTGGAAAGAAGCTCTTGGCGAAATAGAGCGAGAAGGCCGAGTAGATATACCAGTCATACCACTCGACCAGATTGCCGAGCGATCCGCCGACCACCGAGCGGACGGGGTTGCGGGGTTGGGTGGTGGAACTCATTTCGCGTCGCCCCGGCGGAGGCCGGGGCCGTAAGAGGGGGTGCGGTGAACCTGTAGCAGGAACCCGTGGCGCCCCCGGCCTCCGCCGGGGCGACGTGGAGGGGACGAGTTCGGTTTCAATACAGCCCCAGTCCCATCACCTCGACTTCGTCGAGGATGATCCCGAACACGAAGTTGAGTCGCAGCCGGTAGGCCTTGGCGCTCTCGATATCCGCCTCGACATGCTGGTCGCCATTGCGGCGGCTATAGTGGCGGTCGGTCAGCGCGGCGAGGCCCGAGGGCAGGCACAGGCTGACCACCGAGAGGCTGGTGAAGCGGGTATCGGGCCGCGTCGCGGTCCAATGGTTCGACAGTTCGAGGTCGGCGGGCACCACCTGATCGAGGGTGAAGCTGTACTGCGCTTCCCAATCGGCGTCGGGCGCGGCGCGCCGCTCGAGCAGCCAGCCGAGGTCGTCCGACTGGAGCAGCCGGAAATGGGCGCCGTCCGGCGATGTCCCTTCCGCGCCGTCCGCCAGCGGCATTGGCGGCGTGTAGCTGCCGCCGAAGCCGGCATCGGCGATCCACGGCCGGCCCTCGATGGTGACGAGGTTGAGCGTGTGGGTGCGCGGCGGGACGTCGGCGGTGAACAGCCACACCCGGGCGAGCAGGGGGCGGGCATCGAAGCCCATCGCCGCCAGGGCGCGCAGGAACAGCTGGTTCTGTTCGAAGCAATAGCCGCCGCGCCGCCGCACGACGAGCTTGTCGAAGACATGATCGGGATCGAGGCTGATCCCGCGCCCCAGCCTGATGTCGAGATTCTCGAACGGAATGCTCAGCCGATGGGCGCGCTGGATGGTGTGGAGGCCGGCTGCGTCGGCGTCCGGCGCGAGCTTCAGTCCGATCCGCGTGAGATAGGCGTCGAGGTCGAGGGACGGCGTTACCGGCATGTCGGCGCGACGCGCTTGCCCGTGCCGGCGGTGACGATCCTGACCGGCTTGCCCTCCTTGGTGCCGGTCGACAGCGTCGAGATCGAATAGCTGTCGGCGGTATAGCTGCCCTTCGATGCGACCAGCAGCCCTTCGGGGAAGCGCTTGTTCACGCAGAAGGTGTCGTAGACGAGCTTGCCCTCGGCCATAGAGAAGCGGCGCAGCTTGCAAACCGCGGCATCGTCCTGGGTCAGCAGCGCCTCGGGATGGGTGGTGAGCTGGGCAGCGGCGTGGCAGCTTTTGCGGGTCTGCTTGCCGGTGAACAGCTTGACCACCCATTGCGGGATGCCCGGCACGTCGGCACTGATCGTGTTGGTCTCATGCTGCCAGCGGCCGGGGGCGAAGCCATCGGCGAGCGCGGGAGCGGCGGTCGTCAGCAGGATGGCGGCAATTGTTGTGCGGATCATCAGGCCTCGTCTCCGATATCGTGGCAAACCCTTAGCGTGGGATAGGTACGGTTCAAGCCCGGAACGGGTTGAGCCGCCGGGCGAAATGCTGGAGCCGGCGCGGTACCCAGTCCTGTACGAAATGGTCGAAGGCGACCTCGCGGTCGGGCCGGTCGGCGCTGCCGGGGCGGGGGCGGAAGCGGGTGGTGCGTGGGAGGGCGGCATCGGCCCCCTCGGGCAGCGCGGTGTAATAATAGGTCGCGATCGAGCGGCGGCTGCGATCGGGCGGGCAGGCCAGTGGCTCGGGATGGCCGTGATAGCTGTCGGCATCGGTGTTGAAGATCACCGCTCGGCCGAGCAGCGGGGCCACCTTCACGCGGGCGGCGATCATGTCGCGGTCCCATAGTTCCAGATCGCCACCCCACGCCGCCGGCCAGTCGGCGTTGAGGTAGATCAGCAGATTCAGCCGCCGCTCGACCTTCATCCGGGGGTGGAGGTTGAAATCGGCATGGACAGAGAGATGCCCGCCCGCGCAGGTCTCATGCAGGCCGCCGCCCAGATACCAGGGATCGGGGATCAACCCCTCGATGCCGGTCAGCGCCTCCAGGAAGGACAGGAAGGCGCCGCCGTTCAGTTCGGCCAGCAGGTGCCGCAGCCCCGCATCGGCGATATCATCGGGAGCGAACTGATATTTGAACCGTTCCTGGTCGCGGTCGAAGAAGCGCTTGCCCGTCCGGTCGGGAAAGCCCGGCAACAGTGAAGCGAGGAGGGCGGGATCGATCAGTTCGTCGATCACCGCATGGGGAAAGGGATCGGCCGCCGCATAGCGGCCCGCGAGGCTCGCGCCCGCCGCGCGGCATTGCCCGGTATCGAAGGCGGGCAGGCCGCCGCGATCGTGCAGCGCGAGCAGGCTCATGGACGGAGAAGATAAAAGGTGAACATCCGCATCCTCTATCCTACATATGCTTTGCCATGACCATCCAGATCCGCACCACGCTCGACGAACCCGATACCGGCCAGAGCTTCGTTCCCCATCGCCCCCAGCGGCCGGAGAAGACCGAAGGCGGCAAGGCGTTCAGGCTGGTATCCGATTACGAACCTTCGGGCGACCAGCCGACCGCGATCGCCGAACTGGTGGCGCAGGCCGAGGCGGGCGAGCGCGATCAGGTGCTGCTGGGGGTCACCGGATCGGGCAAGACCTTCACCATGGCCAAGGTGGTCGAGAAGCTCCAGCGCCCCGCGCTGGTGCTGGCGCCCAACAAGATACTGGCCGCCCAGCTCTATGGCGAGTTCAAGCAGTTCTTCCCCGACAATGCGGTGGAATTCTTCGTCAGCTATTACGACTATTACCAGCCCGAGGCCTATGTGCCTCGGTCGGATACCTACATCGAGAAGGAAAGCTCGGTGAACGAGGCGATCGACCGGATGCGCCACTCGGCGACCCGATCGCTGCTGGAGCGCGACGACGTGCTGATCGTCGCCTCGGTGTCCTGCCTTTACGGCATCGGCTCGGTCGAAACCTATTCGGCGATGATCTTCGATCTGAAGAAGGGCGACACCGTCGACCAGCGCGAGATCATCCGCAAGCTGGTGGCGCTCCAGTACAAACGCAACGACGCCGCCTTCGCGCGCGGCAATTTCCGGGTGCGCGGCGACAATCTGGAGATATTCCCGTCGCATTATGAGGACAGCGCCTGGCGCATCGCCTTCTTCGGCGACGAGATCGAGCAGATCACCGAATTCGATCCGCTGACCGGCAAGACCTCGGCCAGCCTCGACCATGTCCGCGTCTTCGCCAATTCGCACTATGTGACGCCGGGCCCGACGATGAAGCAGGCGATGGAGGCGATCAAATTCGAGCTGTCCGAACGGCTCAAGGAATTGCAGGCCGAGGGCCGGTTGCTGGAGGCGCAGCGGCTGGAGCAGCGCACCAATTTCGACCTGGAGATGATCGCCGCGACCGGCAGCTGCGCCGGCATCGAGAATTATTCGCGCTTCCTGACCGGGCGCCTGCCCGGCGAGCCGCCGCCGACGCTGTTCGAATATCTGCCCGAGAACGCGCTGCTATTCGTCGACGAGAGCCATCAGACGATCGGGCAGGTCAACGGCATGGCGCGGGGCGACCATCGCCGCAAGATCACCCTGGCCGAATATGGCTTCCGCCTGCCGTCCTGCATCGACAACCGTCCGCTGCGTTTCAACGAGTGGGAGGTGATGCGGCCCCAGACCGTCTATGTCTCGGCGACGCCGGGCGGCTGGGAGATGGAGCAGACCGGCGGCGTCTTCGTCGAACAGGTGATCCGCCCGACAGGGCTGATCGATCCCCCGGTCGAGGTGCGCCCGATCGAGAGCCAAGTCGACGATCTCGTCTTCGAGGTGCGCGAGACCGCGAAGAAGGGCTATCGCAGCCTCGTCACCACACTCACCAAGCGTATGGCCGAGGACCTGACCGAATATCTCCACGAGGCGGGGATCAAGGTTCGCTACATGCATTCGGACGTGGAGACGCTGGAGCGTATCGAGCTGATCCGCGATCTGAGGCTGGGCGTCTATGACGTACTGGTGGGCATCAACCTGCTGCGCGAGGGGCTCGACATCCCCGAATGCGGGCTGGTCGCGATCCTCGATGCCGACAAGGAAGGGTTCCTGCGCTCCGAAACCTCGCTGATCCAGACGATCGGCCGCGCCGCGCGCAATGTCGACGGGCGCGTGATCCTTTATGCGGACCGCATCACCGGCTCGATGGAGCGGGCGATGGCGGAGACGTCGCGGCGGCGCGAGAAGCAGCAGGCCTATAATGAGGAACATGGCATCACGCCCGAGACGATCCGGCGCAACATCACCGATATCGTCGGCCATCTCGCCTCGCGTGATCAGGTGACGGTCGATACCGGCATCGAGGAACGGCCGCATATGGTCGGCCATAATCTGCGCGCCTATATCGAGGATCTCGAGCGCAAAATGCGCGCCGCCGCCGCCGATCTGGAATTCGAGGAGGCGGGCCGGCTGCGCGACGAGATACGCAAGCTGGAGCAGGAGGAACTGGGCCTGCCGGTCGAGCAGCATGCCGCGCCGGTGAAGAACCACAGCAGCAGCGGCAAGCCCGGCACCCGCACCACCAAATACAGCAAGATGCGCGCCGCGCGGCGCCGCTGATATTCCCTTAGGGAACCTGCCGGAATCGCGGAACTTTTTTTGATGCACGACGATCGTTTCGGGCATATATTGGCCAAGCCTCCAATGGGGTTCAACAGGGAGGGAAGGGCATATGCACGAGCGTACCCGTGCGCCGGAAAGGTCCCGGCAGGCGCTACCGACTTCCGAAGCGTGGCATGAGTTGAGTCGCTTCGTCACCGCTACCAAGACCGGCAGCGTCCGGCGGCCGGGCGCGCCCGGCGATGGCGACAATGGCGATCGTAGCGGCTGAGGGCTGAACTCAAGCCCCTCGTCACGCCGAACTTGGGCGGTTCATCCGGTGGTCGATTGACGCCATTCCCGTGAAGGCGGCAATCCATGGCCCGGGCCCGCCCCACCATTGTCATCCTCGCGGATGCGGGGATCCATAGCCCTTCCGCCAAGAGGCTCGAGCTTCAGGGAATATGGATTCCCGCCTGCGCGGGAATGACGAGAATGGACCAGCTGACGACACGCCCAAGTTCAACATGGACGCCGCCGCTTCTCCTCTCCAGCCCACTTGATAAGTTCCCTATTTGTTCTATGACGCTTTCTGTCATGTTCGGGGGATATTCAGGCGCATGTGGCTAGGGGACGAGGCAGGAGCAGTGATGATCGACCCTTTCGACCTCGATCGTTTCGTCGTGGCGCAGGAGGCCAGCCATGAAGGCGCGCTGGCCGAGATTCGCCGGGGGCGGAAACGCAGCCACTGGATGTGGTTCATCTTCCCCCAGCTTGCCGGGCTGGGGCGCAGTCCGACGGCGCAGCATTATGCGATCCGCTCGCTGGAGGAGGCGCGGGGCTATCTTGCCCATCCCGTGCTCGGTGCCCGGCTGCGTAGCTGCGTCGAAGCGTTGCAGGACCTGGAGCAGGGCACTGCGGATGGCGTGTTCGGGGAGGTCGATGCGATGAAGCTGCGCTCCTCGCTCACCCTGTTCGAGGCGGCGAGCGGGGAGCGGCTGTTCGCCGCCGCGCTCGAACGCTGGTTCGACGGGTGTCGCGACGCGGCGACGCTGCGGCTGCTGGGGAAGGAGGCGGCATGAACGGGATCAGGCGCTGCGGCTGGGCCGACCATGATCCGCTGATGGCGGCCTATCATGATGCCGAATGGGGCGTGCCCGAACGCGATCCCCGGATGCTGTGGGAAACGCTGATGCTGGAGGGGTTCCAGGCGGGACTGAGCTGGATCGTCGTGCTGCGCAAGCGCGAAGGGTTTCGCAAGGCGTTCGCAGGCTTCGATCCGGAACAGGTGGCGCGCTTCGGCGAAACCGACGTCGAGCGGCTGATGGGCGATCCCGGCATCGTCCGCGCCCGCGCCAAGATCGAGGCGACGATCGCGGGTGCGCGCCTCTATCTGGCGATGCGCGATCGCGGCGAGGATTTCGCCGATTATGCGTGGAGCTTCACCGGCGGTGCGCCGATCGTCGGCGATGGCTGCCATGTCCCGGCCAGCACCCCCTTATCGGAGCGCATATCGAAGGACATGAAGAAGCGCGGCTTCAAATTCGTCGGGCCGACGATCGTCTATGCCTGGATGCAGGCGGTGGGCATCGTCGACGATCATGCCGCCGATTGCTTCCGGCGGCAGGGGGCAGGGTGACAATATAGCGCGATTGTCCGGATTGCCGCGCCGTGCCGTGCGTGCTGTGTTCCGGCCATGCAGATCGCGATACTCACCTTCGACGGCTTCAACGAAATCGACAGCTTCATCGCCTCGTCGATCCTCAACCGGATGCGTCCCAAAGGCTGGATGGCGCATATCGCCTCGCCCAGCGACATGGCGACGTCGATGAACGGCGTCACCGTCCAGCGGCAGAAGCCGCTGGAGTTCGCCGCGCAGGCGGATGCGGTGGTGATCGGCAGCGGCATCCGCAGCCGCGAGATCGCCGCCGACCCGGCGATGCTGGAGCGGATCGGGCTTGATCCCGGCCGCCAGCTGATCGCCGCGCAATGTTCGGGAACCCTGCTGCTGGCGAAGCTGGGGCTGATCGGCAGCCTGCCGGCCTGCACCGATCTGACGACGAAGCCCTGGGTGGTGGAGGCGGGTGTCGAGGTGATCGACGCGCCCTTTGTCGCGCACGGCAATGTCGCGACGGCGGGCGGGTGCCTGGCGTCCGCCTATCTCGCCGCCTGGCTGATCGCGTGCGGCAGCGGGATCGAGGACGCGGCGGCGGCGCTCCATTATGTCGCGCCGGTCGGCGAGAAGCAGGCCTGGGTCGATCACGCCCGGGGCGTGGTCGGGCCGTTCGTGAGGGCACGGGCTGCCTGATACGTCGACCCCCTGGCCCGGTTTCGCAGCAGCGCACCGATCAGGCCGAAGCCGACCAGCATCATCGCCCAGGTCGCGGGTTCCGGCGCCGTGATCGGCACGGAGCTGGTGCCAACCGTCAGATTGTCGAACTCGAAGCCCCCGCCTCCATTCTGGATCAGCTGGACCCTGTTGAAGGCGCTGTCGCTCTGGAAATTGAAGAAGGCATATAGCTCACCGCCATTTCCGCCCCCGAACGGATTGCCGGCATAGGCGCTGCCGAAGCCGGGGGCGTTCTGCAGAGTCGACTGCAGGGCGAAGCTGCCCAGCAGGTTATCGCCATCGTAGAGCGCGACGGTGTTGTTGCCGTCGAGCGCGGATCCCCACAGTCCGAAATAATTGACGCTCTGTGACAGCTGGATCGTCGCCGGATCGCCATTGACGGTGCCGAACATGCCGGTGCCGCCCGCGCCGCCATAGACATTGGCATTGCCGATATTGACGAAGCCGCTGGTGGTGGTCCCTGTGATAGACGAACCCGCGAAGCTGACCGTGGACAGGCCATTGGCGGCATTGTCGAGATTGGCGACCGAGAAATTATAGCCGGGCAGGTTCGCAGTGGCAGAGCCCCCCGCGTTCACCGACACCAGCACCGCCGCCCGCGCAGGCATCGCCGCCAGGCCCGCGATTGCCGCCAGGGCGATCACCGCTTTCCCAATCATACGCCACATCCTGTACCGGCGCGCGCGCCGCGCCAAAGGGGGAATATCAGATCGGTGGCGCTCGTCCTAGGGCAGGAGGCGGTGGCTTACGACTAAAGTCCTGCTATAGCGCGCGCATGAACCTGGTCGATTTCGATGTCTGGGTGGGCAAGACGCTGTTCGTGCCGCCGATCATCAAGCTCTGTCAGATCACGCGGCAGAGCCAATATGCCGTATCGCGGCTGCTGTGGTTCGTCACCGCGCTCGATCAGCTGCGAATCGCGACGTCGCTGACCTCGCAGATCATCGCCGGGCTGTTCAGCCTGTTCATGATGTTCACCGCCTCCTTCCGCGCCGACATGCCGGCCTTCAGCATGCGCTGGTTCCGGATGTTCGCGCTCGCCTTCCTCGTGCTGGACGTGGCGGCGGGATTGATCGGCAATGACTGGAAGGGGGTCGAAATCTGGCTGTTCGTGCTGTTCGCCGAATATGCCGCGACGATCACCAATATCCCGCCGGCCGAGAACAGGGAGAAATCCCGCGCCCTGCGCCAGGGAGAGGCGCGGCGCTGATCCCCGCGCCGGTTTGACGCCCATCGCTTTGCCTGTATTAGTTGTGTAATACGGATGCGGAGGCGATGATGCGGTCGATGAAGCGGGGAAGCGTGCTGCTGGCGGCGCTGATGCTGGCGGCGCCGGCCATCGCCGCCGATCCGGCGAGGATCGACCTGCCGGCGGTGATCGCCGCGAACAGCCGGCCCTTCGCCTATGATGGCGGATCGGCGCTGACCGGGCCGGGCGCGGTCTTCCTGGAGGGGGCGACGGCCGAGGCCCAGTTCGTGCTGCTGGGCGAGGATCATTATTGGCGGGAGACGCCGCTGTTCGCGGCGGCGCTCTATCGCATGCTGCATGGCCGCCACGGCTTTCGCCACCTCGTCGTCGAGCAGGATCGCTATGCGATGGAGGATGTGCTGGCGCCGGAGCGTCGCGGCGACGCGGTGGAGATCGGCCGCTATGTCGGCCGCTATCCGGGGTCCTTCGAGTTCGGATCGGATCAGGATATCGAGCTGCTGGCGCTCGCGGGCCGGCTCGACAAGGGGCCGATGGCGATCTGCGGCGTCGAGCAGGCGGTCGGCGTGCCGCGCTATCTGGAGGAGTTGATCCGCATCGCGCCGAAGCCGGCGGTGCGCGCCGAGCTCGAGGCATTGCTCGCGCTCGCGCGCAAGCTGGACGGCGAGCCGACCTACAGCGTCAATTTCCTGATCGCACCGGGCATGACCGAGCGGCTGGAGCGGCTGCGCGCCGCCTATGGCGCCAGGCCGGGATCACGCGCCGACGAGATGCTGCTGGGGCTGGTCCGATCGTCCGAGATATTCGGCTATTATCGCCGCGCCGAGGCGGGTGAGCCGGTCGGCCTCTACAACAATACGGTGCGGGAGACGTGGCTCAAGCGGCTGTTCCTGCGCTGCTACCACCGCATGGCGGCGGGCGGGAAGCTCCCCAGAGCGATGTTCAAATTCGGCGCCAATCACATGTTCCATGGCAAGAACCCGACCCAGGCCTTCCCGATCGGCAACCTCGCCCATGAATTCGCCATCGCCAACGGGCGCGAGGGCTATGGGGTGATGATCGTGCCGCTGGCCGCCGGCAAGGGCTATGGCGATACGCCGCCCGAGCTGCGGGTGATGCTCCCGGCCGAACCGCCGACGGTGCCGACGGTGATCGACCTGCGCCCGCTTCGCCCGCTGCAGCGCCAGCTTCGCGTCGGGCTCAAGGATCTGGAGGCGGTGGCGTTCCGCGAGATCGTCCATGGCTTCGACGCGATCGTGCTGCTGCCCGGCGAGGCGCCCGCGACGATGAAGCTGAGCGGGCTCAAGCCGATCGGCTGAGCGGGAAACCCGCCAGCGCCATGCGGCGTTGAAGCAAGCGAAACAGGAGATTCGATCATGCATCCTCTCGCAAGCGCCTTCGCGCTGCTGGTCGCGTTGCCGGCCGTCGCGCCTGCCGCACAGGCGCCGATCACCGGCGAGCGGCCTTCCGCCGCCAAGCCCTTCAAGGCGGCCGAGGTGGCGAGCTTCGACAGCCCCTGGGCGCTGGCCTTTCTGCCCGATGGGCGGATGCTTGTCACCGAAAAGACCGGGCGGATGCTGCTGCTGTCGGCCGATGGCCGTCAGCGCACCGCCGTCACGGGCGTTCCGGAGGTCAATGCGAGCGGGCAGGGCGCGCTCGGCGAGGTGGTGGCGCACCCCGATTTTGCCGCCAACGGGCAGGTCTATTTCAGCTATTCGGCGCCGGGCTCGCCCAATGCGATCGTGCTGGCACGGGGCAGGCTGGTGGGCGGTGCCGATGGGGCGCGGCTCGACGATGTCACGACCCTCTATCGCGCCCATCCGGACAGGAGCGGCGGCCATTATGCCGGGCGCATCGCCTTTTCGCCCGACGGCCACCTCTTCTTCTCGATGGGAGAGCGCCAGAAATTCACGCCCGCGCAGGAGCCGGACGGCGTGCTGGGCAAGATCGTCCGGCTGACGATGGACGGCAGGCCCGCGCCGGGAAATCCACTGGCTGCCAAGAGCTTCGACCCGGCGATATGGAGCTATGGGCACCGCAACCCGCTCGGCCTCGCCTTCGACGGCAAGGGGCGGCTGTGGGATGCCGAGATGGGGCCCAAGGGCGGCGACGAGGTGAATCTCATCCTGCCGGGCCGCAACTATGGCTGGCCGCTGGTCTCGAACGGCGATCATTATGACGGCAAGCCGATCCCCGACCATCCGACCCGCCCCGATCTCGAAGCGCCCAGGGTCAGCTGGAATCCGTCGATCTCGCCATCGAGCCTGCTCGTCTATTCGGGTGGCCTCTTCCCGAAATGGCGCGGCAAGGCGCTGGTCGGTGCACTGTCGGGCAAGGCGCTGATCCTGGTGGCGCTCGGCGATGACGGCGCGCGGGAGGAAGCCCGCTACGATATGGGGCAGCGCATCCGCGCCGTCGATCAGGGCCCGGACGGTGCCGTTTACGTGTTGGAGGACGGCAAGGGTGGTCGGTTGCTGAAGCTGTCGCCCGCGTCCTGATCGGCCCGCCGCAGCACCATCACCGACACTTCGGTCCGAATGCGGAAGCCAAGCGATTCATAGAGCCGGATCGCGCCCCCATTGCTGGCATAGGCATGGAGGAAGGGCGTCTCGCCGCGCGCCGCGATGCGGTGGGCGACGATGGTGGAAAGCAGGCCGGCCAGACCACGGCCCCGGAAATCGGGATGGGTGCAGACCCCGCTGACCTCGGTGAAACCGTCGGGCTTGAGCCGTTCGCCGGTCATCGCCGCCAGCCGCCCGTCGATCCTGACCCCGATGAAGCCGCCGAACAAATGGGTGTTGGCCAGGAAGGGGCCAGGCTCGGTCAGCGTCGCCAGTGCCAGCATCTCGGCGGCGTCGGCATCCCCCAAGGCGATCACCCGGTCGTCGGCGACCGGGGCCGGCAGGGTCCCGGCGACCATCTGGACGCCGAGCGCCTGCTTCTCCACCACGGCGCCGGGCGGTACGGCGATTGTCCCGGCCTCCAGCGCCACCGCGTCGCGATCGGCGGAGAGCAGCGCGGCAAGCGCGGCAAGAGCTTCAGGGCTATCGTCGCGTGACGCCGCGAACGGGCTGATATCCGCACGGTAGCGCCGCGCCAGCCGGTCGCCCGATGCCAGCCCCGCCTGCCGGCCGCACAGCGCATTCCAGATCGGGCGATCGAGCGGGTGGGGAGGCGGGGCGGGCACGGCGATCCGATAGCATGATCGAGCGGCCCGCCGGAAGTCGCCAGCCGTTCAGGCGATGTGGTTGACGAGCCCGCCTTCGGCCCGCAGCGCGGCGCCGTTGGTTGCCGACGAGCGCGGGCTGGCGACATAGGCGACGAGATCGGCGACCTCGGCGGGGTCGAGCATGCGCTGGATCAGCGACGATGCGCGCGCCGTGGCGAAGAACTCGGTTTCCAACTGTTCCACCGGGGCATCGGGGTCGCTGGCCTGGCTCCGCAGGAAGTCGACGATGCCGGCGGCTCTGGTGGGCCCGGGCAACACCGAATTGACGGTGACGCGGGTCCCGCGGGTGAGTTGGGCAAGGCCGCGCGCGACGGCGAGCTGCGCCGTCTTGGTCATACCGTAATGGATCATGTCGGGGGGGATCATCAGGCCGGACTCGCTGGCGATGAAGATGATCCGGCCCCAGTCGCGGTCGAGCATGCCCTGGAGATAGGCGCGCGACAGGCGTACCCCGCTCATCACATTGACGTCGAACAGACGGGTCCAGTCCTCATCGGCGATATCGGCGAAGGATTTGCTCTCATAGATGCCGAGATTGTTGACGAGTATGTCGACCGTCGGCGCGGCGGCGGCGATCGCGTTCGCCCCTTCGGCGGTGGCGGCGTCGGCAGCAATGCCGCGGACGGCATTGCCGCCCGAGGCCCGGATATCGGCGATCGCCGCGTCGAGCCTGGCCTGGTCACGCCCGGTGATCGTCACATGGGCGCCCTCCCGGGCCAGGGCGCGGGCAATCTCCAGGCCGATGCCGGCGGTGCCGCCGGTGACGAGGGCGGTCTTGTCGGTAAGCTGCAGGTCCATGTCGTCCTCCGATCCTTGGTTGACCGCTATCTAGCTATTGGCGGACAGCCAGACTATTTCCTGAAAAATGAAATCAGCTGTGAATAGGGTTCATCAATGTCGCGCATCCAGATGGAACGGTCGGGCGAGATGGAAGTGTTTGCGCGGGTCGTGCAGGAAGGCGGCTTCTCGGCCGCCGCGCGCACGCTGGACCTCACCCCCTCTGCCGTCAGCAAGCTCATCGCCCGGCTGGAGGATAGGCTCGGCGCGCGCCTGCTGCTGCGCACCACCCGCGCGCTGACCCTCACCGAGGAAGGGGAGGCCTATCATCACGCGGCGTTGCGTATCCTGCGCGACATCGACGATGCCGACCAGCAGATCGGCGGGGGAACGGTGCGGGGCCGGTTGCGGGTGAGCGCCTCCATTCCGTTCGGCCGCATGTATGTCGCGCCGGCCATTCCCGCCTTTCTCGAGCGCCATCCGGGCTTGAGGGTGGATTTCAGCCTGACCGACGATGTCATCGATCTTCTCGCCCAGCGCACCGATATCGCGATCCGGATGGGGACCCTGCCCGACAGCAACCTCATCGCCCGCAAGCTGGGCGAGAGTCGCCGGATCGTCTGCGCCGCGCCGGCCTATCTGGAGCGGTGCGGCGTGCCGCGCACGCCCCGTGATCTGGAAAGCCATGAATGCCTGAGCTTCACCTTCCGTCGGGATCGCCCGAGCTGGCCCTTCCGGGTCGATGGCCGCGACGTGCAGCAGCCCGTGTCGGGGCGTCTGCTCGTCAACAACGGAGACACGCTGCGCCAGATGGCGATAGAAGGGGTGGGCATCGCGCGGACCGGCCAGTTCCACGTCGTCGAGCATATCGCCGCAGGCCGGCTGGTTCCGCTGCTCGAAGACTATAATCCCGGCGACCTGGAGCCGATCCACGCCGTCTACACGGCGGGCGGGCCGGTGCCGCATCGGGTGCGGGCGTTCATCGATCATCTCACGGAGACCTTCGCGCAGGGCCCGCTGGCCGCCGCGGCCCGGCCGTTATGACGTGGTCAGCCGATCGGTGACATCCGGTGCCTGTCGCCCGGCCGCCTCGGTCGTCGGATCTGGCACCGGCGTGTCGAAGCCGATCCGAAACGGCACCACGCCGGCCCAGACATTATCGGCCATGTCCTCCTCGTCGTCGATCGGCGCGCCCGTGCGGATCTTCACCGAGGCCTCGTCGAGCGGCATCCACAGGATGCGGGTCGCCTTCAGCTCCTGTTCGGAGACCGGGCGAAGCGCGTCCCAGCGTCCGGGATAGAGCGTGTCCATCATCGCCCTGAGCCGCGCCAGCTTCTCGCTGTCGCCGGTCACGAGTCTCGCGGTGCCGAAGATCATTGCCGAACGGTAGTTGGCCGAATGGTGGAAGGCCGATCGGGCCAGCACCAGCCCGTCGATATGGGTGACGGTCAGGCAGACCTCCAGGTCCTGGCTAGCCTTCAGCGCGCGGCTGGCGCTGGAACCGTGCCAGTAGATCGCGTCGCCCTCGCGCCAGTACAGCGTCGGCGTCACCACCGGATAGCCGTCGAAGGCGTAGCCGACATGGCAGATCATGCCTGCGTCGAGCACGGCGTGGAGCGTTGCGCGATCATAGGCGGCGCGCTCGTGGACGCGCTTGACGCGCGTCCGCGCGCTCGGCGGCGAGGATGACATGAACGGGACCCCCTGGATGTATCTGTCGCCGTGACGCCCCGCCCTGGAGGACGGCGGGGCGGGGCACGGATCAAGCACAAACCGCCCCCGATATGCGCGGAATTGTGCCCTGGGGCATGTATAGTTGATTTGCGGCGGGATCGCGAGCCCGAAAGGGGACCCGCCGGGCCGTGGTTCCGGCGGGTCGCCACTCTCCAGAGCCGAGGGTAGAGGGGGGCTTTCCGGCTCGGGTGCAGAACCATCCTGAGGGGCGGTGGTTCCTCTGTGCGCACATGCACATAAGGCGGGGTTTCGGGGCGTGGGATCGAGCCGGTCTAGCGTCGGCGCGCGCCATGGGTGGGGGCGTGGAAATCGGGCGGCTTGTCCGCGACCCAGGCGAGGAAACGGGCGATGTCGGGCCGGTCGCGCAGGGCGTGCGGCCCGGTGGGAAGGCGCGCCAGCTGGGCATTGTCCAGATGGGCGTGGATGGTGCGGTGGCAGATCGGATGGACCGCCACCGTCTCGCGGCCGCCCCGGCTTTTCGGAACCGGATGGTGCCATTCGATCCGCCGGCCGAGCGGGCGGCCGCAGAGCCAGCAGCCATCTTCCATCGGATCGCGCTCCCTTTTCAGCTCAGGGTATCGCCAGGCTGCTCAACTCGCGCGGGGTGATCCCATAGGTGGCGCAGATATGATCGCGCAGCGCCCGCTTCGCCAGCGCCATCTCCGCATAGGCGGTTTCCTCAGCCTCCTCGGCGGCGGCGTTCACCGTGCTCGCGTCGGGGACCAGAGCCTCCCAGTGCGACGCATGCCGGCGGGCCGCGTCGCGCATCGCATCCACCAGCCTGCGGCCCTCCTCGATCGTCGTTGTCATGCCGGTTCAACGCCGCAAACGCCCGCGCGGTTCAGGCGCGGCCGAAAATCCTGTCGAGCTGGCCGATCAGCGCCGCAGCCCGATAAGGCTTCTGCAGGAAGGGCGTGGAGGCCGGAATATCCCGATCGCCCTCGAACATATGGCCCGATGTCAGCACGACCGGGGTGCGGGGGCGGAAGCTCTGGATGCGGCGGGCGAGATCGAGGCCGTCGATCTGGCCCGGCATGCGGATGTCGGTGAAGACCAGTTCGATGTCGTCCCGCTCGTCCAGCAGGGTCAGCGCGCGATCCCCGTCCTCGGCCTCGATCGTCGCATAGCCGGCGTCCTGCAGCGCATCCACCGCCATCATCCGCACGAAATGCTCATCCTCGACGATGAGGACGAGCGGGCGGCGATCGCCATGGATTTCGCTCTGCAATCCGCGCAATTTCAAGCTTCCCACTGGTGTCCAGCCGAATGTGGTGCAGCAAACTTCCTAATATATCCATTACGGGCCGGCCCTGATCGCGGTTCCACGCGGAACGGGGGCAGCCATCATTTGTTACGTAACGACCCAAACAGGGAGTTGCACATGCTCGGAACCATTCTTTTGATCGTCCTGATCCTGCTGCTGGTCGGCGCGCTGCCGACTTGGGGCTACAGCCGCAGCTGGGGCTACGGCCCGTCGGGGGGCCTCGGCCTCATCGTCGTCATCCTGCTGATCCTGGTCCTGCTCGGCAGGATATGAACAAATCAGGGGCGGTGCCCGGGCGCCGCCCCTGCGCTACATGGTCCGGTCGATGCCGGTAATCAGCCGCGCGCCGCGATCGAAAGTGATATAGTTCCACGCCCAGTTGGCGCAGACGATCAGGCGATTGCGGAAGCCGATCAGGAAATAGATGTGCGCCGCCGACCAGAGCAGCCAGGCAAGCAGGCCTGACAGCCTCAGCCAGCCGAAATCGACCACCGCGCATTTGCGCCCGATCGTCGCCAGATTGCCGAAGCTGCGATAGCGGAATGCCCCGGGGCCGGCGGCGCCGCGCAGCCTGGCCAGCGCGGTGCGCGCGGCGTGGCGGCCCATCTGCTTGGCGGCCGGCGCGATGCCCGGCACCGGCTTGCCGCTGGCATCGACCACGGCGGCGGTGTCGCCGATCACGAAGATATGCGGATCGCCGGGCACCGCCAGGTCGCCGCCGACGATCACCCGGCCGGCGCGGTCGGCTGCGGCGTCGAGCCAGCCCGCCGCCGGCGAGGCGCGCACCCCGGCCGCCCAGACCACCGTGCTCGCGGCGATCCGCTGGTCGGCGATGATGACGCCGTCGTCGTCGATCGCCGTCACCCGGCTGCCCAGCCGGACCTGGACGCCGAGGCCTTCGAGCGCGCGTTGCGCCGCGGCGCCCAGCGATGGCGGGAAGCTCGGCAGCAGCCGTTGCTCGGACTGGACCAGGATGATCCGCACGCAATGGCGGGTGATGTGCGGGAACTCGGCCTCCGCCGCCGCGCGGGTCAGTTCGGCGATGGCGCCCGCCATCTCCACGCCGGTCGGGCCGCCGCCGACGACCACGAAGGTCAGATATTCGGCGCGCTCGGCCAGATGCTCCTGGCGGCTCGTCTCGGCCTTCTCGAGCGCCAGTAGGATCGTGCGGCGCACGCTGATCGCATCGTCGATGGTCTTGATGCCGGGCGCGCGATCGGCCCAGCTCGCGCCGAAATAGCTGTGCCGCGCGCCGGTCGCGACGATCAGCGCGTCATAATCCAGCGCCGCCCCGCTGGCGAGGCGGACCTGCCGTGCCGCCTTGTCGACACCGTCGACGCTGTCGAGCAGCACCTGGGTGCGCGGCTGCCGGCGCACGATCGAGCGGATCGGCTGGGCGATGTCGGCGGGGGACAGGCCGGCGGTCGCCACCTGATAGAGCAGCGGCTGGAACAGATGGTGGTTCTGCTTGTCGATCAGCACGATGTCGACATCGTGGCGGGCGAGCTCGCGCGCCGCTGACAGGCCGGCGAAGCCCGCCCCGACGATGACGACCCGGGGGCGCGGGCGGGCGGGGACGGGCGCGGCCATGGCGTCAGTCCTCCGCCTTCGCGGCGCGCCTGATCAGCCGGTCGAGCGACCAGGCGCCGCCGCCCTTGGCGATCAGCGGCAGCAGCAGCCCTGCCCAGCTCAGATGGGTGGGCCAGGCGTCGGGATAGACGCAGATTTCGATCACCGTCGTCATGCCGAGCAGCGCCAGCGCCGCCGGACGCGTCGCCAGGCCCAGCACCAGCAGGATCGGGAAGAAATGCTCCGAATAGGTCGCCGCATGCGCCGCGATCTCGGGCGGCGCGAAGGGGAGGGCATATTCGGTGCGGAACAGTTCATAGGTGGTGTCGGTGATCGTCAGCAGGCCGTCGACCTTGGTACGGCCCGACAGGAAGAAGATCGAAGCGACGCCGACGCGGGCGACGAGCAGCAGCAGCGCGTCGGGCAGCAGCCTTTCGGCCAGCCGCGTCGCGCGGCGGTAGAGTGGAAGCAGGGCGGACATGGCATCTCTCCGGTGCGTCGCCCGCGCGGACCGGTCCTGCCGGGCCGCGCGGGGACGGGCGTCAGGCCTTCTTGGGGGTGAGCGATCCGAAACCCTTGGGAGTCTTGGTCTTGGTGCAGGTGCCGGCGGGGACCAGCTTCCAGCTGTTGCCCTGATAATCGACCTTGGAGGTGCCGGCGCAGCTGGTGCCCGCGCCCGCGGCGCAGTCATTCTTGCCGGCGAGCGCGACGCCATAGCATTTCTCGGTCTTCTTGGCCGCGTCGTCGGCGGCATGGGCGGCGCCGGTGGCGAAGGCCAGCGCCAGGCTGGCGGCGATGGCGGCATGGGTGGTGGTGGTCATCTCGGTCTCCTGTTCGAAAGCGTGTCGCGACCTGGCAGAAGGGGATGCGCCAGGGTCACGGCGGGAAGTTCGGGCCGGCGGCGGAGATCGTTACAGGCGGGGCGGCGAAATTTATTTTTCCGCCGTCATCGATCCTTGTGTAACCTCGTGCACGGTTCTGCCGAATGCGTGTCCAGGGGAGCGCATATGCGAGCAAGCGAGGATCAGTTGCGAGCCTGGATGATCGGCGGCCTGAAGGGCGACGCCGGTGCCCATGCCACGCTGCTCTCGGCGCTCGTACCGCTGCTCCAGGCTTTTTATCGGCGGCGCGTGCGCGACGCCGCCGAGGATGTCGAGGACCTCGTGCAGGAAACATTGATCGCCGTCCACACGCGGCGTGCCACCTATGATCCCGAACGCCCCTTCGCGGTGTGGCTGTTCGCGATTGCCCGCTACAAGATGATCGATCATTTCCGGCGGCGGCGGCAGGCCTGCCCGATCGAGGACCTTGCCGATATCCTCGCCTGCGAAGGGTTTGAGGACGCCAGCATCGCCCGGATGGACGTCGCCCGCCTGCTCGACACCCTGCCGCGCAAGCAGGCCGATGCGATACGCGACACGCGGCTCGACGGGCTCAGCATCGCCGAGGCGGCGTCGAGCGCAGGGATCGGCGAGTCCGACGTCAAGGTATCGGTCCATCGCGGGCTTAAGGCGCTCAACGCGCGGGTGCGGGGGCAGGCATGATGGACAGCGATGCCCTGATCCGCTCGCTCGCCGCCGATCTCCGGCCGGTGCCGCGCAACGCCGTCGGCCTGCGCATCGCCGCCGGCCTGGGCGTGGGCGGCGCGGCGACCGTCGCGCTGATCGGCTGGTGGCTGGGCTTCCGGCCCGATTTCGACGTGGCGATGCGCGGCTACACCTTCTGGATGAAGTGGATCTACACCGCTTCGCTCGGCACCGTCGCGGTGTCCGCGGCGATCCAGCTCGCCCGGCCCGAGCCGGTGCCGCTGCGCGGCCTGTGGCTGCTCGGCCTGCCGGTGCTGCTGCTCGCCGCGATCGGGCTGGTCGAAATGGCGCGGACGCCTTCCGACCAGTGGTTCGCCATGTGGCTGGGGCGGAGCTGGAAGCAGTGCCCGTGGATCGTGCTGCGCCTGTCGATCCCGATCTTCATCGGCCTGCTCTGGGCCTATCGCCGGCTGGCACCGACCCGGCTGCGCGCCGCAGGCGCGGCGGCTGGGCTCGCGGCGGGGGCCTGCGCGGCGACGCTCTATTGCCTGCACTGCCCCGAAACCTCGGCGATGTTCGTGCTGACCTGGTATTCGCTGGGCATCGCCGCGATGGCGGCGATCGGTGCCCTGGTCGGGCCGCGCCTGCTGCGTTGGTAATTTAGCGGGGGTGAAATATTTCGGTGGCACTGTAACCCGGCCGGGCTTCCCACCGTAGTTGTGGGAGCCACCTCCGGCAGAACCCTAGGGGAGATTGTCACCATGATCACCGTAAAGACCGGCGTCAGCGCCGCCGCCTCGGCCGCCCTCATCGCGATCGCCGCGATCGGCGCCGCGCCCGCGATCGCCGATTCGGGCAAGGACGCCAAGGTCCACTGCTATGGCGTGAACAGCTGCAAGGGCAGCTCGGACTGCAAGACTGCCGAGCATGCCTGCAAGGGCCAGAACGCCTGCAAGGGCCATGGCTTCAAGGAAATGACCGCCGAGGCCTGCACCGCCGCCGGCGGCACCACGACCGAAGCCAAGAAGTAATCCCTATCCCCGGCCGCGCGCGCCCTTTTGCGCCCGGCCGGGGCTCTTGTTCGCGAGGCAGCCATGCCCGTTCCCAGCATCGGCCCAACTTTCGGCCTCGGCCTGCGCAAGCCGCATTATGCCGACTTCCTCGATGGCGACGCGCCCGTCGCGGTCGATTTCGTCGAGGTCATCTCCGAGAATTTCATGGTGCCGGGCGGCCGCCCGCGTCACACACTGCGCCAGGTGCGCGAGCGGCATCCGGTGGCGCTGCACGGCGTATCGATGTCGGTGGGATCGGCCGATGGCGTCGACCGCGACTATCTGGCGCGGCTGCGCGCGCTGGTCGACGAGATCGAGCCGATGGTCGTCTCCGATCATCTCTGCTGGACGCGGATCGAGGGCTTCAATTCGCACGACCTGCTGCCGCTGCCCTATACCGAGGAAGCGCTGGACATGGTCTGCGCCAACATCGCCATCGCCCAGGACGTGCTGGGCCGGGCGATGCTGATCGAGAATCCGTCGAGCTATGTCGCGTTCGACGATTGCCCGATGACCGAATGGGAATTCCTTGATGCGATGTGCGCCCGCACCGGCTGTGGGCTGCTGCTCGACGTCAACAACATCTATGTCAGCGGTTCGAACCACGGCTTCGATCCGCGCGACTATCTGGCGGGGGTGCCCGCCGATCGGGTCGGCCAGATACACCTCGCCGGCCACAGTCAGGGCCGCAAGCTGCTGATCGATACCCATGACAAGCCGGTGCCGCCCCCGGTCTGGGCGCTCTATGAGGAGGCGATCGGGCGGGTCGGCCCGGTGCCCACCATGATCGAACGCGACGACGATATCCCGCCGCTCGCCGAACTGCTCGACGAGTTGCAGATCGCCCGCGACATCGCCAAGCCCCATAGGCCGAAGGTGGCGGCATGAGCCTGCTGGAACTGCAGCGCGACTTCCGCGCCTGGATCGCCGATGCGTCGGGCGAGGCCGCCGAACGGCTGGGGCCGGGCGCGCGGGCCGGGCTCGACGTTTACCAGAACAATTACCGCGCCTCGCTGGTCGCCTGCCTGTCGGAAGCATTCGAACGGGTGCGGCTGTGGATCGGCGAGGAGCGTTTCCTGTCGACGGCGGCGGCGCATATCGACGTCACCCCGCCGCACGCATGGACGCTCGATGCCTATGCGAAGGATTTCCCCGAGACGCTCGAACTGCTGTTCCCCGGCGATCCCGAGATCGCCGAGCTGGGCTGGCTCGACCTGGCGCTGTCGGAGGCGTTTGTCGGCCCCGATGCCGATCCGCTCGATCCGGCGGCGCTCGCTGCGGTCGACTGGGATCATGCGGTGCTGCGGCTCGGCCCGACGCTGACGACCGCGCCGTTCCGCAGCAACGCGGCGGCAATCTGGTCGGCGCTGTCGGCCGGGGAGATGCCGCCGCCCGCCGAGCGGCTGGCCGAACCCGCCACCGTCCTGGTCTGGCGCAACGCCTTCACCTCCTGCTTCCGCACCGCCGAGCCGGGCGAGGTGCGGGCGATCGAACTGGCCCGTGATGGCGCCAGCTTCGGCGCGATCTGCGCGGCGCTGATCGACCTGCTCGGGGAGGAACAGGGCGTCGCGGCGGCGGGCGCGATGCTCGGCCGCTGGATCGGCGACGGCCTGCTGGTCGGGGTGGATTGAATCAGGACGGCGGGCTGAAGCAGGGCAGCGTCATCCGTTGACGCCTGAAGGTGGAGCACGGGCCATTTGGCCGTCATGCTGAACTTGTTTCAGCATCCACCCGTCCACGGGAGCGCCGGAGCGGGCGGCGGAGTGGACCCTGAAACAAGTTCAGGGTGACGCGTGGGCTATTGGAAGTCGTGATCAGCGGCCGAGGCCTTCGTCTCCTCCGCCAGCTTCCGGTCGAGCAGCCCCTCGAACCTCTCCCCATAGACGCGGCACGCCCTGGCATCCACGAACGGATTGGGGCGAGGCTGCTGCAGGAAGCGGGCCAGCTTGGCATCGCCGCCCGACTGATCGGGATGCGCGCTCAGCAATATCCCGCAGTCCAGCCTTTTCATCCGGGCGATGCTGCGCCGAAAGGACCTCACCGTCGCGGCATGCGCCGGATCGGAGAAGCGATAGCCGGGCGCCGCGACCGGGTTGAGGCTCGACGCGAAGACGATCGGGAGGCAGCGGCCTTCCTCGCAGCTCTTCCAGCGCCAGCTCATCGATCCGGCGGTGTGGCCCGGCGTCGCGATCGCGGTCACCCCCGTATCGCCGAGCCGGATCGTCTCCCCATCCTTCACCGCGCGCAGCCGGGCGGGGGAGGGCAGCGGCGGCAGCCACGCCATCTGCGGGTCGTCGGCGCCGCTGCGGCCGGCGCGCAGCACGGCGACGGCCGGGGCGCTCGCCAGCACGGTCGCCCCGCTGTCGCGGGCCAGCGCCGCCAGCCCGCCGGCATGGTCGTAATGCGGCTCGGTGCTCAGGATCAGCCTGACGTCGCGGATGTCGAAGCCGGCCGAACGGATATTGGCCTTCAGGTCGGCCACGCTCTGGGGCACCGCCCCGTCGATCAGGATCAGCCCGGCACTGGTCTTGATCAAGGCGACGTTGAGCCCGCCGAAGCCGACCAGCCATGTCCGGCCATGGATGCGGGTGGCGGGCTGGGGCGTCAGCCAGCGCTGGGCGAACTCGGGTTCGATCGGTTTGAGCAGCGGATCATCGGAGGCCGCCTGTGCCAGCAGCGCGGTCGAACCCAGAACCAGGCTCATGCCAAGCAATGCCATCCTGCCCATCGGGAAACCTCGCTTTCCTGACCTTACAGCAAGCAGGGTGCGGAAGAAGGCGCCGGCGCACAAAGCATGATTTCTCGACAGAGACCCTAATCTGATTCATGTCTTGTCGATGGATCGCGCCCAATTGCCGCTGAACGCCCTGCGCGCCTTCGAGGCGGCGGCGCGCCACCTCAACTTCACCCGCGCCGCGATCGAACTGTGCGTCAGCCAGGGGGCGGTCAGCCATCAGGTCGCGCAGCTCGAACGGCGGTTGGGTGCGCCCTTGTTCCGCCGCCTGCCGCGCGGGCTGGCGCTGACCGACGAGGGGCAGGCGCTGATCCCGGTCGTCGCCGACGCCTTCGATCGGATGGGCGAGGTGCTCGATCGCTTCGCGGGCGGGCATATGCGCGAGGTGCTGCGGATCGGCGTGGTCGGCACCTTCGCCACTGGCTGGCTGCTCGATCGGCTCGCCGGCTTCACCGCCACGCACCCGCATGTCGACCTCAGGCTGATGACCAACAACAATCGCGTCGATCTGGCCGGGGAGGGGCTCGATCTCGCCATTCGCTTCGGGGACGGCGCGTGGCATGGCATCCATGCCGAGCCGGTGATGGCGGCGCCTCTCACGCCGCTTTGCACGCCCGAGGTGGCGGGGCGGATCGGCGGCGACCCGGCGATGCTCGCCGGCGAGGCGCTGCTGCGCTCCTACCGCGCCGATGAATGGCCGCGCTGGTTCGCGGCGGCGGGTGCCGGCTGTCCGCCCCTGCGCGGGCCGGTGTTCGACAGTTCGATCCTGATGGTGGACGCCGCGCTCGCCGGCCATGGCGTCGCGCTGGCCCCGGCGGCGATGTTCGGGAAGCTGCTGGGATCGGGCCAACTGGCGCGGCCGTTCGCGGCCGAGATCATGACCGGTCGCTACTGGCTGACTCGCCTGATGTCGCGCGCTGACAGCCCGGCGATGCGCGATTTCCGGGCCTGGCTGCTGGGGGAGGTTCCTGACACTTGATTGTCACTCAAATGAGAGACATATGGGGAGGGAAGGAGATTCCGCATGGGCGCCCAGACCTCGATGCTCCACGTCCGGGTGGATGAAACCCTCAAGGCACAGGCTTCGGAAACGCTCGCCAATGTCGGGCTTACCGTGTCCGATGCGGTCCGGATATTGTTGACGCGCATTGTGAAGGAGGGCGGGCTTCCCGCTGGCTTGGTCGCCGATCCCGTTGCGCATGATGCCTGGTTCCGCGCGAAGGTGCGGGAGGCGCTCGACGACACCAACCCGCCTGTCGAGCATGACCGGGTCATGGCGGATACCCGCGCCTTGATCGAGCGGAAGCGGCGTGGCCAAATCAAGGCTTGAATGGCGGGAGGCGGCGCGCGCCGACCTGCTGGCGATCGTCGACTATATCTCGGATGACAATCCGGACGCTGCGCTCGCCCTGCTCGATGACGTCGAGGCCAAGGCTACCCAACTCGTCGATAATCCAAAAATGTATCAGGCTGGCCGGGTCGCAGGCACCCGCGAGATGCTGGTCCGGAAAAGCTACATTGTCGTCTATGCCGAAGACGCACGGGCCGTGACGATTTTGCGGGTGCTGCACGCCGCGCAGATGTGGCCGCGCTGAATGCCTCCCTTGACTCTGTCGCAGCCAAAGGAACATAAGAACAAATAGAGAACATTTTCATGCATGAGTCGCGGACCATCATGGCCGCCCTTCGCGCGCGCGTCGGCGCGATCGAAGGGCCGAAGCCGGCGGGGGTGGCGCTGTTCCGGTTGGGCAGCGCCATGCTCGATGCGCCGCTGGGCGGTGGCCTGCCCAAGGGCCGGCTGCACGAGCTGTTCGCGGCCGAGGACGACGATCGCGCCGCCATGGCGGGGGCGGCCTTGATGCTGGCTATCCAGGCAAGTGGGGGGCGGATGGGGAAGGGGCCGCTGCTCTGGCTGCGGCAGGACAATGGCGTGAAGGCGGCGGGCCGGCTCTACGGGCCGGGGCTGGCCGAGCTTGGCCTCGATCCCGCGCGGCTGATCGAGGTGGTGGCACCCGACGAGGCGGCGCTGCTGCGCGCGGCGGGGGACGCGGTACGCTGCCCCCAGCTGGGCGCATTGCTGGTTGAGCCGTGGAAAGCGGCGCGGGGGCTGGACCTGACCGCGAGTCGGCGCCTTGCCGTCGCGGCGGAAAAATCGGGGGTGACGGTGCTGCTGCTCCGGGCCGCCGCCGATCCCGCGCCAAGCGCCGCGTACAGCCGCTGGCGGGTGCGGTCGCTTGCCTCGGCGCCATTGGAGGCGGGGGCGCCGGGGCATCCGGCGATCGGATTGGAATTGCTGCGCCATCGCGGCGGACTGGAGGGTCTGACCGCCCGGCTGGAGTGGAATCGTGACGAGCAAGCTTTCCGGGAAACGGCGCTATCTGGCGCTGGCCTTCCCCTTCCTGCCGGCCGACCGGCTGGCGCGGGCGATCCGGACGGGCAGGCCAATACCGCCGTCTCTGGCCGGCTTTCCGCCTGACGCGCCCTTCGCGCTGGTCGAGAAGCAAAGGGGCGCGATGCGCCTCGCCGCGGTCAACCGTGCGGCGCTGGCGCTCGGCCTGTCGCCGGGGCTCAGCCTCGCCGATGCGCGGGCGCGCGAACCGCAACTGGGCGTGGCCGATCTCGATCTCAAGGCTGATGCCCGTTTCCTCGAACGCATCGCCGACGGCTGCGACCGCTATACCCCGATGGTCGCGCTCGATCCGCCCGACGGGCTGATCCTCGACATCAGCGGCTGCGCGCATCTGTTCGGGGGCGAGGAGACGCTGCGCGATGATCTGGTCGCGCGACTGGAGCGGCTGGGTCTGACGGTGCTGAGGGCGCTGGGCGATACCCCCGATGCGGCGCATGCTCTGGCGCGATATGCCAAAGTTCCTCCCTATCCAAAGGATGGGGAGGGGGACCGCGCCGTCAGGCGTGGTGGAGGGGGCGTAGCGCGTCACCATGCCGGGGGCATGGTGAAAGCGCGAAGCCGGCTGCAAAGCAGCCGTGGGCAGAAGGCCCACATCATCACTCGCTCAAATGTCGAAGACCCCTCCACCATCCGCTGTGCGGATGGTCCCCCTCCCCAAGCTGCGCTTAGGGAGGATCTAGGCAGTCTCCCCGTCGAGGCTCTCGAACTGGACGGGGAGGACACTACCGCCCTCCGCCGCGCCGGTCTCAAGAAACTCGGCGATCTCGAAGCCCGTCCCTCGCAGCTCCTCGCCGCGCGCTTCGGCGAGGCGGCCGGCGACAAGCTCCGCCGCATCGCCGGCGGGCGTGACATCCGCATCACCGCGCGGCGGCCCGAACCGGCTTTGATGCTCGAACGCCGCTTCGCCGAGCCGATCGGTCGCACCGAGGCCGCGCTCGCCGCGATCGGCGAGCTGGCGGGGCAGGCGGCGCGGCGCATGGAGGCGGCGCATCGCGGCGGCCGCCGCTTCGAGGCGCAGCTGTTCCGCACCGATGGCCTCGTCCGCGCGCTCCGGATCGAGACCGGCCTGCCGGTGCGCGACGTCGCGGTGGTGATGCGGCTGTTCGACGAGCGGCTGGCCGCGCTGGCGGATCCGGTCGATCCCGGCTTCGGCTTCGATCTGGTCCGCCTGTCGGTGCCGGCGCTCGAGCCGCTCGTGCCGCTCCAGCTTCCGCTGGAGGGCGGCGCGCTGACCGAGGGCGAACTGGCGCAGTTGCTCGATCGGCTCTCAACCCGGCTGGGCCGCAACCGCGTTCGCCGCCTCGCCCCGCGCGACAGCCATATCCCCGAACAGGCGGCCTTCGCCTTCCCCGCGATCGAGGCGGGCCCTTCGCCGGAACCCTGGCCTGAGGCCGAGCCCGGCGAACCGCCCTTGCGGCCCACCCATATCTTCGATCCGCCCCAGCCGATCGAGGTGATGATGGCGGATGTCCCCGATGGCCCACCCGCGCGCTTCCGCTGGCGGCGCGAGATGCATGAGGTGACGCTGGCCGAGGGGCCCGAGCGGATCGGCGCGCTGTGGTGGCGCCGTGCCGACAATGCCGGGCTCAGCCGCGACTATTACCGGGTCGAGGATCGCAAGGGCCGCCGCTTCTGGCTGTTCCGCCTCGGCCTCTACGGGCGCGAGGCGAAGAGTCCCGACTGGTACATCCACGGGCTGTTTGCATGAACGGGCCGGTTCCCTTCGTCGAGCTGGTCGCGGCGAGCAATTACAGCTTCCTGCGCGGCGCCTCGGACGCCGGGGAGATGGTCGCGGCGGCGCTCGCGGCGGGCCATGCCGGGCTCGGCATCGCCGATCGCAATACGGTGGCCGGCGTGGTGCGGGCGTGGAAGGCACTGCGCGAAGCTCGCGAGGAACTGAAGGAGCAGGGGCTTCCCGATATCGACTTCAGGCTGGTGACGGGCGCCCGGCTGGTCTTCTGCGATGGGACGCCCGACATCGTCGCCTATCCCGCGACCCGCCATGGCTGGGGGCGGCTGACCCGGCTGCTGACGGTGGGCAATCGCCGGGCGGTCAAGGGCGATTGCATCCTGCAGATCAATGACTTGCTCGATCATGTTGAGGATCTGTTGCTGATCGTGATGCCCGGCGGCGGGATGGTGTTGGGGGAGGAAGGCGCGCGGCTGCACCCCAACTGGCAGGGCCCCTTGGCGCGCTCGTCTCTCCACCCAAAGCCGTCACCCCAGCGCAGGCTGGGGTCCATGTCTCTGGCGGCTATCGATGGCGTCAGAGTGGATGGATCATCGCCCGTGGAAGCAGACATGGACCCCAGCCTGCGCTGGGGTGACGGAATCGAGAGGACGCTCGAAATCCTCACCGCCGCCGCTCCGGATCGCGTCTGGCTCGGCCTCGCCATGCCCTATTCGGGACGTGACAAGCGCCGCCTCGCGAAGCTCGCCCGGATCGCCGCCGGGGTGAAAAATCAAAAAGGCGACGATCAACCCCATGCACCCGGAAATCCGGTCCCGCTGATCGCCACCAACGACGTGCTCTATGCCACCCCGCAGCAGCGTCCCCTCCACGATGTCGTCACCTGCATCCGCCTCGGCCTCAAGCTGGAAGAGGCCGGCACCAGGATCGCCGCCAATGCCGAACGGCATCTCAAGCCCGGCCGGGAGATGGCGCGGCTGTTCCGGGATTACCCCGAGGCGGTCGAGGAGAGTCTGGGGCTGCTCGACCGGATCGATTTCGATCTCGGCCAGCTCCGCTACGAATATCCGCACGAACCCGTCCCCGAAGGCTGGACCCCGCAAGGCTGGCTCGAGCATCTCGTCAGGAAGGGCATCCGCTGGCGTTATGGCACGGCGCCGTCGCGGAAGGTCCTCCGGCTTGTCGTGACCGAGCTCAAGCTCGTCCGTAAGGAACAATATGCCTATTATTTCCTGACCGTCCACGACGTGGTCAGATTTGCGCGCAGCCAGGGAATATTGTGCCAAGGGCGCGGTTCGGCGGCCAATTCGGTGATCTGCTACGTGCTTGGCGTCACCGAGGTAGATCCGGTCGCCAACCAACTGCTCTTCTCGCGCTTCATCTCCGAGGACCGCAAGGAGCCGCCCGATATCGACGTCGATTTCGAGCATGAGCGGCGCGAGGAGGTGATGCAATATGTCTACCGCCGCTATGGCCGCCACCGCGCCGGCATCGCCGGCACCGTCATCCATTACCGGCCGCGCAGCGCGGTGCGCGAGATCGCCAAGGTGCTGGGCTATAGCGAGGATGTCGCGGCCAGGCTGACCTCGACCATCTGGGGCAGCTTCGCGGCGAAGATGGAGGAGAAGCGCTTCCACGAGACCGGCTTCGACACCGGCAATGTCGGGATCGCCCGGCTCAACATGCTGGTCGAGCAACTGCTGACATTCCCGCGCCATCTGTCCCAGCATGTCGGCGGCTATGTGCTGACCGAGGACCGGCTCGACGAGACGGTGCCGATCCACAATGCCGCGATGGACGATCGCACCTTCATCGAATGGGACAAGGACGATATCGACGCGCTCTGCCTGATGAAGGTCGACATATTGGCGCTCGGCATGCTGACCTGTATCCGCAAGGCCTTCGCGCTGATCGAGACCCATATCGGCCGGCAATATACGATCGCCAGCATCCCGCCCGATCAGCCCGACGTCTATGACATGCTGTGCAGGGGTGACAGCATCGGCGTCTTCCAGGTCGAGAGCCGGGCCCAGATCAACATGCTGCCCCGGCTTCGCCCGCGCGAACTCTATGATCTCGTCATCCAGGTGGCGATCGTGCGGCCGGGGCCGATCCAGGGGGGCATGGTGCATCCCTATCTACGCCGCCGCGCGGGCAAGGAGCTGGTGGTCTATCCTTCACCGGGGCCTGCCCATGATCCCGATGAGCTGCGTGAGGTGCTGGGCAAGACGCTGGGCGTGCCGCTGTTCCAGGAGCAGGCGATGAAGCTGGCGATCGTCGCAGCGGGTTTCACCGATGCCGAGGCGAACCAGCTGCGCCGGGCCATGGCCACCTTCCGCAATGTCGGCACCATGCCGAAGTTCGAGCGCAAGATGATCGACGGCATGGTGAAGCGCGGCTACCCGGCCGATTTCGCGGCGCGCTGCTTCGAACAGATCAAGGGCTTCGGCAGCTATGGCTTTCCCGAAAGCCACGCCCAGTCCTTCGCGCTGCTGGTCTATGCCTCTTCCTACATCAAGTGCCGCTATCCGGCGGTGTTCGCCTGCGCGCTGCTCAATTCGCAGCCAATGGGCTTCTACGCCCCCGCCCAGATCGTCCGCGACGCGCGCGAGCATGGCGTCGAGGTTCGGGCCGTCGACATCAACAACAGTGGCTGGGACAATGGGCTGGAGCGGACTAGCTCAACCGATGACGATCATTCTGACGAAGGGGCCGGGTTCAGCCTCGCCCTACGCATCGGCCTGCGCCAGATCGACGGCTTCCGCGAAGCCTGGGCCGAGGCGCTGGTCGCGGCGCGTGGTGCGGGACGCTTCACCGGCATCGAGGAGCTGGCGCGCCGGGCCAGGCTGCCGCGCCGGGCGCTGCGGCTGCTGGCCGATGCCGATGCCTTCCGCTCGATCGGGCTCGACCGGCGGGCGGCGCTGTGGGAAGCGCGCCGCACCCCCGATGGCGAACTGCCCCTGTTCGCCGCCGCCCGGGCGCGCGAGCTGGGCGAGGAGCCCGATGCGATGCTGCCCGCGATGCCGCTATCGGAGCATGTCGCCGCCGATTACCAGCTCACCCGCCTGTCGCTCAAAGGCCATCCGATGCAGTTCCTGCGCGGGACCTTCGAGCGGGAAGGGGTGCTGAGCTGCCGCGAGGCATCGGAAGCCCGGAACGGCCGCCGCGCCAGGGTCGCCGGGGTCGTCCTCGTCCGCCAGCGGCCCGGGGAGGGCAAGGCGATCTTCATCACGCTGGAGGACGAGACCGGCATCTGCAACGTCCTGCTCTGGGCGCGGACCTTTGAGGTGCAGCGGCGGCAGGTGATGGCCTCCCGCCTGATGGTGGTGGAGGGGGAGATACAGAAGAGCCCGGAGGGCGTCGTCCACCTGATGGGCGCGATCGTCACCGATCGCACCGCCGAGCTCGATCGCCTGTCCGAGGATCACCGCGCCCAGATCGAGCTGTCGCGTGCCGATGTGTTCGAGCATCCCCAGCCGCCGCGCGATCACGTCCCCCGGGGCAGTCATCCCCGCAATGTGCGCATCCTGCCGAAATCGCGGGATTTCCATTAGATGCGGTGGATCATCCGGCCGCCTGCCGCATTGATGCCGCTCCACCCCAAGGAGAGGCGCAATGGTGAAGTTCGGCTACAAGCTGATGACCGAGGAACATGGGCCGAAGGCGCTGGTCGACAATGCGGTGCGCGCCGAGGCGGCGGGCTTCGACTTCGTCTCGATCTCCGACCATTTCCACCCCTGGCTCGAATCGCAGGGCCATGCCCCCTTCGCCTGGAGCGTGCTGGGCGGCATCGCCCAGGCGACGAGCCGGATCGGCATCGCCACCGGGCTGACCTGCCCGATCATCCGCTACCATCCCGCGATCGTCGCGCAGGCGGCCGCCACCATCGCGTTGATGAGCGACGGCCGCTTCACCCTGGCGGTGGGCGCGGGCGAACGGCTCAACGAGCATGTCACCGGCGCGCGCTGGCCGTCGCTGCCCGAGCGGCACGCCATGCTGGCCGAGGCGATCGACATCTTCCGGGCGCTCTGGCAGGGCGGCGTCCAGAACTGGAAGGGCGACTATTATGTGATCGACCATGCCCAGCTCTACGACTGCCCCGACGCGCCGATTCCGGTGGTGGTAGGGGTGAGCGGACCCCATTCGGTGGCGCTGGCCGCCGAGAAGGGCGACGGGATCATGACCACCGAGCCCAAGGCCGAGCTGGTCGAAGGCTTCCGCAAGAGCGGCAAGGATGGCCCACGCTATGCCGAGGCGCTGATCGCCTATGCCCCTTCCGAAAAGGAAGGGCTCGAACTGGCGCATCGCCAGTTCCGCTTCTCGGCGCTGGGCTGGGCGGTGAACAGCGAGCTGCCGGCGGTGCAGGGCTTCGAGGCAGCGACCAAGCATGTGAAGCCCGAGGATCTGGCCGACTCCGCCGCCGCCGGCCCCGATCCCGACCGCGCGGCGGCTTTCATCCGCCGCTACATCGAGGCCGGCTACGATCATGTCGTGCTGACCTGCCCCGGCCCCGATCAAGCGGGCTTCATCGATTTCTTCGAGAAGCAGCTCCGGCCGAAGCTAGGCTAGCCGCATCGGCTGGAGCTTCCAGTAGGTCAGCGACCGCCACAGCCATTCGAACGGGCCGAAGCGATAATGGCGCAGCCAGAGCGGGCTCCAGATCAGTTCGGCGATCCAGATCGCCGCGACCACGCCGTAGAGCTGGTAGCGCTGGAATGCTTCGAACAGGCCGAAGCCGAAGCCGTAGAACAGCGCCGTGCAGATGATCGTCTGCATCAGATAGTTGCTGAGCGCCATCTGCCCGGTCGCGGCGAGCGCGCACTGCAGCGGCCTGATGATCCCGGAGCGGATGAACAGCAGCAGCAAGCCGAGATGACCGATCACCATCGCCAGCCGGCTCAGCTCATAGGTGCGGTCGGCCTCCGCGAAGGCGAGCGCGTCGAACCTCGCGTCGAGCACGAGGTTCAGTTCATAGATGCCGAGCGGGATGCCGACGCCATAGCCGGCCAGCGCCATCGCCAGATAGAGGCGCGGTGGCGCGGCGCCGCCAAGGATGCCAAGTTTCAGCAGCCCCATGCCGAGCAGCATGAACGGGATCATGTCGAAGAGCAGCCAGAAGGGCGCCCCCTTCCATTGGAAGGCGACACTGCCCGGCCATTGCTTGACGACCGCATTCCACCAGGAACCCTTGTGGATGTCGCGGATCGCCTTGGCCTCCTCGGGAGCAGGCGTGACATGGCCCAGCTGTTCCTGCCAGCTCTCGATCGCCGCTTCCTGCTCCGTGGTGAGCTTGGCGCCCGATGTCTTGGCGGCTTCCGCCACGGTCGCCGCGGCCTTTTCCTTCACCGCATCATGATATTGGTGGGTCTGGATCGCCGCTGCTCCGATCAGCAGCAGCAGCGCGGCAGCGATCTGGATGCCGGGGCGCAGCTTGCGAAGCGCGAACAGCACCAGCCCGCACAGCGAATAGGCGAACAGGATTTCGCCCGTCCACAGCAGCAGCGCCCAGTGGATGACGCCGAACAGCATCATCCACAGCATCCGGCGGAAATGGATCTCGGCCGTCATCAGGCCCGCGCCGGATGCCTCCATCCGCTCGGTCAGCAGCACGATGCTGGCCCCGAACAGCAGCGAGAAGATCCCGCGCATCGTCCCTTCGAAGCCGACCTGGATGATCTTGTAGGCGATCAGGTTCGGCCCGTCCGCGCCGCCGCCGGCAAGAGGATTGCCATAGGCGTGGAACAGCAGGCCGAAGGCGGTGATGTTCATCATCAGGATGCCGAGCACCGCCACGCCGCGTAATATGTCCAGCGCCTCGACGCGATCGGCCCGGATCACCGGAGCCAGCGGTGTACTCGTCGAACCCTCGTCGCTCATCAGGCCTCTCCCCCCAAGAAAGCCGTTACGGGGCCGAGGCTATCGGGCTCTCATGCTCCTGACAAGCTTGTCGGTTCAGCGGCTCTCGAAGGCGTCGCCTTCGTTGAGCACCGCGCGCAGGCCGGTCGGGCTCTGCAGCCAGAGCAGGGCCGCCGCATTGCCATCGAGCGTGGCGCGCCAGAAGGCCAGGGTCGCCTCTATCACCGCGTCGCGGATGTGCGGGGTGGGTTCGCCGTTGAGCATGGTCCGGAACGACTGGCCCGCGAACATCTCATGGGTGCCGCCGTTCAGCACCAGCAGATATTTCTCGCCCGGCGGCATCAGCCGGAACGGCTCCTGGCGCTGGAGCGCCGTGATCGGCGTGACGAAGGGCACGGCATCCGCGGTGCCGGTGATCGACAGGAACGGGACGCGGATCGTCGAGAAGGCGGCCTCGGGCGACCAGCCGATCGGCGGGGAAGGGCTGAGGCCTATCGCGGCGCGGACGCGCAGATCGGAGAGCGGCGGCTCCATCGCGGTGGGGAAACTCTGTCCGGCGATCGCCTGCACGGTCTGCGCGCCGAAGCTGTGGCCGGCGACGCCGATGCGGCTGGAATCGATCCGGCGCAAATCGCAGGGGCCTTCGAGGACGCGGCGGCCCAGTTCGCCGATAACGAACTGGATATCGCGCGCGCGCTCCGCCAGCTGCTCCAGGTTGAGGGCCGACTTGAAGCCGGGTTTGCCGAAGATCGCGCTGTCGGTGCCCGGATGCTGGAGATTGACCACCGCAAAGCCCGCGCCCGCCCAGGCATGGGCCCAGATCGCCCCGGCGTCGAGCGAACCGCCCAGGCCGTGGCTGAACAGGACGACCGCCAGTTTGCCGCTGCCCGAAGGCATGCGGATCCGCACCGGCACCGCGCGGTTGCGCATCCCGTCCAGCCAGACGCCCTCGCACAGGCTGATCGGCCCGGCGGCGCGGGGCGTCGTCGGGGCGGGGCGGGGCGGTGTCGCCACGATCGGCGCGGCCGCCGACGGGACGGCCGGACTGACGGCTGGCGGGGCGGTGGTGGGGGCCGGGCGTGCGGTGGCCGGGGCGGGGATCGCGGAGCGCGTCAGGGGAGCGGGGGGCGCCGACCAGACCGCCGCTGCGGGGGTAAGCAAGGCGAGCAGCGCAAGGATGAGGGCAGGCGAGCGCATCGCCGGCCTTCTTACCGAAAATGACGCCGCTGGCCAGAGCCCCAAAACAAAGGGGCCCCGCTTTCGCGAGGCCCCCGAGTTCGATGGATTGGCTTCGATCAGAAGGAGAAGCGGACGCCGACGCGGATCTGATAGAGCGACTGGCGCGAGTAGATCGTCTCGGTCGGCGCGGCGAAGACGCCGCCCGAGGTCTGCGTCGGGGTATAGCGATACTGGACGCAGGGCGCGCCCGCATTCGCACCCGTGGCGGCGCCCGGTGCCGTGCCGGTGGCGACCGGCGCGGTGAGGCAGGTCACGGTGACCGGCGAGACGGTGTAGGGGAAGGCATATTCGCGGATCTGGCCCCACTTCTTGTTGAGCAGGTTGGTGAAGTTCTCGATGTCCGCGAACAGCGTCACCTTCGAGTCGCCCAGGCCGGTCGGGATTTCCTGCGACAGGTGAAGGTCGATCTTGGTGAACCACCGGGAATTGAAGCCGTTACGCGGCGCGACCTTGCCGCGATATTTGTCGAGCCCGGTCGCATTGACATAGGCGTCGAACGCGGCGGCGTTGGCGGCGGTGTCGAACGAGACCAGCGGGTCGTTCACCCCGGTCGGCACATAGAGCAGATAGCGGGTGCCGGTTCCGATCGTGCCGAAAATCTGGCTGCGCGAGGCCGCGTCGCGCAGCGTGAAGCTGTACGGGTGGCCGATGCGGGTCTCGCCGAACAGCGAGATGGTGGTCTTGTTGTCGCCGAAGAACTCCTTCTCGAACGACAGGTTGTACTTGAAGGCGTACTTCACCTGATCGTTGGAGATGCCATAGGCCGGGCCGTTCGGATCGAACGACACGCCTGCGGCATAGTTGGAGCCGGCGGTCGACGAGGTCGCCGGGTTCTGGTCCTTGATGTCCTGATAGGTGAAGCTCACCCCGGCATCGACGCCGATGTCGAACGCCTTCTGCAGGCGGGCTACATAGACATAGCTGCGGCCCTTCTTCGAGTTGGTCAGGAAGATATCCGAATTGGTGTCGGCGAAGGAGGTGATCGGGGTGTAGCGCGCGCGGCCGTCCGGCGTGGTCAGGCCGTTGGGGCGGACGCGCAGATCGCTGAAGAACACCTGGTTGCGGACCTTCGAATAGAAGAAGTCCGCACCGAACTCCCAATCGTCGCCCAGCGGGCCCAGATCGGCATTGTAGGTGGCCGACAGCGTGCCGCGCCATTGCGACGGGATCTTGAAGTTCGGATCGACCGCATTGGTGGTCGCGTTGGCCGACGTGGTTGCGTTGAGCAGCAGCGCATTGGCCGCAGCCGGAATGGTCGCGCCGTTGACGTTGCTGAGGATCGCGGCACCATTGGTCGCATTGACGCCAGTGCCGGTATAGGCGCCGCTGTTGGCCTGCTGCACCTCGACCGAGTTGGTCAGAACGCCGGTGTTCGAGAAGCTGTTGGAGAAATAGACGTCCGGCGTGCCGCCCGAGAAGACGCCGACGCCTCCGCGAATGTTCAGGCGGCTGGTCGGCTTGTAGTCGAAGCCGAAGCGCGGCTGCAGGATGCCGCGGCCCGACAGATAGGCGTTATTGGCAAAACCGTAACGGCTGACGAAATTGGGGTTGATGACCGCGCGGCTATGCCCGCCGTACAGATCGTAACGCAGGCCGTAGGAGATGTTGAACTCGGGCGTGATCTTCCACGTGTCCATGATGCCAAAGGTGTAGGCCTGGTATTTGAAGCCCGCCGCAGCATCCTCGGGGATCAGTGTGGGAATGCCGTTGCCGTAGCGGAAGCGCTGGGCGTTGCCGGCCTGGAAGTCGGCGATGGAGTCGAAATAATAGTCGCCTGCCGAGCGCTGCAGGAAGGAGTTGAAAACCTCGGTCGACTGGATGTCGACGAAGGCGCGGATGTTATGGTCGCCCTTGGTCAGACGGGCCTGCACGAAACCGCCCCAGGTGTTGCTGGTCAGCGCGTTGGTCTGCCGCGAGATATCCGGGCCGAAGGAGACGGTCGCGAAGTTGGTGGGGCAGTTGATGTTCGCGCTGGCGGCGGCGCCGGCCGTGGTGCGGTCCGAGGTCGGTGCCGTGCAGACCTGGAACTGCGCGAAGCCGCGACCCAGCAGCGGGTCCTGGATACGGACGTAATCCTTGTAGAAGCCGCGGACTTCGGTCGAGAAATCGTCGGTCCATTGCGAGTTCAGCTGGGCGACGCCGATGTGCAGGCGGTTGCCCTGGATATAGGCGTTCGATGCCAGGCCCAGGCCCTGCGGCGCGGTCGGAAACGCGTTCTGGACAAGCGTGATCGCGTCCTTGGCATAGGCATAGGTCAGCGACAGGCGCTGCGTGTCCGACAGGTTGGCGTCGAGCTTGGCGACCAGACGATCGTCCTTGTCGCCATTGGTCTTAAGCACGCCGCCGGTATCATAGTTGTACCGGCTTTGCGCGATCGCCGAAACCGCGTCGACCTGCGCCTGGGTCAGGGTCGAGATACCGATACCGGCATTGTTGTCGGACGGACCCTCGGCGATCGGCAGAGGTGCGCGGATGCGCTCGCCCGCGATCATGAAGAACAGTTTGTCCTTGATGATGGGCCCCGAAATCTCGGCGCCGTAATTCTTGTACTTAAAGCTCGGCAGGGTGACGCGGCCGGTGGGAATGCCTGGGCCGGCCTTGGTCTTCTTGCCGGTCAGGCTCTGGTCCGAATAGGCGAAGAAGCCGGTGCCCTGGAAATCATTGCTGCCCGAACGCAGCACGATGTTGATCGCGCCGCCCTGGAAATTGCCGTCGCGCACGTCATAGGGCGCGACCTTTGCCTGGAACTGGCCGACCGCGTCCAGCGGGATCGGCGAGCGGCGGCTGGGGAGGCCATCGGTGTTGAGGCCGAAATTGTCGGTGATCGGCACGCCGTCGACGGTGAAGCGGTTGTAGCGGGCGTTCTGGCCGGCGAAGCTGATCGCGCGGCCGCCGCCGGGAGTGTCGTCGAGGCGGGCGAAGGGATCGCGGCGGCTGAGATCGCGGATGTCGCGGTTGACGGTCGCGACCTTGGCGATGTCGGCGGTGGTCAGCAGCGTGACCGGGCCCTGCGAGACGGTGCGAGCCGACTTGATGCTGGTCGCGCTGACGACGATCTCCTGGCCGCCCTGTTCGGCCAGTTCGATGGGCAGGGTGAAGGCCTGGCCGGCGACCGTGTTGACGTCGGTGACGGTCGACTCGCTGTAGCCCGGAGCCGCGACGACGACGGTGAAGGGGCCGCCGGTGCGCAGGCCGCCCGCGTTGAATGAACCGCTGCTGTTGGTCGAGACGGTCGAGCGGGTGCCCGAGGGAACGTGGGTGATGGTGACGGTGGCGCCCGAAACCGGCTGGCCGCTCGCGGTGACGCTGCCCTGGATCGAGGAGGTCGTTTCCTGCGCCTGGAGCGGGGCGCTGGCGACGATGGCAACAGCAATAGCGCCCACGGCGCAGCCGAGATTGAAATTACGCATAGAATTGGTCCCCTTTTTCGCACCACAGGCGACGGACATCTGGTTTTGCGGCGCACAAAGGGTTGTGACGGAAGATGTGATCGACCGCCCCCCGTTTCGTGCCCCTCGCCCGTGGTGTTATGCCGGGATCATTACCGTTCTGTGGCGCGGTAAATCAATCCCCCGTGCTTTCACTTATGTCAGCCTGCCGCAAAAACCCTCGCTGCACTGCATAGATGGTTCCACATGCGAAACCATGCAGTGGAGGCGCGGCTTATTTCGCTGCTGGCTCGGAAAACCGGGTGGCCCCGGCCCGTTTCGGTCTCCCGTCGGCCCGCCGGCCGTCGCTGCGTGGCGGCTACACCGCCAGCCGCGTCGTCAGCTTCACTTCCTCCAGCACGGCATAGGTCCGTGTCTCCCGCACGCCCGGCATTGCCGTAAGGATATCGCCGAGAAAGCTGCGATAAGCGGCCATGTCCGACACCCTGACCTTGAGAAGATAATCGAAGCCCCCCGCCACCATATGACACTCCATCACCTGCGGAATCCGCCGAACATGATCGGAGAAGGCGGTGAAGACGTCGTCAGTGGTGCGATCGAGCAACACTTCGATGAAAATCATCAGCGCCTGGTCCAGCTTCTCCGGATCGAGCAGCGCGGTGTACCCCAGAATCACCCCGCGCTCGCGCAGCCGCTTCACCCGGTCGAAACAGGCGGCGGGGGAAAGCCCGCAGCGGGCGCTGAGTGCCTGGTTGGTGATTCGCCCATCCTCCTGCAGCGCGCGGAGCAGCCGGCGGTCGGTCTCGTCGATCGGAACATGCTTCGGTTCGGTCTGCATTATCGGGCAATCCGTTCGGGAGTGACGGCAATAATATGAAGCACATTCGGGATAATTGCCAATATCATGAGGATATGTCGGAAATTCTGCCCGACGCGCGGAGGATATATGGCGAGCACCCTTTCGAACTGGGACATGATCGACGCCGGCAAATATGCCGAGGAGGGTGAGGTCGTCCGCAGCCTGCTCGAACGGCAGCCCCTGAGCGACCAGGATCGCCGCGACGTCGTCGCCGAAGCGACCGCGCTGGTCGAAGGCGCGCGGGGCGCCACGAAGAAGCAGGGCGTGGTCGAGAGCTTCCTCCAGCAATTCTCGCTCGGCACCCGCGAGGGGCTGGCGCTGATGTGTCTGGCCGAGGCGCTATTGCGTACCCCCGACGCAGAAACCCGCGACCGGCTGATCGCCGAGAAGATCGGATCGGCCGACTGGGCCAGCCATCTCGGCCAGTCCGACAGCCTGTTTGTCAACGCATCGACCTGGGGGTTGATGCTTACGGGCCGGCTCGTCGATGTCGACGACGAGGCGAAGCGCGATCTGGGCGGCTTCCTCAGGCGCATCACCGCGCGCATCGGCGAGCCGGTGATCCGCCAGGCGGTGGGCGCTGCGGTCAAGATGATGGGCGAGCAGTTCGTGCTCGGCCGCAGCATCGGCGACGCGCTCGCCCGCTCGAAGCGCGAAGGCTATCTCTGCTCGTTCGACATGTTGGGCGAGGGCGCGCGCACCGCCGCCGACGCGGAACGCTATGAGCGCATCTATGCCGAGGCGATCGAGGCGGTCGGCAAGGCTTCCAACGGGGCGGGGCCGGAGCTGGGCCACGGCGTCTCGGTCAAGCTCTCGGCGCTCTGCCCGCGCTATGAAGCGGTGCAGGAGGCGCGGGTCTGGGACGAGCTCTACCCGCGTGTGAGGCGGCTGGCGCTGATCGCAGCGCGCCATGACCTCAACTTCGCCATCGACGCCGAGGAGGCCGATCGGCTCGTCATCTCGCTCAAGATGATCGAGCGGCTGGTGAGGGAGCCCAAGCTGGGTGGCTGGAAGGGGCTGGGCGTCGTCGTCCAAGCCTACCAGAAGCGCGGCCTCGCCACGATCTGGGCGCTGCGCAAGCTGGCCGAGGACAGCGGACGCCGGATCATGGTCCGCCTCGTCAAGGGCGCCTATTGGGACAGCGAGATCAAGAAGGCGCAGATCGCCGGCCGCCCCGACTATCCGGTGTTCACCACCAAGGCGGCGACCGACCTGAGCTACCTCGTCTGCGCCAAGGCGCTGATCGACGCGAGCCCCGCCCTCTATCCGCAGTTCGCCAGCCACAATGCCCATACGCTGGCGGCGGTGCGCGGCATGGCCGATGGCGCCGGCGTCACGATCGAGCATCAGCGGCTGCACGGCATGGGCGAGGCGCTCTACGCCGCCGCCGAGAAACGCTATGGGGAATTGCGGCTGCGCGCCTATGCCCCGGTCGGCGGGCATGAGGAGCTGCTGCCCTATCTGGTCCGTCGCCTGCTGGAGAACGGCGCCAACACAAGCTTCGTCCACGCGCTGCTCGACGAGCGGGTGCCGGCCGATCTGGTCGTCGCCGATCCGATCGCGGCGGTGGAGGCGCATCCCGAGCGCCATGCCCGGATAGCGCTGCCCGCCGATATCTATGGCCCGTCCCGCAAGAATCCGCTGGGCCGGGATTATTCACTGGTGGAGGTGCGCGGTCGCGCGGCAAAGGCGGTGGCGCTGGCCGCGGGCGAGCGCGAGACGGCCGGCGCGATCGTCGAGGGGAGGCTGGTTCCCGCGCAGGCCGAACCCGTCACCAGCCCCGCCGACCGCAGCCGGGTGATCGGCTATGCCGCGACGGCGGATGCCGCCGATATCGATCGCGCGGTGGCCGTCGCGCGCAAGGCGCAGCCCGCCTGGGATCGGCTGGGCGGCGGCGGCCGGGCGATGGTGTTGCGGGCGATGGGCGATGCGCTCGAAGCCGAGATGGACGCGCTGATCGCGCTGCTGTCGCTGGAGGCCGGCAAGACGCTGAACGACGGCGTGGCGGAGGTCCGCGAGGCGATCGATTTCTGCCGCTATTATGCCGATCTGGCGGAGCGGCAGTTCGGCGCGCCGACACCGCTGCCCGGGCCGGTGGGGGAGACCAACCAGCTGCAGCTGGCAGGCCGGGGCGTGTTCGCCTGCATCAGCCCCTGGAATTTCCCGCTCGCCATCTTCACCGGCCAGATCGCGGCGGCGCTGGCGGCGGGCAATGCCGTTCTCGCCAAGCCGGCCGAGCAGACCCCGCTGATCGCGGCGCGTGCCGTCCGCCTGTTCCACAAGGCAGGGCTGGAGCCGGCGCTGCTCGCTTTGCTGTCCGGCGAGGGCGCCACCGTGGGCGGGGTGATCGTCAATCATCCGGGCATCGACGGCGTCGCCTTCACCGGCGGCACCGAGACCGCCTGGGCGATCAACCGCCGGCTTGCCGCGCGCAACGGCCCGATCATCCCGTTCATCGCCGAGACCGGCGGCCTCAACGGCATGTTCGTCGATACCACCGCGCTCAAGGAGCAGGTGGTGGACGACGTCATCCTGTCGGCCTTCGGCTCGGCCGGGCAGCGCTGTTCGGCGCTGCGGCTGCTGTTCGTGCCGCATGACAGCGCCGACGAACTGGTTGCCACGCTGAAGGGCGCGATGGACGCGCTGGTAATCGGCGATCCCGCCGATCCGTCGACCGACGTCGGGCCGGTGATCGACGCGGAGGCCAAGGCCGCGCTTGTCGCGCATCGCGAGCGGCTGTCACGCGAGGCGACCATCCTGCATGAATGCGTCACACCCGAGGGTGGCGATTTCTTCGCGCCGCTGATGGCCGAGATACCCGCCGCCGATTTCCTGGAGCGCGAGGTGTTCGGCCCGATCCTCCATGTCGTCCGCTATGATCCCGCCGACCTGTCCAAGGTGGCGGGCAGGCTGGCGGCGCGCGGCTATGGGCTGACGCTGGGCATCCACAGCCGGATCGAGCGTTTCGCCGAGGAGGTCCGCGAACTCGTCCCGGCTGGCAATGTCTATGTGAACCGATCAATCATCGGCGCGGTGGTCGGCGTGCAGCCCTTTGGCGGCGAGGGCCTGTCGGGCACCGGCCCCAAGGCCGGCGGCCCGCACGCGCTGCTGCGCTACGCCACCGAGCGGGCGCTGTCGGTCAACATCACCGCGCAGGGCGGCGACCCGGCCTTGCTCAACCTCTGATCGGGCGAGCCGGGCGCGGTGGCGTTGCGCGTCGCGAACATCAGGAAACGGCCGAGAAGGGTGCATTGAAAGCTTCCGACGTTACGCATCACATAGTCCTGATATTCTGGCGCCACTCCGCTATGCCACGATCGGATGACGCGGAGATGACAGGGCGGCGATGCGGTTCGGAGCGATAGGGTGATCCTGCTGGGCGCGGTGCTCGGCGCCGTCTTCGGCAGCTTCCTGGCGACCGCCGCGATCCGCTGGCCGCGCGAGGCATCGGCACTGCGGGGGCGATCCGCCTGCGACGGCTGCGGCGCGCCGCTGACGGCATCACAGCTGATCCCGGTGCTGAGCTTTTTCCTGCAGCGCGGCCGGGCCGTGTGTTGCGGGGCGCGGATCGACAGGCTCCACCCGGCGGGGGAGATTGCGGGGGCGCTGCTCGGCGCGATGGCCGTCGCGATCGGCCCGGATATCGGGACGGTGATGGCCGGCGGGCTGTTCGCATCGCTGCTGCTGCTGCTCGCCCTGCTCGATGCCCGGCATTACTGGCTGCCCGATCCGCTCAACGCCGCGCTGGCGCTGGCCGGGGTCGGCGTCGGCCTGCTGGGGATAGGGCCCGGCCTGTCCGACCGGCTGATCGGCGGCGTGGCGGGTTTCCTGCTCTTCGCCGCGGTCCGGCACGGCTACCGCCGCCTGCGCGGGCGCGAGGGGATGGGCGGCGGCGACGTCAAGCTGTTCGGCGCGATCGGGTTGTGGCTCGGCTGGCAGATGCTGCCGCTGATCCTGTTCGGCGCCGCGGCGGCGGGCCTGTTCTGGGCCCTGATCCTCTACGCTGCCGGTCGTTCCCTCAACGGCACATCGCGGCTGCCCTTCGGCGTGTTCCTGGCGCTGGCGGCCTGGGTGGGGTGGGTGGCGCTGTTCTGGCCCCCACTGGCCGCTTTGGCTGGGCGATAAAGCGCGCTAAGCTCGTCGCCCATGGCCAAGATTTCTCCCCCCGCCGACGACGGCGATGTCGCTACCGGATCGAACGCGCCGCAAGTCGCCGAGCGCAGCCTTGAACGCGCGCTCGGTATCCAGATCCGGCAGCTCAGGCGCCAGAACGACCTGTCGGTCTCCGATCTCGCCTCGGCGGCGGGCATCTCGAACGGCATGCTGTCCAAGATCGAGAATGGCGGGATATCGGCGTCGCTTTCCACCCTGCAGGGGATAGCGGGCGCGCTCAACGTGCCGATCTCGTCGTTGTTCGCCTCGTTCGAGGAACGGCAGGACTGTTCCTATGTGGCCGCCGGGCAGGGGCTGACGATGGAGCGGCGCGGCACCAAGGCGGGCCATGTCTATGAGCTGCTCGGCCATGTCCTGCGCGGCGATACCGTGGTCGAGCCCTATATGATCACGCTGCGCGAGAACGCGATCCCGCACACCAGCTTCCGTCATGGCGGGGTCGAGTTCATCCACATGATCGACGGCGAGATCGTCTATCGCCACGGCGGCGAGCAGTACACGCTTCGCAACGGCGATTCGCTGCTGTTCGATTCGAACGCGCTGCACGGGCCGGAAGCGCTGGTGAGCCCGACCAGCCGCTATCTCTCGATCATCATCTATCCGCGCGGGGAAGGCTGAGCTTTTTTGCGGGGCGCTGTAGGATGCGGCCGCGTTCATCCGTCCTGGCCCTGCAACCCCTGGGAGACAGCGATGCTCTACGCGATCCTCTGTTACGACAATGAAGAGGTGGTCGGCGCCTGGAGCGCGGAGACCGAGGGCGCGGTGATGGGCCGGCTCGATGCCGTCCAGCAGAAGCTGCGCGCCGATGGCCGGCTCGGCCCGGTCGCACGGCTGATGCCGACCACCGCAGCGACCACCGTCCGCAAGGGGGCCGAGCCGCTCGTGCTCGATGGCCCATTCGCCGAGACCAAGGAGCAGTTGCTGGGCTTCTATGTCGTCGACTGCGAGTCGCTGGACGCGGCTATCGAGGTCGCCGTCGAGCTGGGCAAGGCGAGCGGATCGGCCGGGGCGCATGAAGTGCGGCCGCTGATGGTCTACCGGCCCGGCGACGCCGGGGCCTGAACATGGTCGATCTCGACTGGGTCGACGCCGCGCTGGCCTCCGCCCGGCCGCGCGCGGTGGCCGCGCTGCTCCGCTATTTCCGTGACCTCGATCTGGCGGAGGAAGCGTTTCAGGAGGCGTGCCTGCGCGCGCTGTCGCGCTGGCCCGATCAGGGGCCGCCGCGCGATCCCGCAGCCTGGCTGATCCTGGTGGGCCGCAACAGTGGCATCGATGCGATCCGCAAGGCAGCGCGCGAGACCGAACTGCCCGATGACGACCGGCTTTCCGACCTCGGCGATGCCGAAGGCGCGATCGCCGACCGGCTGGACGAGGGGCAGTATCGCGACGACATGTTGCGGCTGCTGTTCGTCTGCTGCCATCCCGATCTGCCGGCCACGGGCGCGATCGCCCTGGCGCTGCGCATCGTCTCGGGGTTGACCGTACCCCAGATCGCGCGCGCCTTTCTGGTCGGCGAGAAGGCGATGGAGCAGCGCATCACACGCGCCAAGGCGCGCATCGCCGACAGCGGGGTGCCGTTCGAGACGCCGGGCGCCGTCGAGCGGGCCGAGCGGCTGGGGGCGGTGGCGGCGATGGTCTATCTGATCTTCAACGAGGGCTATTCGGCGAGCGGGGCCGAGGCCGGTGCGCGCGAACCCCTGTGCCGGGAGGCGATCCGGCTGGGCCGGCTGCTGCTGCGCCTGTTTCCCGCCGAGCCCGAGATCATGGGCCTGATCGCGCTGATGCTGCTCCAGCATGCGCGCAGCGCGGCGCGGCTCGATGCGCAGGGCCAGGTCATATTGCTGGAGGATCAGGACCGAGGCCGCTGGGATGGCAGGATGATCGCCGAGGGGCTGGCGCTGCTCGACAAGGCGATGCGCCATCGCCGGCCCGGCCCCTATCAGGTGCAGGCGGCGATCGCCGCACTCCACGCCCGCGCGAAGACCGCGCCCGAAACCGACTGGGCGCAGATCGAGCGGCTCTATGCGACACTGGAGGCGATGCAGCCGTCGCCGGTAGTGACCCTCAACCGCGCCGTGGCCGTGGCCAGGCTGTCCGGCCCGGAAGCGGCGCTGGCGCTGCTGGCGCCGCTCGATGAGCGGCTCGACGGCTATTTCTATTATCATGGCGCGCGCGGCGCCTTCCTCGATCAGCTCGGCCGCGCCGAGGAGGCGCGGGCGGCCTTCGGGCGGGCGATCGGCCTGGCGGGATCGGCGGCGGAGGCCGGCTATATCCGCCAGCAGCTGGATCGGCTGTCCGCCCCCAAATAATCGCCGGCGCGTGTAGGATCACGGTGCCCGGCTCCGTCCTGTGGCGGCAACAAGGAGATGACGAGATGCACGAACTGAGCCTGACTCGCCTGATCGACGCACCGCGCGAGAAGCTGTTCCGCGCCTGGACCGATCCGGCGCTGATCCCGCAATGGTTCTGTCCGCCGCCATGGGGCGTGTCGGAGGCGCACACGGACGTCCGCACCGGCGGATCGACGCTGATCGTGATGCGCGGGCCCGAGGGGCAGGAATTCCCCAATCGCGGCGTCTATCTGGAGGTGATCCCCAATGAGAAGATCGTCTTCACCGACGCCTATACCGAGGCCTGGGTGCCATCGGAAAAGCCGTTCATGACCGGCATCCTCACCTTCGAGGAGGAGGAGGGCAAGACCCGCTATACCGCGATCGTCCGCCACTGGACCGCCGAGGACCTGGCCCAGCATGAGGCGATGGGGTTCGAACAGGGCTGGGGCATCGCCACCGACCAGCTGGAGGCGCTGGTCAAGCGGATCTGAAAAGGGGTGGGGGTGGGCTGCGATCGACGGCCATTGGGGGGATGCCGGATCGCGTCACGGGGCAATGTGCCCACCCCCGGCCCCGCCGCAGGGAACGGCGGGGTTGCGAGATCATCCGTGGGTCTGCCGTCCTGCGCCGCCCAGATAGGCGAGCAGGCCGAACGCCTGGCCCTGCGAATAGCCGGCGTCGACGAAATGCCGTACATCCGCCTCATCGACCGCCCCGGCATGGTGTCGGGCGAGCGAGGCGAAATGGCGCAGGCTTTCGAGCCGTGGATCGGCGAGGGGCCGGGCGAGGCGAATCCCGAACGCCCATTCGGCGAAGCGGCCGAGCCGGCTGTGCGGTGCGATCTCGCGGGTCGCGTCGCTGCGCTCGGCAAGGCCGATGCCCCTGAGTTCGGTCGGCGAGAATTGCCCCGCGTCGGAGGCGGTTGCCGTCCTGCTTTCCCCGTCGAGGGGCGAGAAGCCGAGATAGGCCATGATGGCGTTCCCATGACAAGATGTTACAGATCGGTACGCGGCTGAGAGCTCAGGTACCGTTCGGTTACATATTCGTCAAGAAGCGGCTTCCGGTTACAGCCCAAAGCTTTTCTGTCGGGCCTGATATCTTTGGCTGGGCTGGACGTGTCAGAAGTCCAGCTGGGTCCGCAGCGTCACGCTGTCGACGCCATAGCCGTGGCGGAAGCCCGACGGCAGCGGCGTCGTGAAGCCCGAGAAGGCCCGCGCAGAGGGGCCGCCCGAGATGTCGGCATGGGCATATTGCAGCATCAGCTTCACATAATCGATCGGCAGCCAGATCAGGCTGGCCTCATAGCCCTTAGACGCGCCGCCGTTGACATAGGTGATGTCGTTGCCGGCAAGGGTCGTCCCAGGCCCGCCGATCCGATCGTTCAGGTCGGTGACGTCGAAGCGCGTGTTGATCTGGAAGGCGCCGATCCCGCCATCGGTGACGGGGTGCCGCACCTTGGTGCGATCCCAGCGGCCGCTCTTGTAGCCGCGTGTCTCGCCGGTCAGATAATAGCCGATCTCGACATAGCCCGAACGGAACTGCGGATCGCCCGCCAGCGAATTGGTGGTGCCGGCCATATTATTGAGGCCATAGCGGTGGTTGGCCCCGAAGCTGCGTACCCAGACGTGCTGATATTCGCTGGCGAAGTGGAAGGGGCCGTAGATCAGGGCCAGTTCGCCGCCCAATATGTCGTCGCCATCGGCGGCGAGCGGCCCGGTGTCGATGAAGCGTTCGCCCGAGACCTGGGTATAGGGGCGCTGGCGATAGCGGATGTTCTGCGCGTCGCGCGGCGATACCCGATGCTGATAGTTGAAGCCGATATGGGTCTGGACGTCGCCCAGCTTCGGCGATGCATAGCCGCGCACGCTGGCCTGCCAGCCGGTTCGCGCGACATTGCCGTTGCCGACATCTTCCGAATAGAGCCCCGCCGCCAGGCTCCACAGGCCCTTGGGGTCGGCATAGGCGAGCGTGCCACCGAGCCGGCGCGAATAGTTGAACGCGTCGGTGGCGCCGCCGCGCTCCATGAAGCTGGTGAAGCGGTTGCTGGTCAGCAGTTCGAGCGAGGACAGCGGATATTGGTAGCCGAGGGTGACGCTCCATGGGCTGCCGGGCTTCTGCCAGCTGAGGATCATGTCCTCATATTGGACGCCGCCCTGCGACAGCTCCAGTTCGAGCTTGTAGCCGAAGCCGGCGGGCATGCTTCCCTCGACGCCGAAGATCAGCCGCCGTGCGCGGCTGTTCCAGCCGAGATTGTTGGTGTTGACGCCGCTGCCCGCGCTGGTGCCCGAGACCGGGACAAGCCCCGCGATCCTGCGAGGGAGCGAGACATAGCCGGCGTCGAACTGGATCACGCCCTTGGGCTTGAAGGTCCAGCCGTCGGGGCCCGTCCAGCTCGGGGCACCCTTCCAGCCCGGCTCCGCCTTCTCGACCTTTCCGACCTTGGCGGACAGCTGCCGGACCTGATTCTGCAACGCCTCGACCTGGGCCTTGAGCGCCTCGATCTGCGCCGCGACCTCCGGTGAGGCACCGGAAGGGGGGGTATCCTGCGCCCTTGCCATTCCGGCGCAGGCCAGGGTGGTCGCCGCGAGCAGCGCCGATGGCAGACGGTATTTCACCTTGCTCCCCTTCAAGGACTCGTAGGTTGGTCATCCTCTTCCGAACGCGAATCGGCCCACCGGATCAAGCCGGCTGCGGCGGATTTCATCACAGGGAAGGCGGGATGCGCCAAAGACAATATGAAGACGTTTTTGTTACATGATCATAGTTTATTACCGATCTAGGTCGTTTTGATGACATCTTCATGACACCCTGATTTCGGCCGCTTCCATGCAAAATCGGGGCGTTCCGGGGTCCGGCCCCCGGCCTGGCTGTAACATTGCTGTAACAGGGGTGGACTAAGCGGGCCTCGCGCCGGAGGACTCCGGCATCGGAGACCCAGTTCATGTTCAAGAATTTCGTCGCCACGCTGAGTGCGGGCCTGATCCTTGCCACCGGTGCGGCCTCGGCGGCGAACGCGGCCGATATCTCGGGGGCGGGTGCCACCTTCCCTGCGCCGCTCTACGCCAAATGGGCGGAGATCTATAAGAAGACGACCGGAGTCGGCCTCAACTACCAGGCGATCGGATCGGGTGGCGGCATCAAGCAGATCAAGGCGAAGACGGTCGACTTCGGCGCGTCGGACAAGCCGCTCAAGCTTGCCGAGCTCAATGCCGCGGGCCTGTACCAGTTTCCCACGGTGATGGGCGGCGTGGTGCCGATCGTGAACCTGCCAGGTGTGAAGCCCGGCCAGATCAAGCTGACCGGCGCACTGCTGGGCGACATCTTCCTGGGCAAGATCCGCAAGTGGAACGATCCGCGCATCGCCGGCCTGAACCGGGGCGTGAAGCTGCCGCCGCTGCCGATCACCGTCGTCCACCGTTCGGACGGCTCGGGCACCTCCTTCCTTTTCACCACCTATCTGTCGATGAAGAATCCGGGCTGGGCGAAGGGCGTCGGCGCCAGCGACGCGGTCTCCTGGCCGACCGGCATCGGCGGCAAGGGCAATGATGGCGTTTCGGCCTTCGTCAAGCAGACCATGGGTTCGATCGGCTATGTCGAATATGCCTATGCCAAGCAGAACAAGGCCACCTTCGTGCTGCTGCAGAACATGGCCGGCCAGTTCGTCGCCCCCGGCGCCGCCAACTTCGCCGCCGCCGCCGCGGGTGCGCAATGGAGCAAGGCGCCCGGCAACTATGTGCTGCTGCTCGATCAGGCGGGGCCGAAGAGCTGGCCGATCACCGGCGCCACGTTCGTCCTGGTCTACAAGGCCCAGGCCGATGCCGCGACCGGCGCCGGCGTTCTGAAGTTCTTCGACTGGGCCTATAAAGGCGGTGACGCCGCCGCCGCGCAGCTCGATTATGTGCCGCTTCCCGCGCCGGTGAAGGCGCTGGTCCGCAAGCAGTGGGCCGCGACGGTGAAAGCCGGCGGCCGGCCGGTATATGTTTCCAAATGATCGCTTCGATCCAGCGATAGCGTAAAGGGGCAGGGGGCGCGGTTGCGCTCTCGCCGCTTCACGGGAAGGAAGACATGGCAAGCGCCGCTCCCACAGACACATCGAGGTTCGGCCCGTCGCGATCGGCGGGCGAGGCGATTTTCCACGCCGCCTGCTTTGGCGCCGCGACCCTGCTGCTCGCCACGCTCGGCGGGGTTGTCATCAGCCTCGCGATCGGCGGCTGGCCGGCCTTCCAGCAGTTCGGCTTCGGCTTCCTCACCAGCAGCGAATGGAACCCGGTCACCGAAGTCTATGGCGCGGCCGGGCCGATCGTCGGCACACTGATCACCGCCTTCCTGTCACTGGTCATGGCGCTGCCGCTGGCGCTGGGCGTCGCGGTGTTCCTGGTCGAATTCTGCCCGCGCGCCGTATCGCGGCCTATCGCGATCGCGGTCGAGCTGCTCGCCGGCATCCCGTCGATCGTCTACGGCATGTGGGGCCTGTTCGTGCTGGCGCCCTGGTTTGCCGAGCATGTCCAGCTGCCGCTGATCATGGAGGCCGAGCCCGGCTCCTGGCAGGAGACCTTGTTCGCCGGCATTCCCAATGGCGCCAACATCTTCACCGCCTCGATGATCCTGGCGGTTATGATCCTGCCCTATATGGCGGCAGTGTTCCGCGAGCTGTTCATGACCGTGCCGCCGCAGCTGCGCGAGGCCGCCTACGGCCTGGGCTGCACCCCGTTCGAGGTAATACGTTCGGTCGTCATACCCTATGTCCGGCGTGGCATGGTCGGCGTGATCATGCTCGGCCTCGGCCGCGCGCTGGGCGAGACGATGGCGGTGACTTTCATCATCGGCAACGCCCATGGCTTCCCCGATTCGATGTTCGCCAGCGGATCGACGATCGCCTCGACCATCGCCAACGAGTTCGCCGAGGCGACCAGCGACATGCACAGCGCCGCGCTGGTGGCGCTCGGCCTCGTCCTCTTCCTGATCACCTTCGGGGTGCTCGCGATCGCCCGCGCGCTCCTCGGCGGCCAGAAATATTGAGGAGGATCGCCATGGACCGCGCTTCGATCCGCCGCATCTACAACATCATCTTCATCGTGCTGACGGCGGCGGCGACGCTCATCGCGCTGACCGCGCTGGTGCTGATCCTCTGGTCGCTGCTCAGCAAGGGGCTGGGCGGGATCGACAGCAAGATCTTCACCATGACCCAGCCGGCGCCGGGATCCGAAGGTGGCCTGTCCAACGCGATCATGGGTTCGATCATGATGTGCGGCATCGGCCTGCTGATCGCGGTGGTCGTCGGTATATTGGCCGGGACCTGGCTGTCCGAATATGGCGGCAACACGCCCTATGGCCATGCCGTGCGCTTCCTGAACGATGTGCTGCTCTCCGCGCCGTCGATCCTGGTCGGCCTGTTCGTCTATGAGATACTGGTGCGGCCGTTCCACGGCTTTTCGGGCTGGGCCGGCGCGGTGGCGCTCGCCATCCTCGCCATGCCGATCGTGACCCGGACGACCGAGGATATATTGAGCCTCCAGCCCAGCGCGCTGCGCGAGGCGGGGATGGCGCTGGGGGCAAGCCGTGCCTTCGTGATCCGCAAGATCGTCTGGAAGGCGGCCCGTGCCGGCCTCGTCACCGGCGCGCTGCTGGGCTTTGCCCGGATCAGCGGCGAAACCGCGCCGCTGCTGTTCACCGCGCTCGGCAACCAGTTCTTCTCGGCGGATATGAGCCAGCCGATGGCCAGCCTGCCGACCACCATCTTCCAGTTCGCGCTGTCCGCCTATGACGATTGGCAGCGGCTGGCCTGGGTGGGCGCGCTGCTGATCGCCGTTGCCGTTCTCTCCATCAATATCATCGGGCGGGTCATCGCCCGGGAGGCCCGCCGCTCATGAACGACATTCCCGCGCACCTGACCGAGGAAGTGCATCTCGCCTTCCCGTCGCGCGATCATCTCGCGATCGAGGCCCGCAAGCTCGATTTCTTCTACGGCAAGACCCAGGCGCTCTATGGCGTCGACCTGCCGGTCGAGCGCCACAAGATCACCGCGCTGATCGGCCCGTCGGGCTGCGGCAAGTCGACGCTGCTGCGCGCGCTCAACCGCATCTACGATCTCTATCCCAGGCAGCATGCGGTGGGCCGCATCCTGCTCGACGGGCATGACGTGCTCGCCGACCGCAAGAGCCTGGCGCTGTTGCGGGAGCGCGATGGCGGGGACGATGCCGGAATGGTGCGTTCGCCGGTCGATGTCGCCGGCCTGCGTGCGCGGGTCGGCATGGTGTTCCAGAAGCCGACACCCTTTCCGATGTCGATCTACGACAATGTCGCCTTCGGCGTCCGCCTCTACCAGCGCAAGAGCCGCGCCGAGATGGACCAGATCGTCGAGAAGGCGCTCCGCCGCGCCGCACTGTGGGACGAGGTGAAGGACAAGCTCCATTCGTCGGGCCTCGGCCTGTCGGGCGGCCAGCAGCAGCGGCTGTGCGTCGCGCGCGGCATCGCCGTGGAGCCCGACGTGCTGCTGCTCGACGAGCCGGCTTCAGCGCTTGATCCGGTCTCGACCGCCAAGCTGGAAGAGACGCTGATCGAGCTGCGCGAGGATTTCACGATCGTGATCGTGACCCACAACCTCCAGCAGGCGGCGCGCATCTCCAACCACACCGGGTTCATGTATCTCGGCCGGATGATGGAGTTCCAGCCGACCGAGGAACTCTTCGCGAACCCGCGCGGGCAGCGGACCCGCGACTATGTGACGGGCAGATTCGGTTAATTCGACACTCGGGGGCCGGGGCGGCTCGAGCCGCGCGGCTGAAGGCCGATCGAATTAGAGCGGCACCTTCAGTTCGCAGCGGGTTCCGCGATCGGTGGTGGTCGCGCTGGTGATCTCCAGATCGGCGTGCAGCGAGCGGGCGAGCACGTGCATCAGCTTCGATCCGGTGCCGCTTTCACCGCTATCCTCGCGGCCGCGACCGTCATCCTCGATGGTGATGCGTATCTGGCCCTCCTCGGGGCGTACCCACACCGCCACCGCGCCAAGCCCCTCGGGGAAGGCGTGCTTGGCGGCATTGGTCAGGCATTCGTTGACGATCAGCGCGATGGCCACCGCTTTCTGGGCCGGAACCTGGATCGGCTCGGCATCGAAGCTGAGCGTAACGCCGGCCGGCAACATTCCCTCGCGGATGCGGTCGCATACCTCGCGAAGATGGTCGTGGAGCAGCACCGTCGACAGGTCGGCGCTGCTGAGCGCAAGATTCGAATAGACCGAGGCCAGCGATTGCAGCCGCCCGGCGGCCGCCTGCAATTCGTCGCTGACGCCACGGTCCGTCTGGGCTGCGGCGCGCGACAGCAGCAGCGAGGCGGCGATCTGGAAATTGTTGCGGGTGCGGTGATCCACCTCGCGCAGCGCCAGCGACAGCAGATCGAGATGGCGCTGCTGCTCTTCGCGCAGGCGCAGCGCGGTGGAGCGGAATGAGGAAACCGGCCAGATGGTGAGGATCAGCGATATCGAGGCGACGACCAGGCCGATGACATCGGCAATGCCTATGTCCCATGAACGGCGCGGCGGGATGACATAATACCAGATCAGCAACTGGCAGCAGACGGTGGCGATCAGGCCTGCGCGGGCACCGGCGATGAGGCTGGCGAAGATGACGGCCGGAAAGACGAAGGCATAGGCCATCACGCCCGGCGCGAAGAGGTCGACCAGCATCCGGCAGGCCGCGGCAAGGCCCACCGCCGCCGCGGCCACGATCACATCGGCCCACAGGTCGGGTTTGCGCCCTGCCAGCCGATGCGGCAGATCCAATATCGCCGAAATAATCTTGCTCCCCTCTCTATCCGGTAGCGAACCGGCCGTGCCGCTGCCCAGGCGGCAACAACGACCTTATCGTGCAATCCCCCGGGGCGAAAGCCAATCCCGCTACGGGAAAGCCCGCGATCAGCCGGCGATGAGCCGGGCCCGGCGCAGATGACCGATCGCCTTGGCCTGCAGATCGGCCGCATAGCCCAGCCGTTCGAAGAAGCCCTTCGGATCCTGGGCAACGGGCGATTTGCCGGTCTGAAGCTGCGACCATGCCGCGCGGGCACGGGGCAGATCGCCTATCATCGCATATCCGGCGGCGCTGATCAGGTGGAAGCGGGCGGCTTCCCCCAGGGCGGGCGGCGCCATATGGGCCAGTGCCTCGTGGGCCAGGGCCCGGTCGTCGCGCGCGATCGCAAGCAGCAGCAGCGGCGTGTAGAACCGTCCGTCGGGATCGTCGGCCAGGGCGATGGCACGGCGCGCATAGCTCTCGGCGCGCGGATCGTTGCAATCGAGCAGATAGACACTGATGTCGGATAGCAGGGCCGGATCGTAGGGCTGGATCCGCGCGGCCCGCGTGGCGAAACCGATGGCCTGGGCGCAGGCGCCGCGCGCAACCGCAACGCGCGCGCTGGCGGCGTTCGCCCACGCATCGAACGGATCGATCGAGGTGCCGATCTGGGCATGGCGCCGCGCCGTCAGAAGCAGGGCGGGGCGATCGCGCGGCGGGGTTTCGGAACTGACCATCTGCTCGATGGTCAATTGCGCCGCCGCGGCCTGCATCTCGGCATTGTTCGGGTTCAGCTTCAGGCTGCGGTCGAGACAGGCCTGGACGTGGTCCAGTTCTGTGAGCGTGCGTTCCTTGCGGTAGCGGTGATAGAGGAGGAGGCAGCTGTAGCCGGCGGCCTCCAGCCCCCGATACGCCTGCAGCTCATGTGTCGCGATCAGGCCGTTGACCTTGCCGATCGACGCGATCATCGGCGCCAGCGTCCGGTCGAGCGCCTCGCCGTCGAGCTGTCCGACGCCGGCGAGGCTGATGTCGCCGGACCAGATCAGCCGGTCGGGCGCGACGCTCGACAGCCGCAGGAACAGGCGCGGATGATCCCCTTCGATCAGGTCGGTGCCCAGCCGGTAGCGCGCTACGGGCGTCCTGGAATCGCGTTGCCCGGAACGGGGCAGGGCGCGCAGGTCGAAGACGTTGCTGCGGGCGAGGCCGTTGATCAGGGTGACGCGGACGAGGTTGCCGAACTGGCCCTCGCGCGCCATCGCGGTGCCGCCGACCTGAAGCACGGGTCGCTCCCGGCCGGCATTGGGGACGGCGGCGCGCATCGGCAACACCCGGACCAGTGCCATCGCAACCAGCAGGACCAACAGGAGGAGAAGGAATATCTGCCAGCCGAACTGCCATGGCCGTTCGGGCAGCATCTCCCCATCGCCGGCTGTGGCCGCCGCGGCTTCGGCGTCGGCGGTCGCGGGTTGGAGCGCGACGCGGTAACGGCCGCTGGGGATCGCCAGGCGCAATCCAGCTGCGGGCTGATTCGACGCGTAGTAATTGTCGAGCATCCGGCGCAACCGGCCGACCTGGACGCGCGGATAGCTGTCGGCCCGCGCGTCATAGTCGGGCGCCCGGCCGAGCCCGTCCACCGCGACCGAATAGGCCTTGAGCTGATCGCCGCGACCGGCTGCGGTCTCGCCGACGAGGAAGGAGAGCAGCCGCTTCATGATCGGCGCGCGTGAGAAATCGGGCGAGGCGATGACGGCCTGCAGTTCCTCGCGCATCAGGTCGGTGTTGAGGCCAGCGGCAGGCCCGGCGCATTGCCGCAATTCCGCTTTGCCGCGATCGATCGCCGCCTCGGTGGTGTCGCTCATCACCGTTTCGAATAGCGCGAACCGAGGCGGGAGTCACCGCTCATTCGCCCCGACGCCAGCAACAATGTGTAACGGTTACAGAGACGGAGAGACACTGCCCGGGGCCCGACTTTTGCGGTCCATGGGCCTGGTGGTGGCCCGCATACGGGCCTGCCGCAAGCTTCGGGCGCTCGATACCCTCTTTCCTACCCCCAACGGGACGGAGGTTCATCGATCCGTTGCGAGATCGGCCGATCGTTCGTCCGGCCCCCACCGGCGAGCGGTCGGCCTTTTGCATGGCAGCGCGGCGGCTCCCCGATATGCTGCCCTGCAAGGACGGAACGCCTCTCGAGGCGCCGCCGCGCGCTGCTCGAGCCGAAGCCGGGCGGACATCAACTATCTACGCTATACGGGGCCGCCACGATTTTCCTGGCCGCTTTCGCAGGGCATGCCCGACCAAGCCAAATCCGCCCAGCATCATTAGCCAAGTGCCGGGTTCGGGCGCGGTGATCGGTTGGCTGTTGGGTGGCGTGATAGAGGCGATCGTGCCGAGACCGGCACCCCAATTCTGTCCGTTCACCGAAGGATTAACACTCACGAACTTCATCGCGAAATGATCGAAATCGATCTCTTCCATGACAGTAGCGAAGGTGAGCGCGAAGCTTCCGTTCAGCGTGCTGCCATCGTTGATGCCGCCCGAGCCGTGCGCGGTGCATCCGTCGCTGCCCGCCGCGAAGCAGACGTCCATGGTGCCGACGCCCTCGATGTAGCTGGCATTCAACCAATCATAGGTGAAGCCGCTTGTCCCCACGGCGCCTGATGTATTGTTCCGGACATTCGGATCGACATCGAAGCCGAACGACCTGATCCGCGAATCATATGCAGAATCATTGGTGATCGAATAGTTGAAGTTCCAAGTCTTGTTCGAGTTCGAGAGGCCGGAGAAGGTGAAGCTGCCCAGCGCGCTCAGCTTGGACGTGTAGCTGTCATCCGCTTTGCCAAGATAGTCGACCACGAAATTGAAACCGGTCTGATCCTTGCCGATGGTGACATGGTCGGTTGAGTCCCATCCCGCCGGGAAATAAGCCGCATGGACCGGTAGCGCCGTCATGGCGGCGCTTGCCCAGATCGCTGCAACGGTCAGTCTCAGGCCGTTCATCTCAAGACAATCCCCATGTGCTTACCAAAAACCAAGCACGAACCATGCCATCCGACTGGATTCCTCGATTCTCCACCGTTGCAGGGCCGTCACGAAGGATAGGTACCACGCAAACTGTAATAAAATCCGACAAAGTCCTTAGTCGCGTTGCGGCGCGACAGGATTGAGGCGATCCTTGGAGAACCCGCCGATGCTAAGGTGTAGCGGCGTGTACCGTCCCGCTTGGTAGGTGTCATCGGCGGCGGCGGTAGGCAAAATCCTCGGCCCACCCGCGCCGTGTAGAACAAGGCGTTCAAATCTATATAAAGGTGCCCGCGAGCCCCGTTCTGTTCGACTACCCCTACGATACCCCCACGTGAGTCGCGCTTGAGCGCCAGTACGCGCCACCTCTTTTCCCGGAAAACAGGGCGATTTCGCTGATTGTGCGCCGGTCGACGCCGGTGTGCGACAGTCTCCTGGAGGCCCGAGCCGGAATCGAACCGGCGTGCAAGGATTTGCAGTCCTCTGCGTAACCACTCCGCCATCGGGCCATACCGGGAAATCAGGGCATTTCGTGGTGCGGGGGGCTCTAGGGTCCGCAATTCCCTCCGTCAAGGTCGCATCTTCCTGTCGCCGAACCAGGCATCTCCATGGCGGAGGAGATGGCGCTTGGCGGAGATGCGGCAACGCGATAAAGCCTTGAAGCATTTCCAACTGTATTGTATCCCCAATACACCAAGAGGCGGGAAAGCCAGTGACCGAGCAGAATTTCGAGCAGATGCGCCGTGCCATGGTAGTGAGCCAGCTGCGCACCACCGGCGTCAGCGATGCCCGCGTCGTCGCGGCGATGGGCGATGTGGCGCGCGAGCGCTTCGTGCCGGGCGACAATGCCCGTCTCGCTTATGCCGACCTGACCCTGCCGATCGGCGGCGGCCGTGCGCTCAACTCGCCGATGGTGACGGGGCGGTTGCTGACCCAGGCGCAGGTGCGGCCCGGTGACAACGCCCTGCTGGTGGGGGCCGCGACGGGCTATGTCGCCGCCCTGCTGGAGCGGCTGGGCGCATCGGTCGTCGCGGTCGAGGAGGATGCGGATCTTGTCGCGGCCGGCAAGAAGGCCGCGCCCGGAGCGACCTGGATCAAGGCGACCCCCGCGGCGGGAAGCCGGAAGGGCGCACCCTATTCGCTGATCTATATCGATGGCGCGGTCGAGGAGATTCCGCAGGCGCTGATCGACCAGCTGGCCGATGGCGGCCGGCTGGTGGGTGCCATCGTCGACCAGGGCGTCACCCGCCTCATATCGGGCGTCCGCGCCGGCAAGGGGTTCGGTACGCAATCCTTCGCCGATGCGGATGTCGCCGTGCTGCCCGGCTTCGCCAAGCCGCCGGCCTTCAGCTTCTGACAGGGAAAGCATAGAGTGAAAGCCATGTTTGGGGGCGCGGCGCTGGGCCGCTGGGGCGTTTCTCTCGCGGCGATGGCGGCGGTGGCGGGCATCGCCCCGGCGCAGGCCGATACGCTGCGCGATGCGCTGTCCCAGGCCTATGCATCGAATCCGACGCTGACCGGCGCGCGGGCCGGTCTGCGCGCAACCGATGAGGATGTCGGCATCGCCCGCGCCCAGGGCCTGCCGGATCTCAGCGCCACGGCGCAGTATAACCGTTTCGTCAAGCGCTCGGCGAACAGCTTCACCCAGCCCAAGAAGTCGATCGGAGGTACGGTGGATGCGACCATCCCGCTGTACCAGGGCGGGTTCGTGCGCAATTCGATCCGTGCCGCCAAGGCGCGGGTTGGCCAGGGCCGCGCCAATCTGCAGGCCACCGAGGGCGACGTGTTCGCCATGGTCGTGTCCGCCTATATGGACGTGATCCGCGACACCGAGATCGTCGATTTCAACGCCAACAACGTCAAGGTGCTGGAGACCAACCTGCAGGCGAGCAACGATCGCTTCCAGGTCGGCGACCTCACCCGCACCGACGTCGCCCAGTCCGAGGCGCGGCTCGCCGGCGCGCGGGCAAACCTTCAGTCGGCCCAGGCCAATCTCGATGCCAGCCGCCAGAATTATCTGGAAGTGGTGGGCAAATTCCCGGACAATCTCGCGCCACCGCCGCCGCTGCCGGGCCTGCCCGCCACGTCCGATGACGCGGTCGACATGGCGGTCGAGAACAATCCCGATCTCGTCGCCGCGAAGGAGGCCACCAGGGCCGCCGAATATGACATCGGCGTCGCCGAGGCGCAGTGGATGCCGCGCATCTCGGCCTTCGGTACCGGCAACTATGTCGACTATCAGGGCACGCTCGCTGGCGGCGCGGCCGGTATCAAGCAGATCGACAAGACCGCGACGGTAGGCCTGCAGGCGCAGATTCCGCTCTATCAGGGCGGAGAGCCCGGCGCCCGCGTCCGCCAGGCGCAGGCGCGCAAGAGCCAGGCGATCGAGGCGCAGACCGCCGCCGAGCGCGCGGTGATCGCGGATGCCCGTGTCGCCTTCTCGCGCTATCAGGCGGCGCTGGGAGTGATCGACTCCTCGCAGGCGGCGGTGTCGGCCAATGAGCTCGCGCTCGAAGGCACGCGCGCCGAACAGGGCGTCGGTACCCGCAACGTCCTCGACGTGCTCAACGCCGAGCAG